>DATAEK010000251.1:0-35347 GCA_036258055.1 Vicinamibacterales bacterium
CCGGTGGGGCAGGTGGGGCAGCGTTCGAAAAACCCGCCACCTTCCCCTCCTGCCCCTCCTGCCCTACCTGCCCCTCCTGCCCTACCTGCCCCTCCTGCCCTACCTGCCCCACCTGCCCCACCTGCCCAACCCGCCCGGTTAGATGTTCGACCGTGACTGGCAGCCGTCGACAACGATCGACGCGCCGCTGATCCAGCTCGCGCGCGGAGACGACAGGAACGCGACGACCGTCCCGACTTCTTCGGGGTTGCCGAATCGGCCGAAGGGCAGCTCGCGACGGACGAACTCGGCGATGCCCTCAGGATCCGACTGCTGCCGGCGGTGCCATGACCCGCCCGGAAACAGAATCGATCCGGGGGCAACGCTGTTGACGCGGATGTTCAACGGCGCCAGTTGCTGCGCGAGGGACTTGCCGAGGCTGATCTCCGCGGCCTTGACCGCGTTGTAGGTCATGCGGCCACCCGCTTCGCGGCCGTAGATCGACGCGATCATGACGATTGCCCCACCGCCGCGGGTCCGCATGTGCGGTACCGCCAGGCGCGAGGCGCGGATGGCGGGGAACAAGGTCTCGTCGAACGCTGCCTGCCAATCCGTATCCGACGTCTCGAGCAGGTCCCCGCCGGCGGCGCGGCCAACATTGTTGACGAGGATGTCGAGGCCGCCGAAAGCCTCGACTGTACGCTGGATCACGAGCTCGATCCCGGCCGTCGTCGAGACGTCAGCCTGGACCGCCAGCACCGTTTCGGGACGCCGTGCGACTGATTCGACACCCTTCGCCGCTGCCCCGAGGGGCTCGGCGCCCCGCGCGCAGATGCAGACCCGGCACCCCTCCGCCGCGAGCGCCCGTGCGCTCGCGAGCCCGAGGCCGCGGCTCGAGCCAGTGACGATCGCAACTTTGTCGGTCAGTCCGAGATCCATGAAGGTGAAGGGCTCGCGCTATCTCCCGGTCAGATCGTTCAGCGACCAGTCGAACTGCCGGAACTTCACGCTGAACTGGTTCTGCTGGACGAGCTCTTTCTCGAGCGGCAGCAGATGCGGGGTAACGAACGCGATGATCGCCCGCTCGATCGGCGAGCGCTGAGCCATCGGCCCTGCTGCCCCCTGATCGTAGGCGGCCACGAAATCGCGCTCGCGCCAGCTCAGAATCGGCGTGACGTTCATCTGGTTGGCCAGCCGATCGATCGCGAACATGTGATCCTCGTTCACGAACTCCTTCTGCACGTCTGCGAGCTGATTCTTCAATCGATCGGCGGTATAGGCCTCGCTCCGCAGCCGGCCGCTGCCAATCGCGCCACGCCCGAGCGCGAGGTACAGACGCGGCTCCTTGAACTCCGGAAGGATTGTTTTTTCGATCTCGTCGAGCGTGACGCTGCGACCTGCGGCACGGTGCTTGGTTCGATCGAACGCACCGTACACCTGCTGGATGCTCGCGGCGGGATACGAAGGACTCTTCCCGTGAATCGGGTAGTTGTCCACGATTGTCTCGAGAACGAACGCGTTGTACGCGTTCACCCAGAACGCCGCTTTGCGATCCGCAGACCATGCGTCGTAGGTGGCGGACGGCACGTTCAGCGACGCGAGGTAGCGATCCAGGCGCCCGCGCTCCGACTTCATGGCGCGGTAATAAACCAGACCGTCACGAACGCTGACGTCGAGAATCTGATCGAAGGGCACATGAAGCGGATCCGACCCCGGTGCCGGACCGGGCCGTTGAGCGGAGAGTGTCCACGTCGCGCAGGCGACGGCGAGCACGGCGGCAGTGAACGCGTGACGCATACGTCAATCCTATCGTGAACCCGGGTAGTCGACAGTCGACAGTCGGGAGTCGACAGTCGCGGTCTGGCGGCGCGGTCGGCGGCTGTCCAAGGGGAAGGGTCGCGTCCGCACGGGCATCGCGCAGGGTCAGGCTTTTGCCGACAGGGGCCAGCGGACAAGCGCCTGCGGCCGCAGCCGAGCGCGAACGCGCGAGGCTGCCGCGAGCGGGGGTGGGGCCCCGCGAGCATTGAAAAATGCGAACACCATCAGATACTCGATGTCAGGAAATTCTCGAGCGCCGCCGAGAACACATCGGGCACCTCGAGGTTCGAGAGATGCCCGGCACCTGGCAGCACGACGAGCTGCGACCGTCGAATCTCCCGCTGCATCAGCTCGCTGTCCGCACGCGGCGTCAGTTCGTCCTCGTCGCCGACCACGATGAAGGTCGGGCCGGTAATCCGCGCGAGATCGGCCGTCGAGTCCGGCCGCGCCATCATCGCGTGGATTGCCGCGTCGACACCCGCCACGCTGTTCGCCTCGATCATCCGTCGAACGTCAGGCTCGAGTCCCCGCTCCCGGCGCGACGTGGCGCCGAGCAGTCTCGGCAGCATCTGATCGGCGAGCGCGCCGAGCCCCTTCGCATTCACCAGCTCAGACGAGGCACGCCGGCCTTGACGTCCGTCCGGCGTGTCAGCCTGCGGACGGGTATCGGCCAGCAGAAGGCCGTAAAGACGCTCGGGCATGCGGCGGAACACCTCGAAGGACACGTAGCCGCCCATCGACAGTCCCCCGACCCACGCGCGCTCGAGCTCCAGTGCGTCCAGCAGCGCTCCCACGTCACTCGCGTAGTCGGCCATCGTCAGCGGACCGGAGATGTCGGGGCGCGATCGGCCGAAGCCGCGCAAGTCCGGAGCGAGAAATCGCCAGCCTTGCGGAACCTGTTCGAGCTGCGCCTGCCACATCTCGGCGTTCAGGGGGAACGCGTGCAGGAGCACCACAGGCCAGCCGCCGCCGGCTTCGAGGACCCGCGTGCGATGACCGTTCAGCTCGAATGTCCGTTCCCGCATCCCTGGATGATATCGTGCGCGCCGGACGGGCAGGCAGTCACCAGCAACCCGCGTTTCGTCCCATCGCACCGCGCGCTCAGCAATGGCCGGGCATAATCTAATGGGCCATGGTCCCGGCCATGGGGCATGGGAAATGGCACATGCTAGAACCCAGCGCGGAGGCTTTGATGCGGATGATCGTTGTTGGAGTTGCCATGGCCTTGTCGGCCGCGGTCGGAGGCGTCCCGGCGTCCGCGCAAACCGTGGACGAGATCGTGAGCCGGTACATCGACGCGCGCGGCGGGTACGACCGGCTCAAAGCGATTCAATCGATCAAGATCACGCGCACCGTGGCGACGCCGTTCAGCAACATCAAAGTCGTCGTCTACAAGAAGCGGCCGCAACTGTTTCGCGCAGATCAGGGACCGGCGGGCGGCGCGATGACAGCGCGCGGGATCAACGATCAGGACGCGTGGGACACCGCCGCCGGAGGCAAGATCACGACGCGGGCGCCGAAGGACGCCGTCGAGACGCGCGAGCTGGATGCGGACTTCGACGGCCTGTTGGTGGACTGGAAACAGAAGGGTCACGCGGTGACCTACGAGGGAAAGGTCCCGTTCCCTGGCGGCGAGGCGCACAAGCTCAAGGTCGTCACCAAGGGCGGGGTCGAGCGGGTGATCTTTCTGGACGCGCAGACGTTTCTCGATCGACGGCACACCGGCGTCCTCAATCTGCCGGGCAACCGACGTTTCGACGTGACGATCGACTTCTCGAACTGGCGGGCCGTCAATGGCGTGAAGTTCCCGTTCGACATCAACGAGGAACGTACGGGCCGCGAGCCGGTGCAGTCGTTCGTCACCTACACGGAGAAAATCGAGATCGACGTGCCCATGGACGATGCGTTGTTTGCGACGCCGCGGTCCGGCGGCGGGCCAGACTAGTGGCCTAGCTCGCCTTCAGTATCTCCAAAGGATCGACGCGTGAGGCCCGGCGGGCGGGGACGATGCATGAGATGAGCGCGCAGATGGCAATGACGCCGACAACCAGTCCGTAAGTCAACGGATCAAGGGGACCAACGCCGTAGAGCATTTTCGCAAGCAGCGGTGTCGCGAACGTTGACACCGCGAGCCCAAGGAACAGACCGGTGATGGTCATGCGGACGCCGTCACGGACAATGGTCGAAACGGCCCGGCCCGGCGTCGCGCCGAGTGCCGCCCGAATCGCGAGCTCCCGTCTCCGTTCCGTGACCGTGCGCGCCAGCGCGCCTGAAAGTCCGACGAGCGCCACGACGAGCGCCAGCGCCGCAAATCCGAGCGCCGGCACGACGCGCAGGCGCCGCTCGGCGATGGACCGGCGCATCTCGTCCTCGAGCGGACGGATTGACGGCACCGGCATCGATGGTTCCATCTCACGAACGACTTCACGGACAGCCGCGGCCGATTGGGCCGGCGCACCCTCCGTCCTCACGACCAGGTACGACACGCTCGCAGGCAGCTCCTCCCACGGCACGTAGATGCTGCCATTCGCCGGCGCGTCGAGTCCCTGATACTTGATGTCCGCGATCACGCCGACGACGCGCGGCTGGAACCGTCCGCCCGATGCGCGCGGAAGGGACACGGCAATCTGCCGTCCGATCGGATCGCGATCCCGCGACAGCACGCGCACCGCCGTTTCGCTCAACAGGGCAACGCCTCCGCCGGCCTGCTCGTCGCCCGGCTCGAAGAATCGTCCCCGAATCAGCCGACCGCCCAGCGCGGAGACGTAGCCAGGCGTGATGCCAGCGAGGCTGAGCATCTGCATCTCCTGAGACCGGTCGAACCGGATGCCGATCTGGATCTGCATCACGCTCGGCGGGAGATTGCTGCCGAGCCCGGCCTCGCGAATGCCCGGCAGCGCCCGGACGCGTCGAAGCAGCTCGCGCATGAAGGGCCCGCGTGACGCGGCGTCGAACCTCCGCGTCTCCCCCATCATCAACGTGGCCGCGAGCCCATGCTGCGGTTCGATGCCGATGTTTTCGGTCATGAGCCGTAGCACAGTCCGCGTAAGCAGGCCGGCGCCAGCGAGGAGCACGATCGAGAGCGCGACCTGGACGACGACGAGGGCAAACCGCAGCCGGCGGCCGGTGCGGCTGTGCGACGCGGTGGTATCGCGAAACGCCACCGCAAAATCGGTCCGGGATGCCTGTAGCGCCGGTGCAGCGCCGCACGCCATCGTCGTCACGAGCGCAATGCCGACGGTGGCGACGAGCACGGGCAGGTCGATCGAAATCGTGCCGAGGTGATGCACGACGCCGCTCGCGTAGGTCGAGAAGATCCTGAGGAGCAGCGCGGCGAAACCGATGCCCAGGGCTGAACCGATTGCCGCGATACAGAAGCTCTCGGTCAGGGCCGCGCGCACCAGGCGCCGCGGCTCGGCGCCGATCGCCAGCCGAACCGCCAGCTCGCGGCTCTTTGCGACGGCCCGGCCGGCCAGAAGCGTCGCGACGTTCGCGCACGCGACGAGCAGGACGAGCACGGCCGACGCGACGAACACACGCATCACGGGCCGCATCGATCCAGAGATTGAGTCGCGCAACGATCGGACCACGATCGTCCGCTGCTCCTGACGGCGTGTGGCCATTGCCTGCAGTTCACTGTCCACGCGCTGCAGCTCGAGGCGCGCCTGCTCGATCCCCACGTCAGACCTGAGGCGGCCGATCAGCTGAAATCGGCGCGCGTCCGTATCGTTGAACACGCGGACGCCAGGGGCGGATGCGGCCGGGATCCAGGCGTCGATCTCGTCATTTGGAAATGCAAAAGACGGCGGCATGATCCCGACGATGTCATACCCGCGATCGGCGAGCCGCAGGCCGCCGCCGGGTAGCGAGATACCCTCTGCTTCGAGCGTGCGGCCCAGCCTGGCGCTGATCACGACACCCGTGTCGTTATCGCCCGTGAGAACTCGCCCGCGTTGCGGGTGGACGCCGAGGGTCGCGAAGAAATCCGCGGTGACCAGGCCCACGTTGAGCACCCGCGGCTCATGAGTTCCCCGCATCGTGATCTCGGTCGATGCGTAGGCAGAGAGGCTGTCCGTTGCGCGCTGACGGGCCCTCCACTCGTCGATCGTCTGCAACGGAACGTCGAGCGCGCCGCCGCCTGCCGTTTCGACGACGACGAGGCGTGAGGGATCGCCGTAAGGGAGCGGCCGTAACAGCAGGCCGTAGGCGATGGCGATCACCGCAGTGTTCACGCCTGTTCCGAGCGCGAGCGTGAGGATGGCGACGCCTGCGGTGCCCGGGGACAGTCGCAGCGATCGCAACGCCGCAACCAGATCTCGAACCAATGCCGTCATGCCCCTGATTGGGATCGAATCTTCGCATGAACGGCAAGAATGGCTTTAGCCGAGCGGTCGATGTCAGCGGCCGTGGTCGACCAGTTGCTCACGGAAATCCGCATCGCCGGCTGACCCTGCCAGCCAGTCGGACCACACCAGCAGGTGCCTTCGCGCTGCACGCCGCCGATCACGGCGGACGTGATGTTCTCGCCGCGGTCCGATTCGAACCGGACGAGCACCTGATTGAGGACGATGTCATTCAGCACGCGCACGCCGTCGGCTTCCGAGAGCCGGCCGGCCATCCGGGATGCCAACCGGCAGCACCGATCGACAAGGTCCGCCAGTCCCGCGCGTCCCAGAGCCCGAAACACCGCGTAAACCGGCACCACGCGTCCGCGCCGCGAAGCTTCGGGTGTCCAGTCCATACCGTCACGCTCGGCGTTGGAGGCCGGCGTGAGGTAGGCCGCGGACTGACTCATCGCCGCGCGGTGCGCCGACGGATGCGCCACGATCACGATGCCGCTGTCGTAGGTCACATTCAGCCACTTGTGTGCGTCCGTCGTCCACGAGTCCGCGAGCGCAACGCCGTTCACCAGGTGGCGATACGCGGGTGACGCCGCGGCCCAGAGGCCGAAGGCGCCGTCCACGTGGAGCCACGCTCCGTGCGCGCGCGTCACGGCGGCGATGGCCTCGAACGGATCGCAGGCGCCGGTGTTGACGTTGCCGGCCTGTGCGCACACGATCCGCGGACCCTCGAATGATGCCAGCAGCGGCGCCACGGCGTCCGCGCGGATCCGGCCCTGTTCGTCGCTCGGAATACGAACGATCGTGTCGGCGCCGAGACCGAGCATGCGCGTGGCTGCGGCAATCGAGGCGTGCGCTTCTGCGCCCGCCAGCACCGTCACCGTGGGTGCCCCCTGAAGTCCGCGCGCCTCGACGTCCCATCCGTGCTGTCGAAGGACTTCGTCGCGAGCCGCGGCGAGCGCCGTGACGTTGGCGGTGTGCGCGCCGGTGACGAACCCCACGCTGGCGTCGCGGGGCAGATCGAAGACCTCGAGGATCCAGCGCGACGTCACCGCCTCGATCGCGGACATCGCCGGTGACATCACGTGCAACGCCGCGTTCTGATCCCACGTCGCGACGAGCCAGTCCGCGGCCACGGCCACAGGGTAGGCGCCGCCGGTCACGAAACCGAAATAACGCGGGCCAGCGGTCGACAGGACGCCCCGCGAGGCCGTCGAGGCCAGCTCGTCGATCACACCGGCGGGATCCGCGCCGGCTTCCGGTAACGGTCCGCCGAGCGCGGTCACGAGCACGCCGAACGAGGCGTCCGTCGTCAGTGGTCGCTCTGCGAGCGATGGGAGAAAGCGCCTGGCGTGATCCACGGCGCGGGATAGCGGTGCGGGAAGGGTCGTGTCGGTCACAGAACCGCAGTTTCGCAGATCCTGCGTGGTCCGGCTGGCCATTCGCGTGTTGGTACTGAACCGCCGATTGCCCCCCGCCAACGGCGCGAGCCGCCTTGAGCCGCAGCGAGCGCGAACGCGCGAGCCGCAGCGTCTGGGGTGGGCCCCAGACGCATTAAGTAAAGAACCGAGCGTTGGCAGGCAGCGAGGGTTGGGGCCCTGCCGCACACGAAGGAATGCTCAGCGAATCCTCGCACCATCCGACAGTCTTGATAGTCTTGACAAAAATATTTGTCGGATCCATGCTGGACCCGACCATGAACACGGACCCCGCTTCCGTCGAAGTCATCACCGCGCCCGACCGCGCGGCGTTGGTGCTGCAGAAAACGCGGCGGCAACTCCTGTCGCATCTCGCCGAACCGGATTCCGCGGCCGGACTCGCGCGGCGGCTCGGGCTTCCTCGGCAACGGCTCAACTATCACCTGCGCCAGCTGGAGCGGGAAGGACTCGTCACCTGCGTCGAAGAGCGCCGCAAGGGGAACTGCACGGAACGCCGGCTGCGCGCCACGGCAAAAGCCTTCATCATCAGCCCCGACGCGCTCGGCGAGCTCGGGCCGGCTGCCGATCTCGCCCACGATCGCCTGAGCGCGTCGTATCTCGCCGCATCGGCTGCCCGGGCGATTCAGGACGTCACGGCCCTCGAAGCCCGCGCGCGGCGCGAAGGCCGCCGACTCGCGACGCTGACTTTGGACGGCGAGGTCCGCTTCGCAAGCGCGGCCGCTCGCGCGGCCTTCGCCGAGGAGTTGTCGGCGGCGCTGGCGACACTCGCCGCCCGGTATCACGACCAGCAGGCCCCACACGGACGGCGTTTCAGGTTCCTGACGATGATCCACCCTTCATCGTCCGCACCGCCCGTCAAATCGACGACAGGTCCACCTCGGCGCCCTCGAACGCGCAACAGATCCACACGGAGGTCCAGCCATGAGTGACACCGTCGCAGCGCGCGACAAGGACGCGCGCACGATTACGATCACCATCGACGTCAACGCGTCGCCTGAGGACGTCTGGCGCGCGCTCACCGATGCCGCCGAGCTCGTGCGCTGGTTTCCCCTGCAGGCTCGGGTCACTCCCGGGCCGGATGGATCCATGCGCTGGTCCTGGGACGACACCTGGTCGACCGACACCAGCATCGAGACCTGGACGCCGCCTCGCCGTCTGGTGCTCGTCGAGGAACGTCCCGCGTTCGATGCCGACGGCAAGCCGGTGCCTGGCAGCCGCGCCGCGCGCATGACGATGGAGTTCACGCTCGAAGCGCAAGGGGGCGGGACGACACGCTTACGGCTGGTCCATTCAGGCTTCGGCAGCGATGCGGGATGGGACGACGAGCTCGACGCGACCTCGGCCGGCTGGAACGTGGAGCTGCGCAACCTCCGTCACTACCTCGAAGGCCACCGCGGTCACGATCGGATCTACGCCAGGGCGCAACACACGACGACCGTGCCGTCCGATGATGTCTGGCGGCGTCTACTCGGTCCTTCGGGTTTCCAAATTGTCGATGGGCGTCTGGAAGAACACGCGCGGTGCACGCTGCGATCGCCCTGGGGAGAAGAAATCTCCGGTTCGGTACTCTGGATCGAACCGGGGTGGGACGTCCTGCTCGCAGTCGATCGCCTGGATCGGGGTCTGTTGCGGCTGTCGACGTGGAAGGCGCCGGGGCAAACCGGAGTACACATCTGGCTCAGTGCGTACAACTCTTCCTTCGCCGCGGACGTCAGCGCGTTCGGACTTGAGGCTGATTCGTTTCTCAAACTAATGTCCTCCTGACCTCCTGACCTCCTTCTGTTTCGTTCTGCCCAGCACGAGGTACGAGCCCAGTAAGCAGATACCAATCGCTGCGATAACGACCCAGTAAATGACCCGCGACCAGACGAAGATCGGAAACGGATCTTGCGCATGGCTGACAAACGTCGATACCTGACCGGGCGTCAGGTTGGCGCGCCGCTCGGCGTCGGCGTGCTGTTCGGGCGACCACCGGTGACCGGCTTTCGACACGTACGAAGGCGTATCGAGAACCGGCGCGAAGTACTGCTCGAGGATCCGGTTCTCGTACCACGCGGATTGAATGTCGCCGGCCGACCAGGCACGGTTCCGCGCCTGCACGTGCCAGAGCCCTTCGCTCATGTACTGATCTTCGCGTGACAGCCGGGGAGGCCTCGTCAGCGGTGGTGCCGACGCCCACCGGGACCTGCGATCGCGCGACAGCTCCTCGAGCTCCGATGCCGTATAAATCGACCTGAACCACCCGATCTCAGGATTTCCGACCGCATAGCCGATGTGCACGCAGTCTACGAAGGCCGCGAAGAGAACCGTCGTGAACAGCGCGACGCCGGCGATCTGACGGAGCGACCGACGTCCGAGAGACCAGGGCACCTGATCCGGCGGGTCGAGCGCCAGGCTGAAGAGCAGACCGGAGATGATCGCGGCGAGGTTGAGGAACACGTCGCGCATTTCGCCGATCCGCGCCGGGATGAACCACTGGAACCACTCATCGCACGTCCCGACCGCCAGCCCCGCAAGCACCGGGAGCGCGAGCACGCCGGCATCCTCAAGCGGCCGCCACGCACGGTAGAACAGCAGCGTGATGACCCCGTACTCGATGAAGTGAAAGCGTTCGACCACATCCGATTCAGGATTGCCGAGACCGGACTCGATCGAGTAGACGACCGCGAGGACGAGCGCGGCTGCGATCAGGCCGTACCGAAGCGGCCGGCGGTCGCGAATGCGCACCATCGCCGCGACGAGCGCACCCGCGGTCGCGAGGGCGACCGCCGCGCCGACAATCGTCACGAAGTGACCCGGGAAACGCGCACGGATCGCGCTACGCAGCTCGCCGATGAAGGGGGCCGACAGGATCAGGATGGCGGAGGCGGCGATCGCCAGGACGAATGGAAACGCGCGCAACCTCTCGCGGGTCTGCACTGACATCTCTGAGGTCTCCTGTCGCGGCCCGCGCGTCCTTGGGGGTGGTGCGGATGCGCTACGATACCCCATCATGCCCTCCCGCCTGGTTGCGCTTCTTTTTGGCATCGCCGTCGCGAGTGCTGGCGCGGGATCCCGCGCGCATGCGCTGCGTCAGGCGACGGCGTCGGGCCCACGTATCGAGGTGACGTTTTCGAAAGACGCCCGCGCCGAAGCGGTCACCGGCATGGTCTACGTCGCGATCAGCCGTGACACGCGGCGGACGCCGATCGAGCAGGCCAGTCCAACGGGCTCGCCGCTCTTCTCGGTCCTCGTCGATGGGCTTGCGCCGACCTCGCCCATCGTGATCGACGCGCGCGCGTCGGGCTATCCGGTGGCGAGCCTGCGCGACATCCCTGCGGGGGAGTACTACCTGCAGCCGTTCGTCAACGTGTACACCCGCTTCCCCCGTGCAGATGGCAAAACCGTCTGGCTGCACATGGACCAGTGGGAAGGACAGAATTGGAAGCGCTCGCCCGGCAATCTGTACGGTGATCCCGTCAAAATCACGTTCAACCCGGTCTCGAGCGAGCCGATCCGATTGATCGCCGACAAAGCAATCCCGCCGATTCAGCCGCCGCCGGACACCGATTTGGTGAAGCGGATCAGGATTCAGAGCGACATCCTGACGAAGTGGTGGGGACATCCGATCTTCCTCGGCGCGACCGTCCTCCTGCCCAAGGGATACGACAGCCATCCCGGAGAGCGCTACCCGGTGAACTACGAGCAGGGACACTTCTCGCTCCGCGCGCCCGGCGGCTATGGAAGCGGCGGCGAGTTCGACAAGTTCTGGATGGCGGAGGACACGCCGCGGTTCATCTACGTCACGCTGCAGCATCCATCCCCGTACTACGACGATTCCTACGGCGTGAATTCCGAGAACAACGGACCCTTCGGCGACGCGATCATGAAGGAGCTAATCCCCGCCGTCGAAGAGCGATTCCGGGTGATTCGTGAGCCCTGGGCGCGGGTGCTGACGGGCGGATCGACCGGTGGCTGGATCGCGGTCGCCCATCAGATCTTCTATCCGGACTTCTACGGCGGAACGTTCGCGAGCTGCCCGGATGCGGTGGACTTCCGCTATCACCAGATCGTGGACATCTACAAGGACACCAATGCGTATTTCATCGACAACGGCTGGATGAAAGTCGAGCGGCCCAACCAGCGCGAGCCCGATGGCAACATCCGCAGCATGATGAAGGACGAGAACAGGTTCGAGCTGGTCGTAGGCGACAAGTCACGCTCGGGCGGACAGTGGGATATCTGGGAGGCCACCTACTCGCCGGTAGGGCCGGACGGATATCCACGGCGGATCTGGAACAAGCAGACCGGCGAGATCGACAGGACGGTCGCCGAGACGTGGCGGAAATACGACCTGCGCCAGATCCTCGAGACCAACTGGGCCACCCTCGGTCCGAAGATCGCCGACAAGCTCCACATCTACATCGGCGACATGGACTCGTACTACCTCAATGACGCCGTCGAGAAACTGAACGAGTTCCTGGTGAAGGCCGACAACCCGAAGTTCACGGGAGAGATCGTCTTTCAACGGCGCGCGCCGCACTGCTGGGGCCCGCGCGGCGCTGAGTTGATGGCGAAGATATCCGCTCACGTTGAGCGAGTGGCCAATGGTAAATGGAAAAGGGTAAATGGGAGGGTTCAATGATCAAGGGCCGATGTGCCATTTGCCCTTTACCATTTACGATCCGCTTTGCTTGACCGTCCCGCACAGCGGGACGGTCAAGCAAAGCGGGTGAGCGTAACGTCGAGCGCGCGGGTCTGAAGCGGCTCGCGGTGCCACTGCACGAGAATGGGACTCTGGTAGGTGCCTTCGACGATGGCGCCGGAGCCTCCGCGATCGGAAACGAGCAGGCTGACCGAGCGCTTCATGCGCAGGAAGCGCGCAGCGGGCATGGCAATCGCGCGCGAGAGCACGCTCTCGACCATCGATTCGCGCAGGCCCAGCGCGTCCACCAGCTGGTTGAACACCCGGACGAGATCGTACTTCGCGTAGTCGAGGGTCCGCGAGGGAATCGCCCGCGGATTCCCGAGCATGTGCCCCGCCTTCTCCGCCATGAACCGGAGCGGATCGCGCAGGACCTCCGACAGGTCGTGCCGCATCAGCAACGTCTCGTATTCGTTGACCGTGAGGCCCGCATGACGCTCGCCGGGCGCCAGCGTGAGCCGGATCCGTCCCTTCGACACGCCGTGGCGCGCGACCAGCTCGGCGCAGCGTTCGTACACGCCCAGATTCGGGTTCTTCAGATTGACGGAATCGACCGGATGCTTGGAGACCGGCACGGTGAGGCGGGTCTGCGCGACGACCTGTTCGTGCGAGTATCCGATGACGCTGGTCACCCGGCGGCGCGGCCGGCCGGCGTGGACGCCGTCGAGATCGATGAAGCACACCGGCTCGTTCGGCCGGTTCAGATACGACACGCACGTTCTGAGCGCACCGGCCATGAAGGCGAGGTGCGAGTCGGCATTCTGGGGCTCTTCGGGCTTCTGCTCCTCGGTCAGCTCAGTGCGCCGTTCGAGCTCATCGTGTGCGTATCCGGCACCCTCCGGAAACATGGTCCGGAACACGTCGATGTAGGGCATGACACCGGTGTGGCTCTGATTGAGTCGCGACGCGACCGACTGATCCAGGTAACCGGCGGTCGTGTGAAACGAGCAGCAGAGCGCGCGCGGGTAGGCGTTGAGCGCGGTCCCGAACCGCTGTTTGACGACCCTCCGAACGTCGATGACGTCGACGCGCGTGCGTGGGGTCAATTCGAGGGTGAACTCGACAGGAGCCAGCGACATCAGGGGCGTGTCAGATCCGTGAATCAGAATAGCATGAATTGACTTTGCAATGCAAAGTCACTGACCGGCGGCCTTGCGTTTCGCCGTGAACGTGCCCTGCGCCAGGTCACCGTATCGCGTCGTGCCCTTCATGGTGTCGCGCTCGACCGAGCCCGAATAGTCGACACGGATGGCGCCGGCGTCCGACTGCACCGTGAATCCGAAGGCAATCGCATTGCCTTTGAGCGTGCCGGTCAAATCGACCTCGCCGAACTGACCGCTGTAGTGCCCCGTCAGGTTCTCGCCATTCTGTTTGAACGAGATGGTCGGCGTGCCCGATCCGGCATCGGTCGTGACCGAGAAGAGCCAGGTGCCCGTGACATCGGTCTGCCCTGCAGCGCGGGCGTCCGACGCGACCGCCTTGGCGCGCGTGCCCGACCACTCGCCCTGGGCGCGGCCGCCGTAGTCGACCGTGCCGCGCATGGCGTCTCCGTCCTGCGTCCCGGACATCGCGATGACGAGCGCGCCGTTGTTCCCCTGCGCGCTGAACGACAGCGAGACGGCCGCATCTTTCTGCGTACCCTCGACCGGCAGGTCTCCCTGCGGACCACTGAGCGTACCGGTGAGCTTCTCGCCGTCCTTCCTCAGTGTCAGTACGACCGAATTAGGCCCTTGCGGTGTCGTGAACGTCACGTCCCACTTCCCTGACGCGTCCGACGACTGCGCGGCGGCGGGCGGGGCGAGTACGAGAGCGGCCCAGAGCGTCAGGAACAACCGCGTCATGGCTCCCTCCAACCGCCGATTATCGCACGGCTCACAGCACGCGCATGACGTCCGAGCGCGTAATGATGAACGTCTTGTCGGTCTTGAAGTCGCGGACCAATACAGCCGGATTCTCGGGCGTGATCATCGTCGACAACAGCTCTACCGGCGTGGAGATATCCACGAAGGGAAAGGCGGGCTGCATGATGCTCTCGACCGGCTCCTGCTTCAAGCCGGGACGGGCGATGAGCTCCGCGTAGAGGTGCGATTCGTTGAGCGATCCGACCAGCCGGCGGTCCCGCATGATCGACACCTGCGAGAAATCGTGCGTGCTCATCATCTTCACGGCGGTAGCGACCGGCTCCGCCGCTTCGATGGCCAGCAGCTCTCCCGAGAGTCCTGACGCGACGAGATCCCGGGCGGTCATCCCCGTCTTCTCGAGGAACCCTTTTTCCCGCATCCAGTCGTCGTTGAACATCTTCCCGAGATAACGCGAGCCGTGGTCGTGGAAAATCACGACGACGAGACCGCCTTCCTGGAATCGATCCTTCAACTGCAGCACGCCGGCCATCGCGGATCCGGCGGAGTTGCCGGCGAAGATGCCTTCCTCACGCGCGATGCGCCGCGTCATGAGCGCCGCATCCTTGTCCGTGACCTTCTCGAAGTAATCGATGACGCTGAAATCCACGTTCTTCGGCAGGAAGTCCTCGCCGATGCCTTCGGTGATGTAGGGGTAGATTTCGTTCTTGTCGAAGACGCCGGTCTCTTTGTACTTCTTGAACACCGATCCGTAGGTGTCGATCCCCCACACCTTGATCGCCGGATTCTTCTCTTTCAGGTACCGGCCGACGCCCGAAACGGTGCCCCCGGTACCGACGCCGACGACGAGATCGGTGATTCGGCCTTCGGTCTGCTCCCAGATCTCCGGCCCCGTCTGCTCGTAGTGAGCGGCGCTGTTCGACAGGTTGTCGTACTGATTCGCCTTCCACGAGTTTGGCACTTCGTGCTCGAGCCGTGACGACACCGAGTAGTACGAGCGCGGATCCTCCGGGTCGACGTTGGTCGGGCACACGATCACCTCGGCCCCAAACGCCTTGAGCGCGTCGACTTTCTCCTTCGACTGCTTATCGGTCGTCGTGAAGATGCAGGTATAGCCCTTGACGACCGCCACAATCGCGAGCCCCATGCCGGTGTTGCCGGACGTCCCCTCGATGATCGTGCCGCCGGGCTTGAGCAACCCCTTCCGCTCGGCGTCCTCGATCATCCGCACGGCCATGCGGTCTTTGATGGAATTGCCGGGGTTGAACGTCTCGATCTTCGCGGCAACTGTCGCTTTGAAGCCCTTGGTGATGCGGTTGATCCGGACCATCGGCGTGTGTCCGATGGCCTCGAGGATGTTGTTGGCAATCCGGGGTGTGGTCACGAGGGAATTATCTAACAGTCTCGCGGCTCGGGCATGTCTCGACGGTGGGGGTTATCTGGCGGCTTGGTCAGCATTTCTTAGTTTGTCGTGGGGCCCCACCCCCACGACCTGCCAGCGCTCGCTTCGCTGACGCCGCCGGCTATTGACAACAGGCCACTTGGATCGGCATCAGGCAGGGCCCGAGCCCGCGGCCGGCCAGCGCTTCGCTTTGCTCGCGCCGCTGGCTGTTGACAACGGGCCACTTGGATCGGCATCAGGCAGGGCCCGAGCCCGCGACCGGCCAGCGCTTCGCTTTGCTCGCGCCGCTGGCTATTGACAACGGGCCACTTGGATCGGCATCAGGCGGGGCCCGAGCCCGCGGCCGGCCGCGCTTCGCTTCGTTTCTCAATCGCGCCTGGGGCCCCACCCCGGCGCTGCAGCTCGCGCGTTCGTGCTCGCTGCTCCTCAAGGCTGGTCGCGCCGCTGTCTAGTTGCGACAGCCCGCTTAGACTGGCATTTGCGGAGCCGCTCAGTTGCTGCTCGTAGCGCGTCGGATTTGCTGTCAGACGGTGGGCCGCCCGCCGAAGGCGGGCGGACAGGCCGAAGGCCGCCGCGCGAAGCGCGTAGGCGCGCGGGGGTGGGGCCCCGCGCGCATAGAGAAATGCTGACCGAGCGCCCTGAGAACCCCTAAGGCGCTGAGTAATTCAGCGCCTAACTGATCACCCGACCGCAGCCCGCGGCCAGCGGCAGGCATCACCCTGTAGACAACCTACACCCAACCATGTAGACTGCCTACATCGTCATGTCACCGAAACCAAAAGCGCGCTATCAGAACCGGATCGAGCTCCTGCAGGGCACGCTCGATCTGCTGATCCTGCAGACCTTGCAGTGGGGTCCGCAGCACGGCTACAGCATCGCGCAGGCGATCCGCACCAACTCCAGCGATGTGCTCCAGGTGGACACCGGCTCGCTCTACCCCGCGCTGCATCGCCTTGAGCGCCAGAAGCTCATCGCGGCCGAATGGCGGATGTCGGACAACCGGCAGCGAACGCGCGTCTACACGTTGACGCGGAAAGGACGTGCACAGCTCTCCAGCCAGCGGACACGCTGGACCCAGTTCGTCGAGGCGGTCGGCGGCATTCTCAATCCACGAAAGACGAGCGAGTCATGACCTGGCGATCGCGCCGCGACCGGGACCTCGACGACGAGATCCGGCAGCATCTGGATGAAGCCGTGCGTGAGCGCGTCGAGCGCGGAGAGAAGCCCGATGCCGCGGCGCAGGCCGCACGGCGGGAGTTCGGCAACGTCGCCCTGGTGAAGGAAACGACGCGCGAGATGTGGGGCTGGATGCGGCTCGACCGCTGGCTCCAGGATCTTCGCTACGGCGCGCGACTGCTGGTGCGAAATCCGGGATTCGCGATCGTCGCGATCTTGTCGCTGATGCTGGGCATCGGCGCGAACACGGCACTGTTTCAGTTGCTCGACGCCGTGCGTCTGCGCAGCCTGCCTATTCCACATGCCGACGAGCTCGTCGAGATTCGCATTGCCGACATGACCGGGGCCCGTGGCAATTTCAACTGGCACGAGAGCGTGACCAACCCGATCTGGGAACAGATCCGCGATCGCCAGCAGGCCTTGCGCGGCGTATTCGCGTGGGGCGCCGAACAATTCAATCTCACGACAGGAGGGCCGACGCGCATGGCGCGGGGGCTCTGGGTCTCCGGCGCGTACTTCGATGTGCTCGGCGTGCGCCCGGCGGCAGGACGTCTCTTGACGGTCAGCGACGACCAACCCGGGTGCGCCGCGCGGGCGATCGTCAGCCACGCATTCTGGCAACGCGAATTCGGCGGCAGCCCGTCGGCAATCGGCGCGACGGTGACGCTCGATGCGCATCCAGTCGAGATCGTCGGAGTCACGGAACCACGTTTCACGGGGCTCGAAGTCGGCCGCGGTTTCGACGTCGCGGTGCCTCTCTGCGCGGATTCCGTTATCGGCGTCGGCCGCCTGAGCGCGGGGACGACGTGGTGGCTCTCCGTCATGGGCCGGCCGCTGAGCGGGTGGTCGACCGAGCAAGTAACCGCCCAGCTGCGCGCCATATCGCCGGCGCTCTTCGCCGCGACGCTGCCGGTGAACTATCCGGCGATGAACGTCAAGCACTACCTGGGGTTCCAGCTCGAAGCCATTTCCGCAGGCACCGGAATATCGCGGATCCGAAACGACTACGAGCGACCGCTCTGGTTGCTGCTCGGGACGGCCGGCCTCGTCCTCCTCATCGCCTGCGCGAATCTCGCGAATCTGCTCCTCGCTCGTGCAAGCGCGCGCGGGCGTGAGATCGCGATGCGCGTCAGCCTCGGTGCCTCGCGCGGCCGAATCATCCGCCAGCTGCTGACGGAAAATCTGCTGCTGGCCTCGATCGGCGCCGCGGCCGGCGCCGGACTGGGGTTGTTCCTGAGCCAATCCCTCGTGACACTCCTCGACACCGACGGCAACACCATCGTCCTCGACCTCGCGCTCGGCTGGCGCGTGCTCGGATTCACCGCCGGCATTGCCGTGCTGACGTGTTTACTCTTCGGGCTTGCGCCGGCGATTCGCGCCACCCGTCTCGATACGGCATCCACGCTTCGTGCATCGGGCCGCGGCGCGACGGCAGGCGGCGATCGCGCCAGCGTCCGCCGCGCGCTCGTCGTGTGTCAGGTCGCGTTGTCGCTGGTGCTCCTCGTCGGCGCCCTGCTCTTCGCACGCACGCTGTTGAATCTGATGCATGTGGATCCCGGCTTCAATCCCGAAGGCGTCAGCATCGTGTCGCTCGATCTGCGGCCGCTGAAGCTCGCGGCGGACCAGCGCCTGCCGACCCGGCTCGCACTGCTCGAGAAGTTCCGCGGCGTTCCGGGAATCCATGGCGTCGCGTCCGCGAGCGTCGTGCCGGTCACTGGCTCCGCCTGGGGCAATCACGCCTGGATGGCCGACGATCCCGGGAAGGGTCAGATCAACGGGCTGCTCAACCGTGTCAGCGCCGGGTACTTCTCGACGCTCGGCATTCCACTGGTCTCGGGGCGCGATTTCGACGATCGGCGCGATACGCGGAGCAACGTTCTCGTGGCCATCGTCAACGAGGAATTCGCGCGTGCGGCCGCACCAGGCGGCAACGTCGTTGGCCGGACGCTCACGATCGAGCAGACGCCGAATGACCCCGAACAGTCCTACGTCATCATCGGGGTGGCGCGGAACGCAAAGTACGTCGAGCTTCGCGAGGAGATCGCGCCCACCGTGTTTCTCGCCACCTCGCAGGATACGCAGCCACGGAACTGGGTCATCGCAGTCCTCCGCTCGAACCTGGATCAATCCGTCGTCACCGCGTCGATTGCTCGTGCGGCCGCCGAGATCAGCCCCGAGATCGCCGTGACGATCGATCGGCTGGCGACGGTGATCGAGGGAACGCTGCTGCGCGAGCGTCTGATGGCGAGGCTGTGCCTGTTTTTTGGTGGGCTCGCGGCGCTCCTCGCCACGATCGGTCTCTACGGCGTCACGTCGTACACGGTCGCGCGGCGCACGAACGAGATCGGCGTGCGCATCGCGCTCGGCGCCAGCCGTCGCGACGTCGCCGCACTGATCTTCCGGGAGACGGGGATGTTGCTCGGACCGGGTATTGCGCTCGGACTCATGCTGGCGCTTCCCGCCGCCAGCCTGGCGCGCACGCTGCTTTTCGGCCTCGAACCGTTCGACGGCATGACGTTCGCCGCCGCTGCGGCAGCACAGTGTGCGATCGCCCTCCTGGCGAGCGGCTTTCCAGCGCGACGCGCGGTCAGAATCGAGCCGACGCTGGCCCTCAGGACCGATTGACCGCCCGGTACCTGAAGCAATCGGTCGTGTGATCGTTCACCATGCCTGTCGCCTGCATGAAGGCGTAACAGATCGTCGAACCGACGAAGCCGAACCCGCGCGAGCGTAGATCCTTGCTCATCGCATCGGACTCGGCGGTCTTCGCCGGCACCTGCTTCGACGTCCGCCAGGCATTCCGCTTCGGACGGCCGCCGACGAACTGCCAGATGTACTGGTCGAAGCTCCCGGCTTCGTCACGCACCTCGAGGAACGCCCGCGCGTTCTTGACGGCAGCGTCGATTTTGAGCCGGTTCCTCACGATGCCGGGATCCTCGAGCAGCATGCGAATCTTCTTCGCATCGTAGCGCGCGATCTTCGCTGGATCGAAGCGATCGAAGGCTTTCCGATACGCGCCGCGTTTGCGAAGGATGGTAATCCAGCTCAAGCCGGCTTGAGCCCCTTCGAGCACGAGCATCTCGAACAGTCTGCGATCGTCGTGCAGCGGCACCCCCCACTCGTCGTCGTGATAGGCGAGATAGAGCGGATCCGATCCGGCCCAGGCGCAGCGTGTCATAGCACCCTCTCAATGGCGTCGCAGGCCGTGGCCACGCCGTGTTCGGACTCGACGACGGCCGCAACCTGAGAAGCGCGGGTCGCGTAGGACCGATCGGAACACAGGCGTGAAAGCTCCGCGGCCACGGTCCGGCTTCGATAGTTTTTTCGTGCGATGGTTCTGCCCACGCCAAGCTCCACGCAACGTCGGGCGTTGTCCGGCTGATCCTGACCGAACGGCACGACCAGCATCGGGCGTCCCGCGCGCAGTGCCTGGGCCGTCGTGCCGACGCCTCCCTGATGAACAACCACGCTCGCTCGCGGCATCACGAAACTGTGCGGTGCGTAATTGAACACGCCGATGGTCTCCGGCAACCCCTGGGCGCGCAGCTTTCCATCGTCTTCCCCGACGAGCAGCATGGCGCGACGTCCGAGCGCGCGCACGGCTTCGATGCTGGTCTGATAGAAGTCGTCGGCCACCCACACGGCCGCCGATCCCAGCGTGAAGAGGACTGGCGGATCGCCGGCCTCGAGGAATCGAATCAGCTCGGGCGACGGAGGCCTCTGGTCGGTCGCATCATAGAACGCGAAGCCGGTGATGACGGTTTGCGGCGGGTAGTCCGGCTGTTTCTGCGCGAACGCGTCGGAGACGAGCGCGAGGACAAGGATCGGCGAGTGCTGGCCTTCAAAAACCGGGCTCGCGCCGCGCGACAGCCCGAGATCCTCGCGCAGTTTGTAGATCGGCGCCGTCCACGACTTCGTGATCGATCGACCAAGGCTGTTGAACGCTTTGGCAAGGACCGGATGGATCGCCGCAAGCCGGCGAAGTCCCGGCGCCTGCGGTGGCGTCGGTGGATCGTACGCCGACAGAAAAGACATCGGCACGAGGACGCCCGACACCCAGCGGATCCCCGTCACCTCTGCGACGATAGGCCCGGTGTTGGGAATCTGGTGCGTGACGAGCAGATCTGCTCCGCCGTCGGCTCGCACCGCGGCGAGCAGCTCCTCGTAACCTCTACGAAGGTACGGACCGAGAACCTGCTGGAACAAATACTCCGGACCTATTTTGGGATCGAGCAACGCGCGCACGATGTCACGCGCATTCGGATCATCGGGCGAGATGTGCGGTCCGACCGGATGGAATCCGAGCCCCGCGCCTTCGACGTGCTGTCGAAACGACTCGATCGTCGCGATCCGCGCGTCATGCCCGCGACGCTTGAGCTCGATCCCCAGGGCCATGTACGGATGAAGATCGCCGAAAGAACCCCAAGTACTGAGGACGATGCGGGACACTCACGAATGGTAATTGGGAGACGGTTGTTGATCCTAGTCGGTGCCTGGGTGCCTAAGGTGCCAAAGGTGCGAACGTGCCTAACGTGCCAGGGTGCCAGGGTGCGGAGGGTGCCAGGGTTCCAGGGTGTCAGAACTGGCAGCGTGCCCACGCGAAGTGAGCCTCCATGAACCCGGGGCAGCTCAACGGCGCGTGCCCGTGGCACCCCGGCACCTTGTGCACCTTGAGCACCTTGGGCACCCGCGCACCTTAAGCACCCTGGCACCTTAGGCACCCAGGCACCATTGGCACCGACGCAATTCTCAGTACGTCACCCTGACCCGATACTTCAGCACCGCCGTCCCGTCCGCGGCAACCGGCACTGTGAACTGTGACGCCCACGCCGCAGTTTTGGTCCATTCGTGCGACGAGCGCAGCATGCGCCACGTGCCGCCGATGGGTTCGTTGACCTCGACGCTGATCGGCACGGCTTTGTGGTTCCGCAGGGTGATCTCGTACTCGATCTCGTAGGTTCCACTCGCGATTTTCTCGAAGTCGATCTGGTTTCGCTCGCAGACGACGTCGAAGGCGTTGCCGATCTTCAGCTTCAAGGTCTCGTCCTTCGGCGTGTGGTCGATGCGGTCCTCGCCCGCGAACTGCACGCCGCCGCTCGAGTCCGCCTGATAGACGCGCACGGTGCCAGCGGGCATCGGCATGCCGAGGCCGGCTTTCGCGTCGTTCTTGAACTGGTAGTAGACTTGCACCACGTCTTTGAGCGGCGCACCGGGGTGCTGCACGTTGCGGTAGTAGAACGCCTGACCGTCGACGACGTAGCGCTTCGCGACCGGGACGCCGGTCCCGTTCAACATGCTGACCTGTTTGGTCTCGTTGTTGTTGATCGTCGTCTTGTGCCCGAGGGTGTAGAGGTGATACTCCGAAAATGACTCCTGCGTCATCTCCTCTCTCGCCGCCGCACGCTGGGCGACGGCGTCCTTCATCATCCCGGCAATCACCGCGCGCACGCGATTCAGGTCGCCGGCAACGAGCTGCAGCTTCGCGTTGCGGAACGCGGTACCGCTGCCGTTGCCCAGCGTGACCCAGCCATCGAGGTCCGCGGTCTTGTCATCGCGTGCGACTGTGAGCACGTAGTCCGCGTTCCACGACAGCTTCCCCGCCAGATACGACGCCTCGACGCGGTGGCGCGTGGCGCCGCTGTTATCGAGCGTCCAGATGAGCGTCGGACGGCTGAAAAGATTCTCCGGCAGCTGTGGGAAGCGAATGTGATCGGCGTGCAGACCGGTCACGATCTCGTTGCCGATCTTCCAGACCGGCTGCTCGTTGTAGCTGAGGAGCCGCGCCTTCACTTCCTCCTGCCTCGTCGTCCCGGCGTCCTGGACCGTGCGCACGAGCGTGACGTCGCGGCCGACATACTTCCGCAGTAGTTTGTCTGGTTCGAGCAGGTCGTATTCATAGTTCTGCTCCACGACGTGGACCCGCTGCGGCTCGGTCAGCGATCGAAAGTGCACCGTGGCCGGGTTGACTGTCGCGGCAATGTCCATGAAGTTCAGATCGAAGCTGCCGCTCGGCAGCTGGACGTTCCGCACGTCGCGCACGAGCGCGATATCGGAGTTGTAGACCGTGACCGCCAGTTCCACCTGATCGTCGAGCGTCGACGTCCCCTGATCCGGCTGTCGGACCGGCGCCGCACCTGGCGACGACGCACTCCAGACAATCGCCGCGGACGCGGCAAAGACGAACGGCAGCAGTACTCGTGCACGCATGGAATCCGCTCCTTGGTAGTGGCGTTGACGTGCGCCCCTAACCGTAGAACGGGGGCGGCGGGGTTTCTTGCAGTTCGCTACCGGCGCGACCAGCTGCGCCCGCGATCGGTTGTCGCGAACGTGCGGCCGTCGGCGGTCGTCACCGTCGCAGCATCGGCGCTCGGCGCGGTGATCGAGACGAGATCGGCGGTTTCGGGAAACGCGACCGACTGCCAGGTACGTCCGTCAACTGTCAGCAGCACTGTGCCCGCCTTGCCGACGATCCAGCAGACGGTGGGCGCTGGCGCAGTCGCCGCGGCTAACGCGGCGTGCGTGGGCATTTCCTGCGCGGCCCACGTGCGGCCGCCATCGGTCGAGTGCTCGACGGTCGCCGGTGGGACGATGCGCCATCGGCTCTGTTGATCAGGCGAGAGGACTTCGCGCGTGATGCTGACGGCCTCGGCGACAGCCCCGTATCGCAACGCGTCGGCGGGAGCGCGCGTTCCAGCCCCACCGCTGACGACGCCCCCGGCGGCGCCCCCGGCACGACTTTGGACGTTCGCCTTCGCCATCGACTCGGCTGCCGCAGCAGGTGGTGGGGTCGATGGCGTTGCGAGAGGCGCCACTGGTTGAAGAGGCGTCGCTGCTGGCGGTGGGGTTGGTGGCGGCGATGGTGGCGTTGTAAGGGCGGGTTTAGGTGTCGCGACGTCCTTGGCTCGCTCGTCAGCCGCGCTTCGCGCGGACGCCTGTTGTCGCGTCTCCTCTTTCGGCGCGTCCCGACGCCGGAGCGCCTTCGATTCCTGCTGAACTGGAGAACCAGCCATCGCGGACGACGGCGATGCTGCCCCCTCGCGAGCCTCCGGCGGTGACGGCAAGGACGGCTCGGACCGCTTCGCCGCATCGATCGGAGCCTGCTTCGAGAGGTCAACCTGCACGTCGGCTTTTTGTTCGATCTCGCGCGGGATCAGCACGAACACGGTGATCCCCACCGCTGCCGCCAGGCCGACGGGCGCGAGCCAGCGCATGGCCGAACGCTGCCACCAGGCACGCGCGGGTTCCGCGGGCGTTTCGGTCCGCGCCATCGCAGCGAGCACCGCCTGACACCGTGGGCAGCCGGCGGCATGCGCCTCCGCGGCGGCGCGGTCGGTCGACGAGAGGGTGTCCTCCATCCAGGCCGCTGCGGTCTCCGCATCCAGGCACGCTTCTGCCGACACGGCGGGCGCGTCGTCTGTCATGGCGCGCCGCAGCATCTCGTCGAGCGCTCGATCGCGGTTCTGGGCAGGTTTCACGTCGTCACCAGACTCTCTCATGTAGAACGATCCGCGCCAGGATTCTTGCCATCGGCGGTAGCGCTGAGCATCTCTCCCAGCTCGAGCGCCCCGGCGTCCTCGGAGGCGTACTCGAAGCACGCCGCGACGCCTGCGGCGTCGAGCCCGCCATCGCGCAGGCGGCGCTCGACTCGTGTGCCGAGCTCGCGGCGGGTCTTCGCAAGCTGACGGGAAACCGTGGCCTCGTGCTCGCCGAGGATCCGGCCGATCTGCGCCAGCGTCAGCTTCTGCCCGTAGTACAGCCCCAGCCGCAGGCGATCGCGATCGGCGAGCGCGGACAGCACCTCGCGAAGTGTGCGCCGCACAAGCGCGAGAAAGCGCGGCCGGTCCGGATCCGGAGGAGACGCAGCCGCGGCGACCGGGGGATCGTCATCGAGCGGCTCGAAGCGTCTCACGGAACGCACGCGATCGACCTGCCGTTGGGCGAGGACCGCCCGGAGCCACGTGGCCAGGCTGCTGCGCCCGTGGTAGTAGGCGAAGAGCGAGCGGCGCTTGCCGTCTCGCTCGGTCAGGCCGTAGAGCTCAGCGTAAAGCGAGTCCGCGATCTCACGAGCCCCACCGCCCGGAGCCAGCGCGTCGGCCGCGCGATACAGCACGGGACGGTGTTGCGCGACGAAATGGTCCCATGCGGCGTTCTGGCCGTCGGCGCACGCGCAGGCGAGCGCGAGATCTTCCAGGTGCAGAGATGCGGCGTAGCGTTCGAGGTCGCGCGTAGAGGCGTCCTTGCCGGCAAAGGCCTTCGCTGCGCTGGCCTCGAGCGCGGCAGCGAACTCATCGACAGGCACCGTCCAGCGCGCGGCGCCTGACTGCCGGTACAGGCGGTCGACGAGTGTCCGGGGAAGAAGCGGGCGCTGATCGTCGCGTGGCACGTGAGCCGGAAGCGGTGCGCTTCGAAAGGCCTCGGCCGAAGTGAATCGGCTAGGATGTTTATGAGTATTCTGGCATTTTTTCGCGGGAGTCTCGCCCTTGAATCTGGCGTTCTGGCGCAAATGGCACCGATGGATAGGGTTCCCGGCCGCGGTCTTCCTGCTCTTTGCGGCCTGTACGGGCGTGATTGTGGCGTTCACGGAGTTCTTCGGCGAAGAGGAAGCGCTGCGAGAAGCGACGCGCGATCTCGTGAGCCCGGTGACACTCGGCTCACCCGCGCGGGATTGGTCGGACCTGATCGCGCGAGCCGTTGCAACCGCTGCCACAGCGGCCGGGCCCGTCCCGATCGACAAGATCACGATCCAGTTCAAGGGTGAGCATCCGACCGTCCAGATCTTCACCGGCAAGCCGGCGGGCGGCGAAGATCGTCAGTTCGTCATCGACGCCAAAACCGGTGCGCTGGTCAGGACCGACGCGTACGTGGACAAGCCCTTCATCAATCGTCTGCACAGCGGAGAGGCGTTCGGGGATGGCGGCCTCGTGGTCGCGATGTTCTGGGCGCTCTCCCTCATCGTGCTGACCCTGACCGGCCTCATCATCTACTTCAAGATGATGCCGAGGGTCCGGCGCGGCATTCAAAAGGTCTTCTGGTGACGCGACGACCAGTGTTCCTGGCTGCCCTGGCCTGCGCAACGCTGGTACGCCTGCTCGCGCTTCCCCTGCCCGGCACAGAGGACGTGGGGACCTGGAAGATCTGGGCCTACGGCGCATCCTCGCACGTCACCTACGTCTATGGCGTCGGCGGCACGCCGCCGGTGCGCGGCGTCGTCACCTGGAATCAGCACGAGACGACCGTGGACTATCCGCCCGCCGCGATGTACGAGCTCGCGCTCGTCGGCTTCGCGTACCGCGCCATCGACCCGTCTTTTGCCGACGGCGGACTGCTGAACGCGATGGTGAAGATCCCCGGGCTCCTGGCCGGGGCGATGTTGACGTGGCTGCTCGCGTGGACCGCGGGAAGATTCACGCGCTCCGCGTCGACGGCCGCGTGGGCAGCCCTGGCGTACTGGCTGAATCCGGCAACGGTTCTGAACGCCGAAGTCCTGGGCTATCTCGATCCGCTGATGATGCTTCCGGCGGTCGCAGCACTCGTGCTGCTGCACGTCGGCGCCGCGGAGTCCGCGGGGGTGTGCTTTGCTGTGGCACTGTTGACGAAGCCTCAGGCGATCCTGGTGGGTCCGGCTTTCGCGCTCGCCGCCTGGCACATGGGGTCGCGGTCGTGGCTTCGCGCCGGTGGCGGTGCCGCGCTGGCGGCGATCGTGCTCCTGCTGCCGTTTGCGATCACGGGCGCCTTGCCGAACATGTGGCTGGCGTTCGGCTCGTTCTACACACGGCGCAACATCCTTTCGGGCAACGCCGCCAACGTCTGGTGGATTGCGAACTACCTGTCCCGCGCCTGGAACCAGCGACTGACCCTCGGGGCCCGCGCTTTCTTTCAGCCGGTGCGCCGCGTCATGGCCATCAGCACGTTTCAGGAACAGGGATTCCCGAATCCGCGGCCATTCGCCACCGCCGCCGCGATGGGCGTCGCGGGCTTCGGGATCTGGCGTCTGCGCCACAACCGCGATCTGGCGTCGCACGCGTTGGCTGCCGCCCTCAGCATCCACGCTTTCTGTGTGCTCTCGGTCGGCGTCCACGAGAATCACCTGATCTTCGTGGTTCCGTTCCTCACGCTGGCAGCTGCGTTAGAGCCGTCGATTCGTCCGCTTTTCTACGCCGTCAGCGCCATCGCGGCTCTGAACTTGAACCTTTTCTACGGAATCGGTCGGGGCTGGGGTTACTCGCTTCCCCGGATGATGCTCGGCATCGATCTGAGCGTGCTGTTGTCGCTCGCAAATATCGCCGCGCTCGTCTGGCACGCGCGCGTGGTCAGTCGAATGGGCAAGGTCACCACAGCCCAACCTTCCCTTTGACCGAATCGATCAGCGCCACGGGATCGAAGCCAACGCCCTGCTTGAATACGAGCTCCACTTTGCGGACATCCGCGATGGCGGCGGCCGGGTTGCCGTTGATGACAATCAGATCGGCCTGCTTGCCGGTGGCGAGAGTGCCGACGCGATTGTCGCGTCCGAGGTACTTCGCGCCGTTGAGCGTGCCGATCGAGATGGCTTCGAGCGGTGTGAATCCGGCCTCGACGAGGAGCTCGAGCTGCCGCTGGTTCGAGTAGCCGGGGATCACGCCGCCGCCGCCAGTGGGGTCGGTTCCCGCGATCAGCAGTCCACCCGCCTTGACGAACGCGCGCTCGAGCGCGAGTGCCTTGGGGAATAGTTTGAGGTAGACCGACTGCTGATTCTGCTGCGCCCGGATGTAGCCTTGAAGGAATTGCTCTTTGAGCTGCAGCAGGAGGACGTCAAGACCCGGCGGCAGCGGACGGCCCGGCGTGAAGGTTTCGAACACGGTCAGCGTCGACGTCAGCGCAATGTGCTTGTCGACGAGCTTTTTCACGAGCGCCTTGAACGGTTCGCCGTTCTCGTCGAGCGCGGCGATTGTCTGCTGACCCCGGCCCTGGCCCGGGCACACATCCGGCTGCTTGTCCGTCACGAAATCCGTTGCCGCGAGAAACCCGTGCTCGAGGTTATCGATGCCGAGATCCGCGGCTTCGTTGTAGGTGACCGAACACAGGTGGCCGGTGATCTTCAATCCGCGCTTGTGCGCTTCCTGGATCGCCGCGCCGAGCTCGTCGCGGCGGATGTTCATGTAGGCCTTGAA
Source organism: Vicinamibacterales bacterium (assembly GCA_036258055.1). Lineage (GTDB taxonomy): Bacteria > Acidobacteriota > Vicinamibacteria > Vicinamibacterales > 2-12-FULL-66-21 > DATAEK01. Next base: position 27,848 of record DATAEK010000251.1, read on the forward strand.
CGACGTCGCGCCTTCGTCGGCCCAGTAATCAACCTGCCGCTTCGCGTCGTCAGGACCCTTCATGTCGCGCATTTGCGAGAAGGTGTTCGGGCCGTTGAGATACGGCGCCGTCGCGTCGATCGCCGGGCCCGCTTTCTGCCCTTCGTCGATGAGACGTTTGAGCTTCAGATCCATGAACCCGTTCACGTTTCCACCGGTCCTCATCGTCGTGACACCGCCGGCCAGGTACAGGCGGACGAAACTTTCGCCGAGTTGGCCGTAGACGCCGGGTCCGGTCGGGTAGTACAGGTGTTCGTGCACCATGACCATTCCCGGCATGACGCTCTTGCCGGTGAGGTCGAGGACGGTGGCGCCGTCTGGCGGTTTCACCTGCGCGGCATCGCCCAGCGCGGCAATCATCCCTCCCTTGATGACGACGGTCTGGTTCTCGCGGGGCGCCGCCCCGGTGCCGTCGATGACGCGGACGTTCGTGAGGGCGACAGCCGGCGCGTCCACTTTGATGAAAGCTCGGACCGCGTTGCTGAATTGCGGCGCCTGCGCGAGCGCATTCACCGAAATGAGAGAGAGGACCACTGCACACACAGCTCGTCGCATCACGTCACTCCAACGGCCTCGCAACCGTCTCGGCATCGAGCGGGGTCAACGGCTGCGTGCGCGCTTCTTCGCGGTCTTTGTCCGGGTAGCGGGTTTGGATATCTTGCGGACCGAAGATTTGCTGGTGGTCTTCGCCCGCCGCGCAGGTTTCCGCGCCGACGGTCGATGGGACCCACGCTCGCGCTTCTGGCGCTCCTGCTGCTGACGACCGGCCTCGATGCGGGCGACGTACTCGTCGAGCGTCGTCTTCGAGATCATCTCGGCCATCACGTCGAGCGGCAGATCGTCGAGTCGCTTGAACCTCAGGCAGGCCTTCCCGATGTTCAGCCTCTTGCCGCGCCGTTTGAACTCGCTCTGCAACCACTCGAGGAGCTGCGGATTCGAGTACACGCTCATCAAGTGAAGGGTGTAGTAGTTCTTCTTCGCGGCGAGCGCCGCGTAACTGAGCGGCTTCCCGTTGTAGGTGTCAGGATAGCGTTCGAGCGGAACCTCGTAGGTGGGTACTCCCCACGTCATCGATTCCTGGAAGCCCTTGGGGAGATTCCGCAGGATCAGGTCGCGGATGGTGGCGATGACGTCCTGCTGTTCGATCGACAGTCTGCCGACGTACTCATCGACCGTGCGGACAGTGCTGATCATGGCGGAAGTGTAGCAGACCGCCGCGACGTTCGAACGCCGGCCGGGACACTAGTCGTAGGTCCGGACTTTTCCTCCGGATCCGAACGTGTCCTTGACGATTTGATCGGCGGCGTAGATCGGCGTCAGCGCCAGCGCGGCCGCGACCAGGGCGGTTGCGATTCTCACAGGCCAGCTCTGGCCGGAATGGCTGTCGTCGAGGACGCGGGGATCAGTCCCATCTGCCAGAGCATGAAGGCGTAGGTGAACGCGGTCTCGTGGAGCGCATCGTAGCGCCCCGAGGCGCCGCCATGGCCGGCGCCCAGGTTGGCCTTGAGGATCAGCGGGTTGTCATCCGTCTTCGTGGCTCGGAGCTTCGCCACGAGCTTGGTACCCTCCCAGTACGGCACCTGGCTGTCGTTGAGCGACACCTGCACCAGCATCGCGGGGTACGGCTGCGGCTTCACGTTATCGTACGGCGAGTATTTCAGCATGTAGTCGAATGCGGGCTTCTCGTTCGGGTTGCCCCACTCGATGTACTCACTCGTCGTCAGCGGCAGTGACGCGTCAAGCATCGTGTTCATCACGTCCACGAACGGCACCTGCGCGACGACCGCCTTGAAGAGATCCGGACGCATGTTGGTGACGGCACCTACGAGCAGTCCGCCGGCGCTGCCGCCCTGGATCACGAGGCGGTCCTTCGAGGTGTAGCGTCTCTTGACCAGGAACTCGGCGCAGTCGATGAAGTCGGTGAACGTGTTCATCTTCTGCATCATCCGGCCTTGCTCTCGCCATTCCTCGCCGAGCTCACCTCCCCCACGCACGTATGCCAAGGCGTAGACGACGCCCCGATCGAGCAAGCTGAGACGACTGGACGAGAACGTCGGCGACATCGAGGCGCCGTACGAGCCGTAGGCGTAAAGCAGCAGCGGCGCGTGCCCATCCAGCTTCAGCCCCTTGCGATGCACCACGCTGACCGGCACCTTCGTGCCATCACGCGCGGTTGCCCATACGCGCCTGGCCTCATAGCGCTTGGGGTTGTATCCGCCGAGCACCTCCTGCTGTTTGAGCAGCGTGCGCTTGCGCGTATTCATGTCGTAGTCGTACACCGAGGACGGCGTGACCATCGACTGATACGTGAACCGAATCGTCGTCGTGTTGAACTCGGGGTTCGTGGAGAGAAACAGCGAGTAGTCGGGCTCGTCGGTCGCGATGCGGTGCGCGGCCTTCCTCGTCATGTCGATGACGCGCAAATAGGTCAAGCCGGACTGACGCTCCGAAACAACCGCGTGGCCGGCAAAGAAGGAGATCCCGTCAATCTTGATTCGTGGATCGTGAGGGATGAACGGCTGCCAGTTCCGTTCGGACGGGTCCTCGACCGGCGCAGTCACTACGCGAAAGTTCTTCGCGCCCCTGTTGGTGCGGATGTAGAACCGGTCGCGATAATGATCGACGTCGTATTCATGTTCTGGTTCGCGGGGGAGAATCAGGCGGAACGTGCCGCTCGGATCGTCGGACCGCAGATACCGGTGTTCGGATGAGGTCTTCGAGTAGGCACCGAGGAAGATGATGCGGCGATCCAACGAGCGCCCGGCTCCCACGTCGAAGAGCTCATCCTTCTCGTCGTAGACGAGCTCGCTTCCGGGTTGTCCCGCAAGGTGCCGCCAGAACTTGTCGGAGCGCTTCGACACCGGGTCTTCCGTCGCGTAGAAGAGGGTCTTGTTGTCCGATGCCCAGACGACGGATCCGACGCGCTCGATTGCTTCAGGAAGCAACTCCCCTGAGCGCAGGTTCTTTATGCGCAACGTGTACTGACGGTAGCCGGTCGAGTCTGTTGAATAGGCAAGCCAGTCGCCGTCGTCACTCACCGTGTATGCGCCGAGACCCATATAACTGTGCCCTTCGGCGAGGGCGTTCAGATCGAGAAGAAGCTCCTCGGCCCCTTCCATCGTGCCCTTCCGCCGGCACATGTAGGGGTACTGCTTGCCTTCCTCCGTGCGTGAGTAGTAATAGAAGTCGCCGAGCCTGTAAGGAACGCTGAGGTCCGTCTGCTTGATTCGGCCCAGCATCTCCTTGTAGAGCGTCTCCTGGAGGTCCTTCGTCGATTTCATCACCTCTTCGGTATACGCGTTCTCGGCTTCGAGGTACTTCAACACCTCCGGATTGCTCTTCTCGCGCAGCCAGAAGTAATCGTCTTTCAGGGTCAGGCCGTGGATTTCCGTGACGTGAGGTTCACGGCGCGCCGCAGGCGGCTGGAGCTCCGTGGTTGCCTGGCCAAGGGGAGCCGGACCAATGAGGGCGGCGACGAGCGGGGCAGACACCCGCAGCGCGGCAGCTGGTTTCTTCATGTTCGGCTTCTCCACGGCGGTATATAAGAATTGTACCCTTGCCGATCGGCTGAGCTTCTGGACGTCTGGGCCAGACTCAGCCGTGTGATAGGCTCGTCCCGCATTTCGTCCCAATTGCACTATTTTCGGCGCATTTCTGGAGGAAGGCATGGCTCGTCATCGGTTCTCGTACTACCTGTTCGCAGCGTTTGCAGCTGCGGCCGCCAGCAGCCTGCCAACCGCGGCGCAGCAGCGCGCGACTGACGCGCCGCGCGCGCTGACCGCGGCGGACTATCAGCGCGCAGAGAAATTCATGACCTACAACACGACGCCCCTCGTGTTGCGGTCAGGCGTGCGGCCCACGTGGCTGGCGGATGGACGCTTCTGGTACCGCGTCACCACCGAAAACGGCAGCGAGGCCTTCCTGGTCGATCCGGCAAAGGCCACCAGGACGAATTGCGATCTCCCGGCATGCGCCGCGGGCGGGCGTGGAGCTGGAGGGCGGGGAGCCGGCGGCGGACGCGGCGGCGCGACCCGTACCGATGTGCCGTCGCCGGACGGCAAGCGATCCGTCTTGATCAAGGATTGGAACTTGTGGGTCCGTGACGTCGCCTCGGGACAGGAGACGCAGTTGACCACCGACGGCGTGAAGGATTTCGGCTACGCCACGGACAATGCCGGCTGGGCGAAGAGCGATCGGCCCATCGTGGCCTGGTCACCGGACTCGAAGAAGGTCGCCACCTTCCAGCAGGATCAGCGGCAGGTTGGCGAAATGTATCTCGTCAATACGCAAGTCGGCCATCCGACTTTGCAGGCCTGGAAGTATCCCCTTCCTGGCGACGAGCACGTCGCGATGATCCATCGCGTGATCGTGAACGTGGACGAGAAGAAAGTCGTGCGGTTCAAGATCGATCCGGATCAGCATCGCTCGACGCTCTGCGACAACCTGGCCTGCCGTGGCGGCGCGTGGGACGACGTGCAGTGGAACCCGGACTCGTCCAACGTGGCGTTCGTGTCGACCTCGCGAGATCACCGAAAAGAACAGCTGAGAATCGCCGATGCGTCGACCGGCGCAGTCCACGAGGTGCTCGAGGAGACGGTGTCGACCTTCTTCGAAAGCGGCAATGGCCGGATCAACTGGCGCTATCTGCCGGCCTCGAGCGAAATCATCTGGTTTTCTGAGCGCGACAACTGGGGGCAGCTCTACCTCTACGATCTGCAGAGCGGAAAACTGAAGAACCAGATCACGTCAGGTGAAGGCAACGTCACGCAGCTGCTGCGCGTGGACGAGAAGCAGCGCCTGCTGATCTTCCAGGGCGTCGGCCGCGAAAAGGGTCGCGACCCGTACTTCACTCACCTCTATCGCATCGGCATGGATGGCAAGAACGCAACGCTCCTGACGCCCGAGGATGCGAACCACGAGATCACGCTTCCCGAAACCGGCGAGTTCTTCGTGGACAGTTATTCAAAGCCGGACGTGCCGCCGGTTGCCGTCCTGCGAGATCTGAGCGGCAAAGTGGTGCTGACGCTGGAAAAAGCCGATATCTCGAAGCTGCTGGCGACAGGATGGAAGCCGCCGACGCCCGTGACGGTCAAGGCTCGTGACAACAAGACCGATCTCTATGGCCTGATGTTCAAGCCGACGAACCTCGAACCGTCGAAGAAGTACCCGATCGTCAATCACATCTACCCGGGACCGCAGACGGGCAGCGTCGGAAGCCGCAGTTTCTCCCCCGCTCGCGGCGACGCGCAGGCGCTCGCTGAGCTGGGCTTCGTGGTCGTCGAGATCGACGGCATGGGTACGCCGTGGCGCTCGAAGAAATTCCACGAGGCGTACTTCGCGGACATGGGCGACAACACGCTCCCCGATCAGGTCGGGGCGATGAAGCAGCTCGCGCAGCAGTATCCGTGGATCGACATCGACAAGGCGGGAATCTACGGTCACTCCGGCGGGGGATTCGCCACCGCGGGAGCGATGTTCCGGTACCCCGACTTCTTCAAGGTCGGGATCTCCGAGTCAGGCAACCACGACAACCGCGTCTACGAGGACGACTGGGCCGAGAAATGGCAGGGCCTTCTGAAGAAGAACGCGGATGGTACGACGAACTACGATGACCAGGCGAACCAGAACCACGCGAAGAACCTGAAGGGGCACCTGCTGCTCGCACACGGCACTCTCGACGCCAATGTACCGCCGAACAATACGCTGCTCGTCGTCGACGCACTCATCAAGGCCAACAAGGATTTCGATCTCCTGATGCTGCCGAATCAAGGCCATGGGTACGGCAACATGTCGAACTACATGACGCGGCGTCGCTGGGACTACTTCGTCCGGTACCTGCTCGGAGCGGAGCCACCGAAGGAGTACGAGCTGCGTCCTCCGGCGGAAGGACGCGGCGGCACGGGTACCGGCGGGCAGTAGCGCGCAGCTTGCGAATCTGGAAAGGAACGCGTTGAGAAGCTCAACGGCTCACGGACGCAGCGTCGAGATACTCGTTCACCCGTGTTGACAGCTGTTCCAGCCAGGCGCGATGACGCTCGTGACCCTTTTTCATGAACCCCATTGACGGCAGGATCTTCACCCAGTGACGGCCCCAGTCGGGCCGCCGGCCGTCGGCGTCGCTGAAACCGTACTTGCGGCTCATCTCCCAGGAGCTCGTCAGGCTCCCGGTCATCTCCATGACCTTCGGGTCCGCCGCGAGCGCCGCGACCGCGCGGCCCAGAAACAACGGCGTCTCTGATTCAAGGAAGTTCGGATCCTTTTTGCCGCCGTTCCGCCACGTCTCCTCGGTCACGCCGAAGTGCTGGAGCATGGATTCGGATCGGAGGAAGCCGGGCGTGATCGCGATTGCGGCGATGCGGTGCTTCCGCAGCTCCTCGGCCATGATCATGGCAAGCCCTTTGAGGCTGAATTTCACGAGCTGCCCGAGCACGTTGCCGCCGGAGAACAGCAGGTCGAACTCGGTCACCTCGACGATGAGGCCGCGGCGCTGTTCGATCAGCAGCGGCGCGGCGTATTTGGCCGTGATGACGTGCGAGAGAAGCGCCTGCCGCAGCGCCAGATCCGCGTGCGTCAGGTCGGTTTTCCAGAACGTCGTCCAGCCGCCGAGCAGCGGATCTTCGCCCGCGATGCTGTTCACGAGGACGTCGAGCCGCTTGTGATCGCGGCTCACCCGCTCGAAGAGCGCCTGGACCTCATCTTCCACCGTGTGATCGACGCGCACGGCAATCGCCTGTCCGCCGGCGGCAGTGATCATCTCCGCCGTCTCGTCGACGGTCTCGGGCCGGTTGTACGGCGACGGCTGCCCGCGGACGCTGCGTCCCGTGCAGATCACGAACGCGCCGGCTTCGCCCAGCCCTCGTGCGATGCCGCGGCCGGCTCCGCGGGTGGCGCCGGCTACGACCGCCACCTTCCCTGCGAGCGGGCGTTTCGGATCAATCGCTGCTGCCGTTGTCCGCTTGGCCACGCTGCCTCCTTATTCAGTTTGCCGCGGGGCCCCACCCCCGCGGCCTGCCAGCGCGTCGCTTCGCTCGCGCCGCTGGTTATTCACAATCGGGTGCTTGGAGTGGCATCCCCAAGGGGCCCGCCCCGCGGCTTGCCAGTGCTCGCTTAGGCTCGCGCCGCTGGTTATTCACAATCCGGTGCTTGGATTGACGTCCCCCCAAAGCGGCCCCCCGCGGCTTGCCAGCGCTCGCTTAGGCTCGCGCCGCTGGTTATTTGCACAGGCTGCTTGTACTGGCATCAGTCTGCCCCCAGTCCCGAGTCCCCCAGTCCCGAGTCCCGCCGCACGCCGAATGCCGAATGCCGAATGCCGAACGCCGAACGCCGAACGCCGAACGCCGAACGCCGAATGCCGAACGCCGAACGCCGAACGCCGAACGCCGAACGCCGAACGCCGAACGCCGAACGCCGAACGCCGAACAAAAATAAACGTTCATTTATTATTTGTCAACAGGTGGCGTT
>DATAEK010000256.1:0-7800 GCA_036258055.1 Vicinamibacterales bacterium
AAAGGGTGAGAGCGTCTGGAACGGTTGGTTCATGCTGGCGACGCTACGCGAGTTCGCCAACTTGGCCGAGCAGCGGAGTGACGCCGCGCGGGCGGCCTGGTGCCGGGAGCAAGCCGATGCGCTGCAGAAGGCATTGGAAGAACACGCCTGGGACGGCGGCTGGTACCGGCGGGCCTACTTCGACGATGGCACTCCACTCGGCTCGGCGCAGAACGACGAGTGCCAGATCGATTCGATCGCTCAGACGTGGGCAGTTATCTCCAGCGCCGGTGACCCTGAGCGGGCCCGACAGGCAATGGCGGCGGTCGAGGATCGTCTGGTCCGCGATGCGGATCAGATGATCCTGCTGCTCACGCCACCGTTCGATCGCGGCTCGCTCGAGCCCGGCTACATCAAGGGCTACGTGCCCGGCATCCGCGAAAACGGCGGGCAGTACACGCATGCCGCGACCTGGGTCGTGCTGGCGACGGCCCTGCTCGGCCGGGGCAAGCGCGCGCTGGAGTTGTTCGCATTGCTCAACCCCGTCCGCCATGGCGCGACTCCCGAAGACGTCGGGCGGTACATGGTGGAACCCTACGTCGTGGCGGCGGACGTCTACGGAGCGCCGCCGCATACAGGGCGGGGTGGCTGGACTTGGTACACGGGCTCTGCCAGCTGGCTGTATCGCGTCGGCCTCGAGGCGATCCTCGGCTTCCACAAGCGAGGGGACCGTGTGAGGATCGACCCGTGCGTCGCGCCGGATTGGCCGCGTTACGAGCTTACCTACCGCCACGGCTCCGCGATCTACCATATCGTCGTGGAGAACGCAGCAGGCGCGGGCCGCGGCGTGCGTGCCGTTACGGTAGACGCGCACGACGTGCCCGATGGCGAGATCCCGCTGATGGACGATGGAAAAACCCATGAAGTTCGAGTCGAGCTGGGCTGAGGGACAGCGGAAAGGAGGACAGGAAGAACGGATGGCCGACCAGCGGCCGGCAGAGGAGGACTTGGACCGGCTGCCGACGGAAGAGGAATTCGCCCGGCTTCAGCGGACCACGGTGCTGTACTACCTTCACGAGACCAACCCGGACAATGGGCTGGTCCGTGACAAGACCGACCCCGACGCGCCTTGCAGCATCGCAGCCGTCGGTCTCGCCCTGGCGACGATCCCGGCTGTTGTCGAGCGTGGCGTGCTCATTCGCAAGTTCGCTGCGAGGATCGCCCGCGTCAGACTCCGCAGCCTCATGAACCTCCCGCAGGGACCTGAGCCGGACACGGCCGGGTACAAGGGATTCTTCTATCACTTCCTCGACATCGATACCGGGCGTCGCGTCTGGAATTGCGAGCTCTCCACGCTCGACTCAGCGTTCCTGTTCGCGGGTGCCCTTACCTGTGCCACCTACTTCGACGGCGACACGGAAGAAGAGGCTGACGTCCGAGGCCTGGCGGACGCGCTCTACCGCCGGGCCGACTGGGACTGGGCGTGTCATGGTGGCCCGACGCTCACCCACGGCTGGAAGCCTGAGACCGGCTTCCTGCCGTACCGCTACGAGGGGTATGACGAGGGGCTCTTGCTCTACCTTCTTGCCCTCGGCTCGCCGACTCACCCACTTCCGCCGGAAAGTTACCACGCGTACTGTGCCACCTATCAGTGGAAGGAAATCTACGGCCGCGAGCTGCTGTACTCGGGGCCGTTGTTTACACACCAACTTTCGCACCTCTGGATCGATTTCCGTGGCATTCGCGACGCGTTCATGCGCGAGCGCGGCAGCGACTACTTCGAGAACAGCCGGCAGGCGACCTTCGTGCAGCAGGAGTATGCGGTCAAGAACCCGCTGGGCTTCGAGGGCTATGGGGAGCACTGTTGGGGCATCACGGCCTCTGATGGCCCGGGGTGGGTCAAGCGCGCGGTGAACGGCGTCGACCGGGAGTTTTACGGCTACATCGCCCGCGGGGCCCCGTTTGGCCCAGACGACGGCACCGTCTCACCATGGGTCGTCGTCGCGTCGCTGCCGTTCGCGCCCGAAATCGTCATCCCGACCGTCCGACAGTTCGCCCGGCTGGACCTTGGAATGACCGCCCCCTACGGGTTCAAGCCGTCGTTCAACCAGACCTTCGCTGTGGAAGAGAGTCCGACCGGTTGGTGGGTCACGCCCCACCACTTCGGCATCGACCAGGGACCGGTCGTGTTGATGACCGAGAACTACCGATCGGGTCTCATCTGGGACATCATGCGCGGCTGCCCAGCCGTGATCGCGGGGCTACGGCGAGCCGGGTTCACCGGCGGCTGGCTCTGAAGCTTCCATGAGCCAGCAGGAGCCAAATCGCAAGATCGGAGAAGTGAAAGAAACCGAAGGATTTGCGAGGAAAAACGGTGATGGTCGAAAGGTGGATTTCCGTTTAGCGAGGAGCAAACCGCCTTACGCGCTCTGTGGAAGTCTTCTATTTGGCGCATCCAGCCGGTCAGTGGGTTCCATCTGGGGAAAATCTGGGTCACTAAATAGGTCCTCAAATAGGTCCTCCCTACGCCGCTGGGTAGAGATACCTAGGCCGTTCCCTTCTTCCGCCGTACCTCCATCCGCGCAAGCATCTGACCTCTGGCCTTAAGCCGCTGGTGCGAGTAGTGCTCCACCATCTTCTTGGAGAGCTGGCCGGTCACGGCCTGGATAACGTGCTCAGGCTAACCGGCTTCGCGTAAATCCGTGACGACCGTGTGGCGTAGGTCGTGGAACCGAAAGCCGGGGAGGCGGGCTCCGTCCCGCAGCGACCGCCAGGCGCCGTCCCACTTCTTCGCCGGCTCGGTCGGGTCGTGGTGCTGGTGCTGGCTGGCGCACCAGAGATAATGCTCCGCCTCCGTGTGCCCGAGTTCGTCCGCGCGCTTAAGCATCCGCGTGATGGCGTCGCGGGCCGCGTCATTCAGCGGGATCTTACGCTTGCTCGTCTCGTTCTTGCTGTGCCCGACGTAGAGCACGCCCTTATCTGTGGCACTCGCGACGTCCCACACCTTCTCCAGGTCAACGTCCTTGCGGCGAACGTGCTTCACCTCGACGCCTCGCATCGATGTGTTCGCCGCGAGGACCGCCGCGCAGTAGACGTGCTCCCATTCAGGATTTCTGGCGGCGGTCTCGAGCAGCCGCTTCTGCTCCTCGTTCGTGAGCGCCCGACCGATGGGTACGCCCTCGGCCTCGCTCAACATCGTGACGTGGTCCTGCAGCCGGCGCCAGTGGCCGTAGCGTTTCAGGACCTTGCGCAACGTGCCCACGTCCGTGTTGACCGTGCGGATGCTGACCCCATCGAGTTTCCGCCTGGCTTGGAAAGCCGGCTGTTCGCCGCGTGCGATGCCTACCTCGCCGCGAAGCGAGCCACGGCGAACCGCGAGCGCACCGTCGCGTTCGACGAAGAGCGGTTGGCGATCGTGAAGGACCGCATCGGCGACGTGCTGCTGTCGACCATCACGCGCGAGATGATCGAAGGCTTACGCTTACTTGAATAACTATCGACTGAGGCGCTCGCGAACTCCTGTGAGGTAATACTCCTTTATCCTTGTGTCGGCGTCAGTCTGGCAGCGTCATATACCGACAAGGGACGTCGAGTGAGCATCCGAACGATCGATCTCAATCAGCCGTGGCAGCGGATTCATGATGACCTGCTGGCACTGGTCGCATGAGCAGTCTTTTTGGATCACCACGATCTGTCGCGCAAGATGGCCGCCGGCACCTTTCCTCAGCCCGTGGAGCTCGGTCGGCGGCGCGTCGCATGGCGGACGTCCGACATCGGGAGGAGGACCGCGAAGTCGTGGCCGAGACCTTCAGGTGCCGAGCAGCACAGTCGAGCCGGATGACCCGGTTATGAACGGAACGGCGGCGAGGTCGCCGATGACACCGGCAGCGAGTAGCCGTTAAGATGTACGGAGTCGCCGATTGGGTTAGGGCACAATCCGGGGCATAAACCCGGGTGCCGGCTCGAACTGAGTTCCCGTAAGTGCTAGATTCTAAAGACACGGAGAGATGTCCGAGTGGTTGAAGGAGCACGCTTGGAAAGCGCTGCGTTGGAACAGTGTGGAGACGTACTGATTCACATTTTCCGCTGTCGTTTCAACGACTTGACCCCCGAGAGGTCTCTCTCCGTGTCTCCCCGTAAGTGACGGTGTTTGTCGAGGGTAGACACCCGTTAGGGCACAATCCGGGGCACAATTTCCGACGACCAATCTGCCAGTCGAGTTTCCTCTCCTGTGGGCGACCTTTCGCGGGTAATCGATCGAGACCGGTTTGATTCCCGTCAGGCACGTTACGGTTTCGCCCGTCATCGGTGTTCCTCGATTCCCAGATCTTCAGGGCTGACGAACGGAACGCGAGCGAATTCGAGTTTGTTCTGAAGATTGACATCGCGCGTAACGACAATCACCGAGGCGTGGGCGTTCAGCCGCATCACCTCGATGACGGAGGCCAGCAGCCGATCGTCCAGGTTCGTAGGATCCAGCCAAGGCAACGAGTCAGACATCTTCTGCTCGACGGGAATAGCCATCAGGGTGCTGATCCCGGCCGCCAGAGTCGCCCCTTGCAGCAGCGGACCGCGTCGCCGGTACTCAACCGACTTGGCGTGCAAAGCGTTCCGCCTTTGCTCTGATGGGGTGTCCGCATGTGGCCACTCGTCAAAAGGCGAACCCGAGAGATCCGAGTATGCGGTCGCGCTGCCGGCCACGGCGTCGATTTCGTCGAGCGGTGCAGCGGAAATCCGGCACAGGCGTCGAATCGCATCGCCGGAGACGAGTTTCCCGCTCGACGCGTACGGATGGGCGACATTCGGCGACCTGGCTTCGCGGAAGCGACATTTCGCTGCCAGGGATCGATTAAGATTCAGACAGAGCGGCCACATACGAACGTCATTCTGCTGACCAAGCATTCGGACGCCGACGTTGGCTCGCCGCGGCGCCGGTTCATTCACGAAGCCCGAGTGCAAGTGGAACTACGCTCTGGGCAATCGGTCCATCTGAAACGTGTGTTGAAGGTGGACGCCGGATTGAGCTTGTGGATCCGCTTCGCGCGCACGAGTACGTAGCACCTACGGCGTTCGCACTCGACGAGCAGCAGTGAAGGCATGACGAAGACGTCACTTTCGGTTTCGATCGTGGCGCGGACGACAGCGGCCGGCTTGCTGGTCACAGTACTCTTGCAAGCAGGCCTCGAGGCGCAAGGTGTTGGTCGAGTCGCCGGGAGGGTTCAGGACCTCGCCGGGAATCCGTTGGCGGACGTGTCGATTACGGTACGCGGCGTTCCGGAGCTGGACGCGAGAACTGATGATGGTGGAGGCTTCGTCCTCGCTCCAGTGCCGGACGGCGAGTACGTCATCACCGCGACGCTCGAAGGTTTCGCACCGAGCACTCGTCGCGTTCGAGTAGTCAATGGCCGGACTGCAGACGTCAGTCTGACCTTATCGATTCAGATCCTCGAGCAGGTCATCGTCACAGCGGATCGGACCGGCGAACGGGACCTTCAAACAGTACCGCTGGCCTTAAGCGTGGTATCGGGTGAACAGCTGGAGCGGCGCGAAGCGCATAGCGTGGCCGACCTTGCCGGCCTGGTGCCCTCGGTGACCTTCTCTCAGAACACGGGGTTTGCCCAGCTCACCATCCGCGGGATCGGCAGCAATGCGATTTTTGCCGGGTCCGAGCCGAGCTCCGCGGTGTACCTCGATGGTGTCTACCTCGCACGTCCCGCGAGCGTGCTCGGTGACTTCCTGGATCTGGCCCGCGTTGAGGTTCTTCGCGGTCCTCAGGGCACGTTATACGGCCGCAATGTGGTCGGAGGCGCGATCAATCTCATCACCAAGCTTCCCACCAACGAGCGACTGCTTTCAACGCGGGTCGTCGTCGGCAGTTTGCAGACTGCGCGAGCCGAGTTCAACCTGAGCGGACCCATTGTTCGCGACAGAGTCATCGCCAGCGGCTCGGTTCTGCGAGGCGTCAGCGACGGCTTCGTACGGGACATCGATCACCCCGCGAGGCCACTGGGCGGGACGGACGTCACGGCGACGCGTGGAGCACTGCGCGTGCTCTTCAACGACCGAACCGAGCTTCGTGTGACGGGGGATTTCAGCCACCGCAATCCACTGCCACTCTTCTACGCGAAGGTGCTCACCGTAAAGCCGGGGTTCACCGTCGACAACCCATCGGACCTTCATCACGTACGCACGTCGACACCTGCGGAGAGCCGGAGGGTGCAGTACGGCGGCTCGGCGCAATTCAGCTGGCGGCCGGCGCCGAGCACGGTGCTTACGAGCCTGTTCGGCGCGCGAAAGCTCGATTACGAGTTCTTGCTCGACAGCGACAGTACCGAGCTGAATCTGTCCTCCGCGAGTGTGCATGAGATCCATGACCAGATTTCGGAGGAAATCACCTTCGCCTCCGAGCGCGCGAGCGTCACGTGGACCGGCGGGTTGTTTCTGTTCAGGGACGTCGATCGACAGCCGACGGCTTCCAACTTCCTTGCTACCGGCCTCGCGAGCCAGCTCAACCCGACCGTCAGGACAACATCGATCGCCGCATTCGGACAGGGAACCATCCCGCTCGGCTCGCGCCTGTCAGGCATCGCCGGCCTGCGCTATACCCGCGAAGACAAGACCATGAACAACAGCGGCGGCGTCTTCGCGACAACGGGCACCGTGCTGTCGTCGTTCCAGTACCGCGATACCGCGACGGCAGCGGCCTGGACGCCGAGGTTCGGTCTGAATCTGCAGCTCCCCCACGCGGCGCTCGCGTACGCCTCGGCCACTCGCGGCTTCAAGGGTGGCGGCTTCAACCTCAGTGCGCCCAGTGCGGGCCGTGGCTTCGCGCCCGAGTGGGCCTGGACCTACGAAGCCGGGGGCAAGTGGTCCCTGCTGCGGCGGCGCGTCAGTCTGAACGCCGCGGCCTATTTCACCGACTACACCGACCTGCAGGTGCAGACGCCGATTCGTCCTGGGGTCGTCGATATCGCGAACGCGGCGGCGGCGACGATTCGCGGTCTCGAAGTAGAAGGCGAGGCTCAACCCGCGCCGGGATGGACGGTCGGGGGACACGCCGCCTGGCTCGATGCCCGCTACGATCGCTACACGGCAGTGGGTCTGGACGGCTCGCCCGTAAACGTCGCCGGGCGGAGGTTGTCCAACGCTCCGGAATGGTCTGGGCGCGCCTGGTTGGAGTATGCCAGGCCACTCCGCCACGTCGGAGTGTTGTCGCTGTTTATCGACGTCGTCAGCCAGAGCACTGTGTTCTTCACCCCACTGAATGACAGGATTCAGCAACAGCGCTCCTACAGTCTCGTTTCTGCGAACATCGCGATTCGGCCACGCCCGCACTGGTCCGTCGGCGTCTACGCGCGCAATGTGACGGACACCGACTACATCACTGGAACGATTGGCAGCCTGCTGCCCGCGATCGCCGGGCGACCCGGCGAGCCGCGTCAGGTCGGCGTTCAGCTCACCCTCGCGATGACCACCGACCGCCCACGTGCGTGGACGGAAGAGCAGAATGTGAGGCGATGATGGCTGTCAGCCAATCGCCTCCCGCAATCGACCTGTCCCAGTATGTGCTCGAGCCCATTCGCGAGGATGGGGAGTTCGTCGTGTGCCGCGGGTTTCCAGCGCCTGGCAGCGAGCATCCCGCCCGGGTTCTTGTCGTGATCCCGCGCGCGGAGCACCCGCGTGCCGACTGTCTTCAGATGCTGGAACACGAGCATGCGCTTCGCGTCGATCTGGATGCAGACTGGGCCGTTCGGCCCGTCGCGCTCGTCCACCACCGTGGCCGCATGTGTCTTGTCCTCGACGACCCCGGCGGCGAGCTGC
>DATAEK010000266.1:0-5965 GCA_036258055.1 Vicinamibacterales bacterium
CTCTGTGACTCGCAAGTCCATCGGAATGGCCTCCGCCCTTCCCTGCATTCGAAACGGTCGACCCACTTCGGGTGCGCCCGGCGGGCGGCAGCCGACGACATCGTGATGATCGTTCCCGAGCATCGTGCCTTCATAGCGGGAAGGAAGCACTTCAAGGTCAGGAACGTGGCGGTCAGGTTGCTGTCGATCGACGCGCGCCAGTCGCGCTCGTCGATCTCTTCGAACGCCATCGGCCGAGTGGCGCTACCTCCGGCGTTGGCGACGAGCCGCGTCACCGGTCCGAGTTGGCTGCAGCTGGTCGATTGGTTTGTAGGGAATTGGGTACGCCGCGCCGCCCGTCATCAGAAACGTGGCGCCGACGCTTGCCAGAAACAGCGCCACGAACACCCCGGCGAGCAGACTGAGCGGCGGCGAACGATGGACCAGTTCGTAAGCCGGATCGAGAGAATCGGTCATGACCGGCTCCGTTACCACGCGATCATCGCGCGACCAGCACTCGATTCGATGTCAGGACGTTTGGCTGAGGTAAGCGGTCTTACCTCTTCCATCGGGCGGCACGCGGAGTGATCGTCTGTACGTGGGCGAGGCCCCGACCGCGTCGGCGATGGGACGGAGCCGAATCGGATCACCCGGCGTCGCGCTCAGGAATTCCTTGATCCCATCGACCAGGCGACTGGTGGACGCGGCGATCTTATGTGGCGGCTCCTGACCTGGATTCCAACTTCCGCGAATAGACATCGACAAACATCGCTTGATACGCAGTCCGGGTGCTAATGTGCGAATCGGTCGACGCGATACCCCGTGCTCGGCTGGGCTCACCGCAGGAGAGCGGTCCAGCCCAAGATGATTTCGAGCCGAGTTGCCGGCTCCGGTTGCTGACGATCCAGGAAGTACACGCGACTACCGTCGCGCGTGACATCGTACTGCGTGCCCCAGTGGCCTACGCCGATCGGCGGTACCCGGAGTTGCACCGGTACACCTGGCACCAATGTCCCGCGGGAACCTCGTCGCACGGTAACCGCCCGCAGGGTGCCCTGCGGATCGACGTAGAACAATTCGGCGCCGTCGCGCCGCCACACAGGCTGGTGCCCGCCGCCTGGGGAAAGCACCGTGCGCTCGCCACCGGAAATTCTCCGCACGGAGACCTCCTCGCGTCCGCTCTCGTCCGAAACATACGCGATCCATTCACCATCGGGCGATATCCGAGCGTCGCGTTCGTTGAAGCGCTCGGCAAATACGGGACGGGCGACATCTGCTTCTCCGGTGGCTTCGACGGGCATCGTCCAGACGTCGGTTCCCTGCGCGGTCCGCACCGTGAGAATGAGCGTGCGGCCGTCAGGCGACCAGTCGCTCGGCTCGCAGCGTTCCGGGCATGCACGGGATGCGATAACGGCCGTACCGTCTGACGCCCCGATTCCAATCCCCGCGCTCGCCACATGGCCCCAGAGGAATGCCAGGCGATCGCCGCCGGGAGACCAGACCGGCAACCCGGCATGATTGGGTGGAGACGTCACTCGGGTCTCGGTGCCGCGGCTCAAGTCTTTGACCCAGAGGTCGGGAGTGCCGCGCAGCCCGTCCACCCGCTGCAACACGAGGCGAGTGCCGTCCGGCGACAGCCGCGGCCAGTTGTACGACTCACGTTCTGACAAGATCCGCACGTCGCTGCCATCTCGTGCGGCTGACATCAAGCGGGTTGTGCGCGAAAGAGACGTGGCCGAGAAAGCCAGCGTCCCCTGGGACGCGCCGATCATCGCAGCCGCGTAAGGTGTGCTGACGCCTGGTCGAACATTGATGAGTCGAGGATGCCCCACAAGCGTGCGCGTGCTGGCATCGAAGCGCTGGATCTGTACGCCATCGGGCACAACGGTCAGCACGGCACCGACCGAGTCGGAGTCGAATGCCACATACAAGGCTTCATACTCCGATTCGATGAGCCGTGCGCCCGGTGGCTCCGCCGGACGATCCGCTCGCCCCAGGTAAATACCACGCCGTCCGTCCTCGAACGAGCGAACGAAGTACAGAAAATGCACGCCGTCGGGAAGGAAGACCGGCCAGCGATGCGAGTTGTCGCCGCGCGATGCGTCGAGCCGCGTGACCGGCTCCGGAACACCGCCGTTGGTCGATACCCGATAGACGGCGTGGTCGATCAAGTGGGGCGTAAAGATAATGTTGCCCGCCCGCCCCCAACTTCCGCCGCGAGCCTCGGATGTATTGCAGATGTCCACGGGCGTCCCGCGGTCGACAGCCACTTTCTTCAGTTTGCCGCGGGCAAAGAACGCGAGCGACTGCCCGTCAGGCGACCAGAATGGGTCGCTGGCGAATTCCGTTCCCGGGATGGCGCGGAATTCAGGAGAACCGAGCCGTCGAACGAATAGTCGGCGGCCCTTCGCATCGCTTCCGACGAACGCGATCGAAGCTCCGTCAGGAGAAACGGTCGGCGGAGATTGAAGCCCAACACCGTCGGGCAGTGCGAGCGTCAGGTATGTCAGCGAGGGCGCGGATGGATCGGCCGCGCGCGATCCGAAACGCCACGCGACAAGCGATAGCGCGACACCGGTCAGAACAAGCGCCACCACAAAGATCGCGAGCATCCGGCGGTTCGCCCCAACCGCTCCGGTCGGTGAGGCAGCTGGTGCGCTGGCGCCGTCCAACGCCTCGTCGATCTCAACGCGTGCATCTGCGATGTCGTGGATGCGGCGGCGCGGGTCCTTCTGCAGGCAGCGGCGGACGAGACGGCAAACCTCCGGCGGAAGTGCTGGAGGCAGCGCCGTCCAGTCCGGTTCGCGGCTCAGAATAGCCGCGATAGTGTCCGAGATCGTCTCGCCCGAGAACGCGCGTCTCCCCGCCAACATTTCGTAGAGCACACAGCCGAAGGCCCAGACATCGGTGCGCTTGTCGACCGCTTGGCCGCGCGCCTGCTCCGGGCTCATGTACGCGCCGGTGCCGAGAATCACGCCGTCGTGCGTCGGATCGGCATCCGCGGATCTACGTTGCGCGTCTCCCTCTTGGATCGCAGTTGGCGTAGCCTTCGCGAGACCGAAATCCAGCAGCTTCACCGCTCCGTCGGATGTGATCTTCACGTTGCTTGGCTTCAGGTCGCGATGGACAACGCCTTTGCCGTGGGCCGCCTCGAGAGCGTCAGCGAGCTGGCGTGCGATCTGTAGTGCCTCGGCAATCGCAATCGGTCCGGTCGCGAGTCGATCCGCAAGCGTCGGGCCTTCGACCAGCTCGAGGATCAGTGCGAGCCGGTCGTCGATCTCTTCGACGCCGTGGATTGCGGCAATGTGTGGATGATTGAGCGCGGCGAGCACGCGCGATTCGCGTTCGAAGCGCGCGCGCCGGTCCGGATCGGCAGCGAACAAAGATGGCAACAGCTTGATGGCGACATCGCGTCCGAGCCGGGTATCGCGCGCACGGTACACCTCACCCATGCCGCCGGCGCCAAGCGTCCCAATGATCTCGAACCCGCCCAGCCGAACGCCGGGCGTGAGTGGCGCGGCCGCCAACACACCACGCAACACCGGCATCGGCACGCGGTCCAGAAATCCGCCGGCACGTTCGTGCGCCGCAAGCAACGATTGAACTTCACCGCGCAGGGACTCGTCGCCCGCACACTCCTGCTCGAGAAACCCGCCCCACTCCGCTCGCGGACGTTGGATGACCGCGTGGAAGAGGCTGCGGACACGCTCCCACCCGCGAGTTGGATTCATCGCCGTTCGCCCCCAAGTTCCCGGAAGAGCCATGCGCGCGCCAGCGCCCAATCACGGTCCACTGTGGCGGGTGCGACGCCCATGACCGCTGCTGCCTCGTCGACCGTCAGCCCGCTGAAGAATCGCAGCTCAACTAACTCGCTCTGTCGCGGATCGAGGCTGGAAAGTTTGTCGAGCGCGGCGTCGAGGTCGAGCACGTCGACTTCGGGTGGATCCATCACCGCCTGGACGTCCTGCAGCGGCACTCGCTGACCGCCGTCGCGCTTCGCGGCACCGCGCGTTCGCGCGTGGTCGACAAGGATGCGCCGCATCACGTGCGCAGCAATCGCAAAGAAATGCGCGCGGTTCTGCCACCTGACCTGCCGCTGGTCGATCAGCTTGAGATACGCCTCGTGGACAAGGGCCGTGGGGGCGAGCGAGTGGTCGGCGCGCTCGCGGCGCAGGTACCCGCGGGCGAGCCCGCGCAATTCGTTGTAGACGGCGTCGATCAAACGGCTGCGGGCGTCCTCATCCCCCGCACTCCAAGCCATGAGCAGGCCCGTCAGGTCTGCGCTGTGCCCCATACCCAGTTGCCGCCCGGCTTTTATATCAGAGCTCTACGGCATGAGGCCGTTTTTCGTCGCCTTCCGCGTACCCAGGTAAGGCGGGAGTGTTACCCGCTGCAGATTCCAGGAGGCCAGTCATGACCCGTACAGGAAAGGCGACCGCCGTCGTCACGCTTGGTATTGCTCTCGTTGTCGCCGGCCGACGGCTGCCGGCGCAGAACGGAGGCGAAAACGCCCTCGGCCGGCGAATCGAGGGAACGTGGCTCCTGCAGGCCACGCTGCGCCAGTGCGATACCGGAGCCGAAATCCCGAACTCGACATTCCCAGCGCTGCACACATTCCTCTCGGGAGGCGCGATGCTCTCCAATCCGGCGACCAGCGGTCTCAGCACGGGGCATGGCGTGTGGACGCACACGGGCGGCGATACCTTTAAGAACACGATACGTCTGTTTGCGTTCGCTCCAGGCGGAGCTCTCATGGGGATCGCAACGGTCGTCCGTGACATCATCCTCTCGCCCGACGGTGGAAGTCTGACATCGAGCGACGTTTCCGAATTTCGCGATCTCGCCGGTAACCTGATCGGCTCGCGCTGTGCGGCAGTCACTGGCACACGGCTGGACTGAATTGAGATGATGCGAAGAGGCGATTACGGCTTGTCGCTCCTGTTCCTGATTCTGCTTTGCTCGCCTGCGGGTGGCCAGAATATGAGGCCTAAACCGGACGAGCGCTATACGGTTGCATTCGCAAGCGTCGCAATGGACGCCAACTCGTCTTCCGCCTCGCCGGGAAGGAGCGGAACGGGCTCGTCATCGTCGACGTGGCGACCGGCGCATTGAAGACGTTGACCGCCGGCGTCGCGCACGACAACTTCCCCTCATGGTCACCCAAGAGCGATCGCATTGCCTTTACAAGCGATCGGGATGGCGACTACGAGATTTATACGATCCGGCCCGATGGCACGGACCTGCGACGATTGACGAATTCACCGGGAAATGACGCGCACAACTCGTGGTCGCCTGACGGAGAGTGGATCGTGTTCACCAGCGTGAGGGGCGGCTTCAAGGATGAAATGGCGCTTACCCCGTTCAATCCGCAGCCGAACGGCGACCTATGGGTCATGCGCCCCGACGGGTCGGATGTGCGCATGCTCACCGACGATCAGTTCGAGGACGGGACGCCAAGTTGGCTGCCGATGTCACGCAGACGATGAGCGTCGACGGGTTCCGCCGATTCCTCCTCGGCGGCTATACTTGAATGCTTGTCTCGTCGCACCCCCGAGGCCGCGTCGCAATAGAGCGCTAGCAAGGTCGCGAGCCTCAATCGCGATCTCTCAGTTATCGATACACGACACTGCGCGTGTCTGCCGGCGGCTTGTTTCGATCTGCCGTGATACGAGAGTTACGCATTGACGCAAATCACTTTGTTGCGTAAAGTTATGTCGCGCGGGAGCGTAGCATATGAATGCGGGTCTGGTTTGCGGGCAGCAGGCTCGGGGGCGCCTGCGGGGTGAGCCCCGATGACGGCGGTGGGTGAGGTCCCGGGGGCCTCGGGCCGCGGTCCGCTGACCGTGGTCTCGTGGCTCGACTGGAAGCTGGGCGCGCGTCTGCTGCTGAAATATCCCGCGCTCACGATCATCGGGGGCCTCTCGCTGGCGGGTGCCATCGCGATTGGGGCGGTCGGCATCGAAGTCGCCGACGAACTGCTGTACAA
>DATAEK010000282.1:0-163026 GCA_036258055.1 Vicinamibacterales bacterium
TCCCACATGTCACCGGCCTGGGGCGCGGCGATGGAGGGCGGCGTGCGCTCGAGTAGCGGCAGAAGAAAAGCGGCAAGTCGCTCGAGCGTCGCGCAAAACTCTGGATACTGTGCCGCGTCGCTCGGCGAATGCGCGCGAATCGCCTCCGCCGTCCGTGCGACATCGCGCCACAGCACCAGCGGCCGTCCGTCGTCCGACAGAGCAACCAGCCGCGGATCCGGACGCAGGAACTCCACCCGCCGTTCGAGCCCCATGTCGCGCACGACACCGGGCCGCATCGGCCCCATCGCATGGGCAAGCGTCGGACAGTGGTGCCCGGGCGCGATCTCCTCGGTGATCGACGCGCCGCCCACGACGTGGCGCCGTTCGAGCACGAGCGGCTTGTGGCCGGCTTTCGCGAGGTAGAAGGCGGTCACGAGGCCGTTGTGGCCGGCGCCGATGATGATGAGGGGATGCATGTCGAGTAAGGTGACAGGAGTCGGGAGGTAGGAGTCAGGAGGTAGAAGGCAGGAGGTAGGAGAGTCGTTCTGAAAATGGGCTGTCGCTACTATCCAGCCGCGAGCAAAGCGAGCGGCGAGTAGCCGCGGGGGTGGGGCCCCGCGGCCTGAATAAAGCAGGCAAAGCGGAGTACAGTAAAACATGCTCCGTCGAATCTCCCCGCTCGCGTGGGTGCTTTGTTCGCTTAGCGTCCTCTCGCACCACACCTTCGCACAGGGCGCGCTTCCCGAAACACCCGGAACGTTTTCCATCCTCGGCTACGATCCAGAAACAGGTGAAGTCGGCGGCGCGGTGCAGTCGCGCGTGTTTTCGGCCGGCAACGGCGTGTTGTGGGCCGAAGCGGGTGTTGGTGCAGTCGCGACCCAGGCGATCGTCGACGTCAGCTACGGGCCGAAAGCAATCCAGCTGCTCAAAGCTGGTCTCGCGCCCAGGGCCATCATCCCTGCCGTCCTCGAGAGCGATCCCGATCCGGGCTTGAGAGGACAGCCCTGGCCCAAGGCCGGTCGGCAGTTCGCCGTCATGGACGCGAACGGCAACTACGCCGCCTACACCGGACCCAAAGCGGACAGCTGGGCGGGCAACAAAGGCGGCAAGTTCTGCACCGCACAAGGCAACATCCTCGCCGGCGAAGCCGTCGTCGCGGACATGGTCAAGGCCTTCGAAGCCACGACGGGTCACTTGTCGCTGCGCCTGATGGCGGCGCTCGACGCTGGTCAGGCGGCCGGGGGCGACTCGCGCGGCAAACAATCCGCGGCGATGCTGATCGTCAAGAAGGACGGCGGCGTGTGGCTCCACAATGACGTCGTGCTCCGTCTGCAGGTCGACGACAATCCCGAACCTCTCAAAGAGCTGCGGCGGCTGGTCGAGATGAACGCGCGACGCTTCCGGCCGCGCTGACGCGCGTCATCCGACACTCCTCGAGTCTTCCCATCGCCTGTTGCGCTGACGCGGCGCCTTCACAGCGCTGGATAGAATGTGTGTCCCATGTTTCCTTCCCTCCACAGCCTGCGCGGGGAGTTCAAGCCGATGTTCCGGCTCGCACTCCCCGTCGTGCTGGCGGAGATGGGCTGGATGGTGATGGGGATCGTCGATACGCTGATGGTCGGGCGTCTCAGTCCCGAAGCGATCGGCGCCGTCGGGGTCGGCAGCTCGCTCTTCATCGGGGTGGTCATCTTCGCGATGGGGCTGTCGCTCGGACTCGACACGCTCGTGTCGCAGGCGTTCGGCGCACGGCGGATCGATGACTGTCACCGCTGGCTCCTGCACGGCGTGGCGCTGAGCGCGATGCTGTCCCCTCCGATGATGCTCCTGATCTGGGGGATCTCGGCGGCGCTCGGGGGCTGGGGCCTCGACGCGCGCGTGCTCGCGATGACGCGCCCCTTCCTCGACGCGCTGACCTGGAGCGTCCCGCCGCTGCTGCTCTATTCCGCGTTCCGGAGGTACCTCCAGGGAATGGGCGTCGTGCGGCCCGTGATGATCGCGCTCGTTGCCGCGAATCTCGTCAATGTGCTCTTCAACTGGATCCTGATTTTCGGCCGGTTCGGATTTCCGGCGCTCGGCGTACGGGGGGCCGCGTGGTCCACGGTCCTCGCACGCGTCGCGATGGCGGCGTTTCTCTTCGGGGTCATCGTCTATCGCGAGATGGGGAAGCGTCCGGGTCTCTTCGAAACGCCGCTGCGGATCGATCGATTCTGGATGCGGCGGCTGCTGGCGCTCGGTTTTCCCGCGGCGATGCAGGTGACGCTGGAGGTCGGCGTCTTCGCCGCAGCGACCGCTCTGGCCGGACGTCTCGCGCCGTCAGCCCTCGCAGCCCATCAGATCGCCCTCAACATTGCCGCGTTCACCTTCATGGTGCCGCTCGGGGTGTCGTCGGCCGGCGCGGTTCGGGTTGGCCACGCCGTAGGGCGTCGCGATCGGGAAGGGGCGGCGCGATCTGGGTGGACGGCGCTTCTCTTCGGCGCCGGATTCATGTCCTGCGCAGCGCTGGCGTTCCTGCTCATCCCGCGGACGCTCATCGGAGCGTTCACGTCAGACGCCGGTGTGCTCGACGAGGGTGTCGCGCTGCTCTCGGTTGCGGCAGTCTTTCAACTCTTCGACGGCATTCAAGGGGTCGCAACGGGCGTTCTGCGCGGCCTCGGGGATACGCGGACGCCGATGTTCTGGAACCTTGCTGGCCATTGGGCCATCGGGCTGCCCCTGGGCTACACCCTCTGCTTCATCGTCGGACTCGGGGTCGTCGGGCTGTGGTGGGGACTCTCCACTGGCCTCATCATTTGCGGCGTCGCGCTGCTGGCAGTCTGGGCCTCCCGCATCCGATCTCCACGCGCGATCTTTCGCTGACGCACGCATCGACGCCGCGGGCGATCACCGGCTCTCGTAGCGCGAGAGCCGCTCCTGTCGTTCCTTTTCGACGTCGCGCACGGTGAGGTTCATGAAGAGCAGTCTCGCGCCAATGAGGAGCATGTTGAGGCCGAGCACGGTGGGAAGAATCAGCAGGCCGTCGCGCTGGTAATCCAGCCAGAAGAGCGGAAACGCGCCGGCGATGAGCACCAGCGCGATGATCCGTCGAGTCCGCGCCGATCGTGGGTTGCCGGTGAGCGAGTGGGCGCGGCCTGGATGCACGACGACGAGCAGCGGCGGGTTGACACGGCCAGCAGAGTCGACGATTTCGAAACGCACGTGGGGTGCGCTCAGGACCTTCGCTTCACAGAAGCGGCGCGCGTCAGCGAGTTGATCGAAGACGAGACACGTGACGTCGGCCGACGACGCGAAGGGGTGCCCGTCCGCGTCGCAGGGCGCGCCGCTGTCGTCGTAGCTGGCAAAGGCGACGAGGTCGGTCGGGCGCAAGCCCGCCGTCCACGCCTCACGGCGATCGGGGTCGTCCAGTCTGACGACCCGCACGTGCTCTGGCAGCACGTCAGCCCTTCTTGAGGGGGTAGTTCGTGGTGACGTAGTTGTCCACGAGCTCGCGGAAGGCAGCCGCGAGCTCTTCGTACGTCCCCCGCAGCGTCGAGTGATGCTGACCGTCGATATAGATCGGGCAGTTGGGTGCCTCGCCGGTCCCCGGCAGGCTGATCCCGATATTCGCCGCCTTCGATTCGCCCGGGCCGTTGACGATGCAGCCCATGACGGCGAGGGTCATGGTTTCGACACCCTCGCGTTGCGTCTTCCACTCGGGCATGCGCTCGCGAATGTATTCCTGCGTGCGCTCGGCCAGCTCTTGGAACGTCGTGCTCGTCGTGCGCCCGCAGCCGGGGCACGCGGTCACGCTCGGCGCAAACGATCGCAGGCCGAGCGACTGCAGCAGCTCGCACGCGGCATAGACCTCTTCGCGGCGATCGCCGCCTGGCCGCGGCGTGAGCGACACACGGATGGTGTCGCCGATCCCTTCGTTGAGCAGGACGCCCATCGAGGCCGCCGACCAGACCAGGCCTTTCGTGCCCATGCCGGCTTCGGTGAGGCCGAGATGCAGCGGCTGGTCGGTCTTCTTCGCCAGCTCGCGGTACACCGCAATCAGATCGCGGGGCCGCGACGTCTTGCACGAGATGATGATCTGATCCTTGCGAAGTCCCGACTCGATCGCGAGCTCCGTGGACTGCAGCGCCGAGAGGATCATGCACTCGTTGATGATCTCTTCCGACGTCAGCCCGAGGTCGCGGTCGGTGTTCTCCTGCATCCGGGCGACGACCAGCTCCTGGTTGAGCGACCCGCCATTGACGCCGATCCGCACAGGCTTGCCGTGATCCCGGGCGACTTTGCAGATCGTGGCGAACTGCTCGTCACGGCGCTTGCCGGTTCCGACATTGCCCGGGTTGATGCGGTACTTGTCCAGCGCAGCCGCGCAATCAGGGAACCGCGTGAGCAGCAGGTGGCCGTTGTAGTGAAAGTCGCCGATGAGCGGAGCCGACACACCCGCGTCGAGCATGCGCTGCTTGATTTCCCGGACCGCGACGGCCGCCTCCGGCACGTTGACGGTCACGCGCACCATGTCCGACCCCGCTTCCGCAAGCTCGATGCACTGCTGCGCCGTCCGCGAGGCGTCCGCGGTGTCGGTGATGGTCATCGATTGCACCGCCACGGGTGCGCCGCCGCCGACCTGGACGGAGCCTACGCGGACTCCAACTGTACGGTGCAGCTTCAGCAGGGACATGGATCCTTGGATCATACCGCAGGATCTGTCACTCAATTACGACAGCGATAGCTCGACAGGACCAGCCGCAGAGCCCGCATCACCGTCTAAATGCGTTGAGATTTGCGGGTCCGGAGACGGGCAGGTTCTTGCATTAAGCCTGGGTGGGTACCGCGGATGGCCGGGAACACGGCGGTATACGCCGCTTCTCTCGGTCGTCCGGCGGTCATGTGGCAGGAGGAGACAGACACTGATGAGAACAAAGAGAGCGCTAGAAGCGATCGTGCTGGCGTCGGCACTTGCGCTCGCCGTTCCGGTGGCGGCGCAGACAACCGTCAGCAGTGCCGATATCCAGCGGTTGCAGGACGACGTGTACCAGGCAAGCTCCGACATCTCGAGGTTGCGGGGCGGCAATTCAGGCGATGCGTCGCGGATGCAGGACGAGTTGGACACGCTCCGGGAGGAAGTGATCTATCTCAAGGTGAAGCTGCGCAAAGAGGGGAGCGTGTCGCGGAGCGACTACGCCGACGTCCGCAATCGTCTCCAGGATCTCCGGACGCGCGCCCGCGGCGACAGCGGTACCTGGCGCAATGAGCCGGCACCTGTCGGAGACTACCCGAGCGGTAATTCGTCAGGGCGCATCTACGATCCCGAGCGGCCGTCAACCTCCTCGAACGGACGCACGCTGATTCCAGCGGGCCAGGAGATCGACGTGCGGCTGCAGTCGCAACTGACGTCCGATACCGCGCAGCCCGAAGATCGATTCGAGGCCACGACGGTGGTGGATCTCTATGAAGGCAACCGGGTGCTCGTCCCCGCCGGATCGACACTTCGCGGCGTCGTGAGCTCTGTGAACAAGGCGACGCGGACCGACCGCAAGGGCAGCCTGACGGTGGCCTTCGATCAGATCACCGTGCGGGGCCGCAGCTACCCGATGCGCGGAACTGTCACGCAGGCGCTCGAGAGCGAAGGGATCAAGGGTGAGGCCGCGAAGATTGGCGCCGGTTCGGCAGTTGGCGCGATCATCGGCGGTATCATCGGCGGCGTGAAGGGCGCCGTCATCGGCGTGCTCGTCGGCGGCGGCGGAACGATCGCGGCGACTGAAGGCAAAGACGTGACGCTGGACCAGGGAACGATCCTGCGGGTCCGTCTCGATAACCCGCCTGACATCAGATAGGGGTGGGGGTGCCAGGAATACCTTTTCTCAGTTGGTCGCGGGGCCCCACCCCCGCTTTTCTCAATGTGCGCGGGGCCCTACCCCCGCGCACGCGCGCTCGACGCCTTCGGCGCTCGCGCGAGCCGCAGGCGCTCTGCCAGCGCTCGCTGCGCTCGCGCCGCTGGTTAGCAGTGACAGCCTACTTTCAGGAGCAGTCTGTCTCCTACCTCTTGTTTCCGACCTCCCTCATTGCCTCCCTTGCTGCCTTGATCGTCTTGTCGACGTCGCGATCCGTGTGAGCGGCTGAGAGGAACCACGCTTCGAATTGCGACGGAGGCGGGTAGACGCCTCGCGCGAGCAAGCCCCGAAAGAAGCGAGCGTAGGCGTCCGTATCAGCGGTTGCCGCCGACTCGTAGTCGGTCACTGGGCGGTCGACGAAGAACGGCGTGAGGAGCGAGCCGAACGCGTTGACCTGCACGGCGACGCCGGCGGCGCGCGCCGCGTCGGCCAGTCCGGCAGCCAGCTTCGAACCGAGACGCGCCAGATCGCGATAGAGCGACGGCGAGAGCTGTTCCAGCGACCAGAGCCCTGCGGTCATCGCCAACGGATTGCCTGACAGCGTCCCGGCTTGGTAGACCGGGCCGACGGGGGCGACCATCTCCATCACGCTGGTTCGTCCCCCGTACGCCCCGACCGGAAGCCCTCCTCCGATGATCTTCCCAAGGCACGTGAGGTCGGGGCGAATCCCGAACAGCTGCTGCGCGCCGCCCGCGGCGGCACGGAACCCCGAGATGACTTCGTCAAAGATCAACAGCGCGGCCTCGCTGTCGCAGATCGCCCGGAGTCCGGCGAGAAACCCGTCGCGAGGTGGCACCAGCCCCATGTTTCCGGCGATCGGCTCGACGACGATCGCCGCGATCTGGCCGCGGTTCTCACTGAAGACGCGATCGACTGAGTCCAGGTCGTTGTAGCGTGCGGTCAGGGTGTCGCGGGCAGCCGCGGCAGGAACACCCGGACTGGTCGGCACGCCGAGCGTCATCGCCCCCGATCCGGCCTTCACCAGGAACGGATCCGCGTGCCCGTGGTAGCACCCTTCGAACTTCACGATCCGATCGCGACCGGTGGCCGCGCGCGCCACACGCACGGCGCTCATTGCGGCTTCGGTTCCCGAGCTCACGAACCGCACGCGCTCCATCGACGGCATCAACATCGCCACGCGCCGGGCGAGCCGTGTCTCCAGGTCCGTTGGCGCACCGAAGCTCGTGCCGTTCGCGGCGGTCGCCGACAGTGCCTTGAGCAGCCCTTTTGGAGCGTGGCCATGAATCAACGGTCCCCACGACATTACGTAGTCGACGTAGGTGTGCCCGTCGGCGTCCTCGAGATGTGCGCCGCGGCCGCGCACGGCGAACAGCGGCGTCGCGCCGACAGCCTTGAACGCGCGCACCGGACTGTCCACGCCGCCGGGGAGGATCCGTAACGCAGCGGCGAAGAGTTTTTCCGATCGGGGATAGCGGGAGCGTGTCCGTCGAAGCATACCGGCAAGATAGCACGCTCGAATGGACGTGGCAGGTCGTCAGCGCTTCTCGACGTGGAATGTGTGCATGAGCCGATGGAACCACGGCGCGAGCACGATGCCCATGATGCCGATGAAGACGAGGCCGCTGAACAGCGCGTACAACGCCGCGAAGACTTTGGCGGACGACGAGTTCATCTTGTCGACAGGTCCCATGCCGCTCAGGATCATCGACGCGTTCAGAAAGGAATCGATCCAGTCCAGCTCGTCGAGCTCGTGATAGCCGATCGTGCCGATGGCGACGGCGATCGCCGCAATCAGTCCGCCGAGCGCGGCGTGTTGACCGGCGCGCCTCAGGAATCCGGGCCAGCTCAGTAGTTGGTGATGGTGTTGTTCGTAGAGCATTTTTAGTTTGCCGTGGGGCCCCACCCCCGCTTTTCTCAATGTGCGCGGGGCCCCACCCCCGGGCACGCGCGCTCGACGCCTTCGGCGCTCGTGCGAGCCGCAGGCGCTCTGCCAGCGTTCGCGGCTTACTCAATGCGTCTGGGGCCCCACCCCCAGACGCTGCAGCTCGCGCGTTCGCGCTCGCTGCGGCTCAAGGCTGTTCGCGCCGCTGATTATTGACAACGAGCTGCTTGGATCGGCATCAGTCTGGTCCCGAGCCCCGAGCCCCGAGCCCCGAGCCCCGAGCCCCGAGCCCCGAGCCCCGCACGCCGAGCCCCGCACGCCCGGCCCCGAACGCCGAACGCCGAGTTTACGCCGGCAATCGCAGCGTTGCCCGACAGCCGCGGGCGTCCGCGCGGTTCTCGAGCGCGAGCGTTCCGCCGTGCGCTTCGGCGATCTGGCGGCACAGCGCAAGGCCGATGCCCGAGCCCGTCGGCTTGGTCGTGAAGAACGGCACGAACAGATTCGAGGTATCCGGCAAACCCGGTCCTTCGTCTTCGACCGTGACCTGCAGCCCTCCGTCAACCTTCTGCCAGTCGATCCACACATTGCCGCTCGTTTCGAGCGTGGCGTCCACGGCATTCCGCACGATGTTGATCAGCAGCTGCTCGAGCTGATCCGGATCCGCGTAGATCTCCACATCGTCGGTCGCCTTGACGGCGACGGGCAGGCGGTTCTCGAGCTCCGCGATGCGGTGGGCGATCGGCGCGATTTGAATCGTGCGCTGTTGCGGTTTGGGCAGGCGCGCAAGCTGAGCGTAGGCGCGGAGAAAACGGCCGAGCGCGCCCGAGCGGGTCTCGATCAGGCTGAGGCCGTCCTGAATCTCGCCGGCTCGCGGAATGTCCGGCACTCTCGAGATCATGCGCTTGATGCTGTGCGCGATCGACTTGATGGGCGTCAGCGAGTTGTTGATCTCGTGAGACAGGACGCGGACGATGCGCTGCCAGGCCTGCTGCTCCTCTTCACGGAGCGACCGCGTGAGGTCGGCGAAGACGAGCAGATGATGCGGCTTGCCGTCGCGGCGGAACGTCGATCGCCGCAGCTCGAGGCGGCCGCTTTCAGGCCCGAACGGCCGATCGAGCAGGCGCGGCGTGTCGCCCTCGAGGCAGCGCGCGAGGCGCAGCTCCTGTGCATGGCGGCCGAGCAGCCGTGCCGCCGGTTGCCCGAGCAGCCGCTCACCGGCGGCGTTGACGAGCACGAGCGTCTCGTCCATGTCGAACGCGAAGACCGCGACGTCGATCGCCCCCATGACGCTTTGCAGGAGCGCGGTCGACTCGACGGCCTCCGTCCGCTGCCGCTGCAAGGTGTCACCGAGCGCGTTGATCTCGTGCATCACGAGATCGACGGCGCTGCCCGGCTTCGCGCCCGCGCCACGAATGGAGTAGTCACCTTCACGCAGGGCTCCCAGCAGATTTGCCTGAAGGTAGAGCGCACGCGTGACCATCTGGTAAGCCAGTGCTGCGGCACCGATCCAGACGACGAGCACGACTGTCGTCAACGTCCACCGCACTTCAAATGTGTAGGCCTCCCCCCAGGTGAGGGCGAGGAGCGCGAGGCCGGCTGGTACGCCGGCCATCAGCGTGAGCAGCAGCACAGACTGCTCGAGGCTCCGGTGCAGCCCCTTGGTGCGGCCGGGACGATCCTTACTCGCGGACGCCATACTGTTGCAGCCGTCGATAGAGTGCGCTGCGGCTCATGCCGAGCTGCTGCGCGGCGAGCCGTACGTCACCGCCATGGCGCGCCAGGACCTTCTCGATGAACACTCGTTCCGCGTCCTCGAGCGATTGCGCCTCCGGGTGCGCCTCGCTCCCCCTGGATGCATGCAGGCCAAGGTGTCGTGCCGCAATCGACGATGCGGCCGGATCGGCCATCAGGACCGCGCGCTCGACAGTGTGCCCAAGCTCGCGGACGTTGCCCGGCCACCGATGCGTCAGGAGCGTCGTCGTGGCGTCGGCGTCGAAACCGGTCAGCGCCTTCCGGTAGCGGGCCGCATAGTGCTCCAGGAAATGCGACGCCAGCGGCGCGATATCCTCCGGCCGATCGCGCAGAGGAGGGAGGCGGATGACGACCGTATTCAGCCGATAGAGCACGTCTTCGCGGAAGCGACCATTGGCAATTTCGGTATCGAGATCGGCATTGGTTGCCGAGAGCACGCGGACGTTGACGTATCGTAGACGTGAGGATCCTACTCTCTGCACCTCGCCTGTCTGCAGGACTCTCAGGAGCTTCGCCTGCAAACGCAGCGGCATGTTCGCAATCTCGTCGAGGAAGAGTGTTCCTTCGTCCGCCAGCTCGAAGCACCCGATGCGATCGAACCGCGCATCCGTGAACGCGCCCTTCACGTGACCAAAGAGCTCGCTTTCGGCGATGCCTTCCGCGAGCCCCCCGGCGTTCATCGTCACCATCGGGCGGCTCTTGCGCTCGGAGTACGCGTGGAGCCAGGTGGCCACGACTTCCTTGCCGGTACCGTGCTCGCCGGTGATCAGGACGGCGGCGTCCGATGGTGCAATCCGTTCGATGGTCTGGCGAATCTCCGCGATCGCCGGAGAGCTGCCGATGAACGCCGGCGTGGCGCCCCGCTGCAGACGGGCGTTGGCCTCCTGTAGCCGCTGGCTCCGCCGAAGCGCGCGCCGCAGATCGATCTGCGTCCGCACGGTGACGAGCAGCCGCTCGTCGTCCCACGGTTTTTCGATGTAATCGCGCGCGCCGCGACGCATGGCCTCGACGGCTCCGGCCACGCTGCTCCACGCGGTGACGACGAGGACTGGCAGCGTCGGATCGAGCGGCTTGATGCGCTCGAGCAGGTCGAGTCCCTCCTGGCCGGACGTCGTGTCTCGGGTGTAGTTCAGATCGAGGATGGCGAGGTCGAAATCGGAGGCCTCGAGCCGCTCGAGGGCCTCGCCGGGCGATCGCGCCTGGATCACTTCGTAGCCTTCATCGGACAAGAGCAGCGTGAGCGCGTTGAGGATGTCTGCCTGATCGTCGGCGACGAGGACGCGGACGGGACTGGTTTCCGCCATGCAATCAATGCAGCAAGTAAGATGTATGCCATTCCGGGTGACGCGGGTCGAACCCCGGTGCGTCCGCCATCGTATCAGCGGCAGGTCTTACCAGTCCGGGGGACTTCGTCCCCCAGACCCCCTATCGCCGTCGCTCGCGGGGCCCCTGCGCCCCGCGCTCCGGCGGGGGTGCCGTTGGTGGGCCGCATCAGGGCCTGATACGCAGAGCACGCGAGAGACGCGGCGGACGCCGCTACGTCTGTCGCGCCAAGGGTCCCTGCTCAGCGCGTTAGACGAAGGTTGAGCGCGGATGTTTGCCGGGACGAAACCGCGTCGCAGTCGCGCGACTCGAGGTCGCGCGAACGGGACGGCCCGCCGGACCGCGATCGCCGACTGCCGGCATTTCGGGTGCCGGACGGCTGGTACGGCTCTTGGAGCACCTGATCTCGCGCATGTTCGAGATCTTCACGGAATTCCGCATGTCCACCGAGAAGGATCCGACACCCGCACGCGTGCTGGTCGCCGACGATCAGCCCGACGTGCTCGAGGCACTCCGCTGGCTGCTCACGGGCGAGGGCTATGAGGCGCAGTTCGTGAGCTCGACCGACGCCGTCATGGAACGGCTGCGCGCCGAGGCATTCGATCTCCTGCTGATGGATCTCAATTACACACGAGATACGACGTCGGGCCGTGAGGGGCTCGAGTTGATCCCTCGCGTGCGCACCCACATGCCGGCGCTTCCCATCGTCGTCATGACCGGCTGGGGCAGCATCGACACCGCAGTCGAAGCCATGCGCCGCGGCGCGAAGAGCTTCGTCCAGAAGCCCTGGGAGGACGTCACGCTGCTCGAGATCCTGGAGCGGGAGATCGCGGACGCCCGTGCGGCCCGGCGGCGGGATCAGAAACAGCAGCGCGAGATCGAGGAAGCTCGACTGATTCAGCGCGGCTTGCTCCCGACGTCCGTCCCCCAGGTTCCCGGCGTCCAGCTCGCGGTGGCGTGGCAGCCGGCCAACGGCGTGGGCGGTGACTGTTTCGATACGCTCGGCTTCGGCAACGTGCTTGGCGTGTCGATCGCCGATATCGCCGGCAAAGGGCTGCCGGCGGCGCTGCTCATGTCCAACCTGCAGGCCGCCGTGCGCGCCTTTGCGCAGGAATCGGTACCGCCGTCGTCGATCTGCGCCAGCGTGAATCGGCTGCTGTGCCGCAATATGGCGAGCGGGCGCTTCGCGACGTTCTGCTACGCGCGCATCGACGTGCCCGGCCGGCGCGTCGTCTACGCGAACGCCGGGCACAACCCGCCGCTGGTCGTGCGGACGGGAGGGGTCGTCGACCTCCTCTCCGAAGGCGGAATGGTCCTCGGCGTATTCCCCGAGACGGGATACGAGCAAGGCGAGGTGCCGATCGAGGCCGGCGACCGTCTCGTGTTCTACACCGACGGCATCACCGAGGCCCGCAGCCCGGAGGGCGAGGAGTACGGCGAGGATCGCCTTACTGCATGCGCGCTCTCGAACCGCTCGGCGTCCGTCGAGTCGATGAAGGACGCGCTCCTCGCCGATGTGAACGCATTCACCGGCGGTCAGTTCGAAGACGATGCGACGCTGATTGTCGTGGGGATCGCCTAGACACGGGGCTCAGCGCTCGGCGCTGGCGCGGCGGTCATGATCGCCTCGGCGCTCACTGCCGCCTACGTCCGGCGCGTCGAGCCACGCGTCGATCCGCTGACGGCGCTGCGGGCGCAATGATTCCGATCGCCGTCAGGTTCAGGCGATCGCTCTCGCGGCCTCTCGCGCGTAGTAGGTGATGATGATGTCCGCACCGGCGCGGCGGATCGATGTGAGCGTTTCGAGCATTGCGCGCGGCTCGTCGATCCAGCCGTTTCGGGCAGCGGCTTTCAGCATCGCGTACTCGCCGCTGACGTGATACGCCGCCGTTGGCAGACCGAATTCCGCCTTCACTCTGGCAATCACGTCCAGATAGGTCATCGCGGGCTTGACCATCACGATGTCCGCGCCCTCGTCGACGTCGAGCGCGACCTCGCGGAGCGCTTCCTCGACGTTGGCGGGATCCATCTGGTGCGAGCGCCGGTCGCCGAACGCCGGCGCCGAGTCGGCGGCTTCGCGGAACGGACCGTAGAACGCGGAACAGTACTTCGCCGCGTACGACATGATCGCCACCTGGTTGAACCCGGCATCGTCGAGCGCGGAGCGAATCCGGCCGACACGGCCGTCCATCATGTCGGACGGCGCCACGATGTCGGCGCCGGCTGCGGCGTGTGAGAGCGCCGCCCGCGCCAATTGCTCGACCGTTGCGTCGTTGGTGACCTCGTCGTCGACGATGATGCCGCAGTGTCCGTGTGACGTGTACTCGCAGAGGCACACGTCGGTGATGAGCAGCAGTCCTGGGACGTCGCGCTTGATCGCGCGGACGGCCATTTGCACCGGTGCTTCGGCGTCGTAGGCGCCCGACCCGATCGAGTCCTTTTCATCAGGCAGACCGAAGAGCAGAATCCCGGGGATTCCTTCGGCTTTCGCGGCTGCCGCTTCGGCGACCGCCTGATCCACGGAGAGATGGAAGACGCCGGGCATCGACGAGATCTCGCGCCGCAGGCCCTCACCACTTCGCACGAACATCGGGTAGACGAAGTTCTCGGGCGACAATCGCGTCTCGCGGACCAGCGCGCGGACCGCCGCGGACCGCCGGAGCCGTCGCGGGCGATGTCGAAGGTCGAGCTGCGCCCGCCGCGACGTCTCGACGCCACTTGGAGATGAAGTCTTGGTGGCCATCAGCGTGTGGGCTCCGGTTCCTCTGCCTTGCTGAAGTGATCGACCAGCGCGTCCACGAGGTCCGGGATGGTGTAGCGCTTCGGCATGACCGTCGTGTCGATGTCGAGCTGCTGCGCCGCCTCGGCCGTGACGGGACCGATGCATGCCACGACCGTCGTGCTCAGGAGGTCGGCCGCCTGCTCCTGGCCGAAGATCGTCGCGAAATTGCGTACGCTGGAGGCGCTCGTGAACGTCACGGCGGCGATCTGCCGGTCGAGCAGCATCCGGTAGACGTCGTGATCGCCGTCGCGATCGGGTGCGCCCAGAACGGTGCGATAGGCCACGACTTCAACCACCTCCGCGCCGCCGGCACGTAACTCGTCCGCGAGCAGTTCACGCGCGATGTCCGCGTGGGGCAGGAGGAACCTCGTGCCGGCCAGCCGGCCCTCCTCGCGAAGCGCATCGGCGACGGCTTCCGCTCGGTACTCCTCGGGCGTCAGGTCCACGCGAATCCCGTAGCGTGAAAACCGCGACGCTGTCGACGGCCCCACTGTGCAGATGCGGACCCCTTTGAGATCCCGCACATCGCCGGTCGCAAGGAGCCGGGCCATGAAGTGATCCACCGCGTTCGCGCTGGTAAGGATGATCCAATCGAACGTGCCGGCCTCCAGGCACGCGTGGTCGAGGGCCGCGAGATCTTCCGGCGGCGCGATCTGGATCGTCGGCGCGAAGATCGCTTCAGCGCCTCGTTCCTCCA
Source organism: Vicinamibacterales bacterium (assembly GCA_036258055.1). Classification (GTDB taxonomy): domain Bacteria; phylum Acidobacteriota; class Vicinamibacteria; order Vicinamibacterales; family 2-12-FULL-66-21; genus DATAEK01. The sequence continues at coordinate 14,259 of DATAEK010000282.1, forward strand.
GCATCTCGATCAGCTCGCCAGCCTGCTCGCGCGATCGCGTCACGACAATCCGCTTGCCGAAGAGCGGGCGCTCGTCGAACCATCGCAAATGCTCGCGAAGACCGACGACGGCCCCAACGATAAGCAGCGCTGCGGCCCCGTCCCGAGCCTGATTCGCGATGTCGCCAAGCGTGCCGGTGATCGTGCGTTGGGAGGGCGTGGTGCCCTCGTAGATGAGCGCGGCGGACTCGTCCGCGTTCCGCCCGTGCGATTGCAGCGCCGCAGTGATGGCGCCGATCTGTTTTGCGCCGGCGTAGCACGCAAGCGTGCCGCCGACCCCGGCGAGCCTCGCCCAGTCCACCTGCGGCGGCGTGTCCGTTTCCCCTTCGTGTCCACGCACCAGCGTGAGCACATCGCCCGCGCCCGGATAGGTGATCGGCACACCGGCATAGGCCGCGCCACCGAGCGCGGCCGGAATGCCCGGCACGACTTCGAACGGAACACCCTGTTCGTGCAGGAACAGGGCTTCCTTGCCGCCGCTGTCGAACACGAACGGATCGCCCCACTTGAGACGCACGACGGTCCTGCCTTCACGGGCCTTCTCGGCGAGGAGGAAACAGATCGCGTCCTGATCGAGCGGCTTCGGCGCGGCGGGACCGACGTCGATGCGTTCGGCGTCCGCGCGCGCCAAGCGCAGGAGCCGTGCGTGCACACGATGGTCGTAGACGACGACGTCGGCGGCCTGCAGCCATCGCTGGCCGCGCACGCTGATGAGGGATGGATCGCCGGGTCCCGCCCCGACGATGTAGATACACGGGCGGCTCAGGACTTGCCTCCTCTGACTTCGTCGAGAATCTCGCGCGCGCCGGCTTCCGTGAGCTCCTGGGCCACGCGCTTGCCCAGGTCTTCAGGGCTGGTTGCAACCCCTTGGCGGTGGCGCTTGATGACATGGCGTCCGTCGAGCGACGTCACGACCGCATGCATGTCGAGCACCGTGCCATTGTGAATCACGATGCCTCCAAGGGGAAGCTGGCAGCCGCCTCCCAGGGCGTTGACGAGCGCCCGCTCGGCCGCGAGGGCAATGCCGGCCTCGATGTTGTGAAGCGGCTCCAGCACCCGCCGGGTCGCGCCATCGTCCGCACGCGTCTCGACCGCAATGATGCCCTGACCCGGGGCCGGAACGCAGCGATCGATTGGAAAAGCCGCCGAAATTCGACCCGTAAGGCCGAGGCGTTTCAGGCCTGCCGACGCCAGCACCAGCGCGTCGAAGTCGCCGCCATCGAGCTTGCGTAGCCGCGTGTCCACGTTGCCTCGAATCGGCAGGAACCGTCCACCCGGCACGAGCACAGCCAGCTGGGCCGCGCGCCTGACGCTGCTCGTACCAATCGACGGCGTTGCGCCGAGATGGTTGAGCGCCGCTGACAGGTCCCCCGATGGACTGGCCGGCGCCAGGATCAGGGCATCGCGCGGGTCCTCACGCGGGAGCGTAGCTGCGATATCGAGCCCGTCCGGGAGAAGCGCCGGCATGTCCTTGGCGCTGTGCACGGCGAGGTGCACGTCGCCCCGAAGCAACGCGTCTTCAATCTCTTTCACGAACAGACGTTTTCCCCCAGCGGCCGCGAGCGGCGCGTCCTGCAGGCGGTCCCCTGACGTTTTGATCACGACCAGATCGACACGGACGCCGTTGGCTTCGAGAAGCCCGGCGACCGTACGCGACTGCCAGAGAGCGAGCTGGCTGCCGCGGGTGCCGATGCGTAACGTCGTAGCCAGGCTCACTTGGATCGTCTCTCGGTCCCGCTCCGTGAGTGTGCGCCGGCGGCCGCCGCCTCGTCGGCGAGACTGAACAGCCGGTTCAACGCATCCGAGTACGTCACCATCAGCGTCTCGTCGTTGACGGCCTTGAGCTGTTCGGTCGGCGTCAGCAGCAGCTTCTCGACGATCAGACGGGTGACTTCCTCGACACGCGCGCGTGCTTCCGGAGGGAGACCGGCAAGTTTCGGCTCGAGGCGCCTCAACTCCGACTGCCGGATGGCTTCGAAGCGCTGACGCAGGGCCACCACCGTCGGGACGATTTCGCGCGACTGCATCCACGCGACGAACTTCGCGACCTCTTCGTCCACGATCGTCTCGGCGCGCGCCAGCTCGGCGCTCCGGCGTGCCAGGTTCTCCTTCACGATCGTCTGAAGATCATCGATGTTGTACAGAAAGACCTGATCGAGATCTCCGACGGCGGTTTCCACGTCGCGGGGCAGGGCAATATCGATGAGGAACAGCGGGCGCCCTCGCCGTGGCCGCATCACCGCTTCGATGCGTTGACGCGTGAGCACGGGTTCGGTGGCGCCGGTTGCCGTGACGACGATATCAGCGGCGGCGAGCGGGGCGTCGAGATCGTTCCAGGACGCCGCGGTCCCGTTGACCAGGGACGCAAGGCTCTGTGCACTCGAGAACGTGCGGCTGGCGATGGTGATCTGGCGGACCTGCTGTGCCTGCAAGTGGATCCCGGTCAGCTTCGCCATGTCGCCGGCGCCTAGGATCAACACCCGCAGACCCTTGAGGTCCCCGAAGATCTTCCGGGCGAGCGCGATGGCCGCGTAGCTCACCGAGACCGCGCCTTCACCAAGACCCGTATCCGAGCGCACCCGCTTGCCGACGGCGAACGCCGAGTGGAACAGCCGGTTGGTGAGGGCGCCGGTGTAACGCAGATCGCTGGCGATGGTGTAGGCGGCTTTGACCTGCCCGAGGATCTGCGGCTCGCCGACCACGAGTGAGTCCAGTCCTGCCGCGACCTTGAAGAGATGCCGGGCGGCGTCGCTTCCGCGCAACAGATACAGGTGTTCGGCGATGCGGCCGTCGTGAACCTGGTGATAGTCGCTGAAGAAGCTGCCAATCGCACCGGCGGCGTCGTCGGTGTCACCGACCGCGTAGATCTCGGCCCGGTTGCACGTGGAGAGCACAACCGCTTCGCGCGCGACGCCGCGCGCGGCAAGCGCCGACAGCGCCGCGTCGAGCCCAGCGCGCGCGAAATCGACGCGCTCGCGCAGCTCCACGGGAGCAGTCCGATGGCTCAACCCGACGGCGAGGAGTCGCATGGCTCAGAAGTTGTGACTCTTCGTCAGAAAATACCCGACCGGCACGAGATTCAGGAGCACGATCACGAACCCAACGGTCGACAACACGGCCGCACGGCGTCCGCTCCAGCCCACGCGGCGTGCGAACACGGCAAACGAGTACAGCGCCCACGACACCAGCGCGACGAGAATCTTCGGATCCCCCACCGACATCGCCTGAGCGCGCGGATCCGGCGACTGGTGAATTTGCGTCGCCCAGATTCCGCCGATCGCAATGCCGAGGGTCAGGCAGATCCAACCGATCGTCACGACCCGCCCGTTCATCACGTCGAGCGTCTGCAGCGACGGCAATCGCGCGTAGAAGTACCCGAGATGCTTGGCCTTGATCTCATTGAAGAGCAGCACGTAGGTGATCCCGAGCACGCAGCCCAGCGCGAAGCTCGCATACGCGAAGAGCATCGACACCACATGGATCGTGAACAGCGGGCTCCGGAGCAGCGGAGGTCGCGGGCTGACGGTCGGATCGAGTGCGGGAATCAGATACAGCACGACAAGAAGGATCGTCACGAAGAGGCCCATCGCCCGCTCTTCGGTCGTCAGTTCGACGTACAAGTACGACAGCCCGAGCAGCCACACAAACGCGGACAGCACCGCCGTCGTGCCGACGAGTGGCGCGTGACCGACCGTCACGGTCTGCATGCCGATGAGGAACGTGTGGGAAAGGATCCCGGCGCCAAGCGTCGCGGTGGCCATGCGGCCGACCCGCGGATCTCTCCACGCAAAGTGCACCACGTACGCGGCAGCGGCAGCCGCATACAGGATTAGAGGCAGTAGGTGCATGTGCTACTGGCTGCTGGTTGGACCGTAGTAGCCTTGCTTCGTGCGCGCAGTGGCGCCCTGGCGGTTGACGCGCACGACGATGCGCCGCCACGCGCCGTTGTGCAGCGTGCTCTTGGGCGCGTAGGCGATCGTGTACTGACTTTCGAGCTCGTCCGAGATCTGCTGGTAGATCTTCGCCAGCTCAGCGGCCTGCGTCGGAAAGAACACTCGTCCTCCCGTTTCCTGCGAGAGCTGACGCAGCACGAACTCCGCTTCCTTGAAGTCTCGACGGCCGGCGTTCTGCTGCCGCAACCCGATGGCATAGATGGCCGTTTCGGACCGCTTCGCGAGGTCGAGCACCTCTTCGTATTCGACTAGGCTCGACGTGTCGTCGCCATCAGAGAGGAGCACGATCGCCTGACGCCGGATTTCCTCGGTCGACTGTGCCTTGGTCTTCTTCAGTTCTTTGAGCGAGATATAAATCGCGTTGTAGAGCGACGTCGAGCCGTTGACCGCGGTGTCGCGGATGGCTTTCTCGAGCAGCGCGTTGTCGCTCGTGAAGCCTTGAAGGATGCGCACCTGGCTGTCGAAGTCGACCACCTCGCTGACGTCCTCTTTGCGCATGCGCTTCACGAAGCCGATGGCCGCCTCCTGGGCGATCGGCAGCTTCTCTTCCATGCTGGCGCTGGTGTCGAGCAGGATGGCCAGCGCGATCGGTTGCTGAACCTTCGTGAAGAAGGTGATGTCCTGCTTGACGCCGTCTTCGAAGACCTCGAAGTCGGCCTGCTCGAGATCGGCGACGTAGCGTGCGCCGTCGGTGACCGTGACGTTCAGGGAGACGAGCTCGACGCCGGCCTTGAACCGCTGCTGAGCGAGGCCGGCGGCGCAGGCGAGCGCGACGATTGCGCCCACGGCGAGGCTGGTGCGTGCTGACATCATTTTCCCGCCAGACGCGTGCGGGCACGCACCGTAACGCCTGATCGCTTCGTGGTGACATCCACCTTCTCCGGCGGGATCAGTGTCTCCGGCGCCGAGTAGGTGACGACGTACTGGCTCAACAGGTCGTCGGCGAGCTGTTTCAGCCGCTCGGGAATGGAGATGGCCGAGAGGAGCTGGTCCCGGCGTCCACCCGTGCGTGACGTGCCCTCGGCGATAACCATGTTGCGATTGCGCATCTCGTCGGACTGGTCGTCCGACGGTGTGCCGATCGCGAGAACATGCAGCGTCGCTCTGGCTTTCTGGAGCTCGTCGAGGACCGGCTCGTAGTACCGGTTGCTGAACTCCGGGCCCCGTTCGATCGTCAGCGCGACGATCGTCGGGCGCTTGGCCTCACGCTTCTGAAGGCCCTTCGAGACGTCCACGATTCCGTCCAGCAGGTAGGCACCGGAGCCCGGGCGCGCGAAGATACGCAGGATCCCCTTCTGCAATACCTCGGTGCTCGTGGTGTAATCGACCAGAGGCGTCGGCCGTTCGCCGATCGAGGCCAGGGCGATCTCCGCTTTGCCGTTCAGGCGGTCGACGAAGGCCTTCAGTCCGTCCCTGAGGTGCGGGATCGCATCCGTTGCCGCCTGACTGTCATCGATGAGAATCGAGATCGTGAGTTGATCCGTGGCCGGACCCACTTTCAGCACTTCGCGAGCGACGCCATCTTCGCGAACGAGGAAGTCGGACGCGTTCATATCGGCAACCGGCTTCCCGTCGTTGAGCGCGCTGACGTAGATGTCCCGCGTGCGGGCATCGGTGGCGCGCGATCCTTGATCGACGGGGGCCGCGAACGAGGACAAGAGGAGGGAAACCGTTGCGAGGAGCAGGATCATCGTGGAGGAGCCTCTCGCGGCAGTATAGGCTGCGGGTACAGCCAGCGTCAAGGCATGGCCTTGCCCCAAAACTATTGGTAGACATGGACTTGTTGGCGCGGGAAGGGACGTGAATCGAGCCGCTGCTTTCCTTGACGCCCCCCGGAGCGCATGCTATAAACAGCCCCGGTTCGGTTCCCGGCCTTTCTCACACGATCCCGCCGGCGATGCTCAGGACCTACATTCCCATCCTGCTGTTCGTGCTGATAGCGATTGGGTTCGCTGTCTTCACGCTCGTCTTCTCGCGGCTGCTGCATCCGGAAAAGGCGAATACCGTCAAGCTCGAACCGTACGAGTGCGGGATCGAGCCGCTGACCGACGCACGCGATCGCTACAGCATTCGCTACTACCTGATCGCGATGCTGTTCGTCATCTTCGAGATCGAAACGGTCTTCATGTTCCCGTGGGCGGTGATGCTCGATCGGCTTGCGCTCTTCGGCCTGATCGAAATGCTCGTCTTCCTCTTCATCCTCGTCGTCGGCTACGCCTACGCGTGGAAGAAGGGGGCGCTCGAGTGGCAGTAGCGCGCGCGGAATCGAGCCGGCTCGCGTCGAACGGGAGCGTTGTCGATCATGCCTGACGAGGCGCCAGGCGCAGGAAGCCCGTCCCCTGCCGACCCTCGATCCGCGCCGGTCAAGGCGACCCAGCCTGTGAAGGTCGCCTCCGCGCCGGCCGGACCCACAGATCCTCCGCCGCCTCCCGAGGCGGTCGTGCCGGCATTCATCGGGAGCTTGCAGTCCGCCCTTCCCGGCGTCGTCCAACAGATGTCGTTCTGGGTGGGAGACTGGGCGATCATCGTCGATGCGGCGCGGCTCCCGGACGTCGCCCGTCACCTGCGCGATGCGCCGGACGCGCGGTTCGATTTCCTGTCCGACGTGACCGCCACCGACTGGCCGCCGCGCGCCAAACGATTCGACGTCATCTACAACCTCTACTCGGTGACGCATCGCCATCGCCTGCGGATCAAGGTCTGCGCGGGCGAAACGGATCCGGTGCCGTCGATGACCGCCGTCTGGCCGTCGGCGAACTGGCTCGAACGGGAAGTCTTCGACATGTTCGGCGTCCAGTTCGAGGGCCATCCCAATCTCCGCCGGATTCTCATGCCGGACGACTGGCAGGGCCATCCGGAACGAAAAGACTATCCTCTCGAAGGTCCAGGCGAGCTGCTGATCGAGAACCCCGTCGACTGGCTGCGGGTCAAGCGAGCCGAGGAGATAGAGTGACTGCTTCGGGATGGCAAATGGGCCATGGCACATGGGCCATGGCCATGGGAAGAGGAGCCGGCCGTGCTGAGATTAGGTTGAAAGAGGCTGGTTGTTGAATCAGCAGCGCCTGCGGCCCGAGCGAGGCGCGCAGCCGCCGAGCGAGAGCGAGCGGGGGTGGGGCCCCGCGAGCACTAAGTAATGAGCATCTTCGAAACTTCTGAGCTCGTGCTCAACATGGGACCGCAGCATCCGAGCACGCACGGCGTGCTGCGGGTGGTGCTGCGTCTCGATGGCGAGCGCGTGATCGATGCCGACGTGGTGATCGGGTACCTGCACCGCGGCATCGAGAAGTTGTGCGAGCAGCGTGACTACGCACAGATCGTCCTGATCACGGACCGGATGGATTACGTCGCGGCGGCGAGCAACAACCTCGGGTACTGCGAGACCGTCGAGAAGCTGATGTCGCTCGAAGTGCCGCCTCGAGCGCGGTACATCCGTACCGTTCTGGCGGAGCTGCAGCGGATCGCGAGCCACTGCCTGTGGCTCGGCACGCACGCGATGGACCTGGGCGCGATGACGGTGTTCCTGTACGCCTTCCGCGAGCGGGAACTGGTGCTGGACCTGTTCGAGGAATACTGCGGCGCGCGGCTCACCTACAACGCCATACGTATCGGCGGGCTGCCGCTCGACATCCCGCCCGGCTGGGACGCGAAGGTCCGCGCGTTCTGCGACATCCTGGAATCGAAGCTCCTCGAGTACGAGGAGTTGCTGACCCACAATCGCATCTGGCGCGATCGGACGCGATCGGTCGGCATCATCAATGGGCCCGACGCGATTGCGATCGGGTTGAGCGGGCCGGCGCTGCGCGGGTCGGGCGTCCCGCGGGATATCCGGAAGGACGAACCGTATGCCGCCTACGCGGACTTCGAGTTCGACGTGCCGGTGGGCTTCGTCGGCGACACCTACGACCGCTACCTGGTCCGGCTCGAAGAGTTCCGTCAGTCGATCCGCATCATCCGCCAGGCCATCGACGGCCTGCCCGAAGGGCCGATCGTTGGAAAGGTGCCACGCCTGATCAAACCGCCGGCGGGGGAGACCTACCACGCCATCGAGTCGCCGAAAGGGGAGATCGGCTACTTCATCGTGAGCGACGGCAAGTCGATCGCACCGTATCGTTTCCGCGTCAGGCCGCCGTCGTTCTGCAACCTGCAGGCGCTTCCACGGCTCGTCAAGGGGCACCTCGTGGCCGACGTGGTCGCGCTCATCGGCTCGATCGACATCGTGCTCGGTGAGGTGGACCGGTAAATGGAGACCTACCTCCTCCCGCTCCTCAAGATCGTCGTCCTGCTCAATGCGGTCCTGATCGCGGTGACCTACATGGTCCTGCTCGAGCGGAAGGTCATCGCGTGGGTGCAGGTGCGGCTGGGCCCGATGCGCGTCGGGCCGTACGGCGCGCTGCAGCCGATTGCCGACGCGATCAAGCTCCTGCTCAAGGAAGACATCACGCCGGTGCGGTCCGATCGGTTCGTGTTCACCCTGGCGCCGATCGTGGCGATGGTTCCGGCGCTCATCGCGTTCGCGGTCATCCCGTTCGACAGCGAGGTCACGATCTTCGGCTACCGGATGCCGCTGTTCGTCGCAGACGTGAACATCGGGTTGCTGTATGTCGTGTCGATCACGTCACTGAGCGTCTACGGCATCATCCTCGCGGGCTATGCGTCCAACAGCAAGTACCCGCTCCTGGCGGGCCTCCGGGCATCGGCGCAACTCATCAGCTACGAGATTGCGGTGACGATGATGCTCGTCAGCATGGTCGTGACCGCCGGCACGCTCAGCATGGTCGGGATCGTCGAAGCGCAGCAGCGGGACCACGTGTGGTTCGCGTTCATCCAGCCGGTGGCCTTCGTGATTCTGTTCATCGGCGGCCTCGCCGAAACGAATCGCGCGCCTTTCGACCTGCCCGAGGCCGAACAGGAGCTCACCGGCGGGTTCCACACCGAGTACAGCGGCATGCGGTTCGCGCTCTTCTTCCTCGCCGAATACGCGAACATGATCGTCATCTCCGCGGTGGCGACGACGCTGTTCTTCGGCGGCTGGCTGCGGCCGTTCCCGAACGTGGCGTTGCTCTCGTTTCTGGACCTCGTGCCGGGATGGATCTGGTTCGTGCTCAAGACCTTCGTGTTCCTGTACGTCTTCATCTGGATTCGCGCGACGCTGCCGCGATATCGATACGACCAGCTGATGAAGCTTGGATGGAAGTTCCTGATCCCGCTGTCGATTGCGAATCTCGTGGTCACGGCGATCGTGAAAGTCATCCTCTAGCGGGCCACGAGGAGCGCGGAACAGGGGAGCGCGCAACTTGAGGTCCGCGTCATGGAAGGGGAGATGCTCGAAGCCATCGTCTTCTACACGCTCGCGGCGTTCATCCTCGGTTTCGGGGTGATGGTCGTCACCGCGCGGAACACGGTGCACTGCGTGCTGTTTCTGGTCGCGAACTTTCTGTGCGTGGCGGTGCTCTACGTCGTGCTCGGCGCCGAATTCCTCGCGGTCATCCAGGTGCTCGTGTACGCGGGCGGGATCGTGGTTCTGTACCTGTTCGTCGTGATGCTGGTGAACCTCAAACGCCTGCCGGACGCGTATGCGGACCCGCGGCGACGGACGCGCCTGGGCTTCGTGATTTCCGCGGCCGTCCTTGCCGAGATCAGCGCGATTCTCGTGTACTCCGCCGGGCACCCGACGGCGGTGCCGGCAACCGCAGGGTCGTTGTCAGCGGGAGGGAATACCGAGGTCGTCGGCTGGCTGCTCTACACCGATTATCTGGTGCCTTTCGAGGTCGCCTCGATGCTCCTCCTGGCCGCGATGGTCGGCGCCATCGTGCTCGCGAAGAAGGAACCATGACGATCACGCCGTACCACTACCTGGTCCTGTCGGCGGCGCTCTTCATGATCGGCGTGATCGGCGTGATGCTCCGCCGGAACATCATCATCGTCTTCATGTCGATCGAGCTGATGCTGAACGCCGTGAACATCAATCTGGCCGCGTTCTCGTGGCAGTGGCAGAACGCCGTCGGGCAGGTCTTCGCGATCTTCGTGATCGCCGTCGCCGCCGCCGAGGCTGCGGTGGGACTGGGGATCATCCTGGCGTTCTACCGGAACAAGGACACCCTCGACGTGGACGAAATGAACATCATGCGGTGGTAGGCGCCGTGGACTTCATCTGGCTCATCCCGCTCGTGCCCGCCGCGGGGGCCGCGCTGACCGGCCTCGTCGGCATCCGCTGGTTCAGCCGCGCGGCGGCGGCGGCAGTGGCGTGTGCGTCGATGGCCATTGCACTGGCGCTGTCGATCGCGGCGTTGGTGCAGCTGCTCCGGCTGCCGGCCGATGCCCGCGTTCACGACGTCGTGCTCGCGCCCTGGATTCCGCCGATTCCGCTGGCAACCGCAACCGGCATCGGCTCGTTTGAGGTGCCCTGGGCGTTCCGCCTCGATCCGCTTTCCGCCGTGATGATCCTGGTCGTCACCGGCGTCGGCTTTCTGATCCACGTCTACGCGACCGCGTACATGCTCGACGAGCCGCGCGGCGCGTACGCGCGGTTCTTCTGCTACCTGAACCTCTTCTGCTTCTTCATGCTGATGCTCGTGCTCGGCGCGAACATCCCGGTCATGTTCGTCGGCTGGGAAGGGGTCGGGCTCTGCTCCTATTTGCTGATCGGGTTCTGGTACGAGAAGCAGAGCGCGTCGGATGCCGGCAAGAAGGCGTTCATCATGAACCGCATCGGCGACTGGGGCTTCGTCCTCGGAATGCTGATGGTCTTCTACGTCTTCGGCACCCTCGATTTCCGGGCTGCGTCGCAGGCCGTGGCGTCGATGCCGGTCGAGACCGCGAGCTTCGGCGCGATTTCGATCATCTGCCTGCTCCTCTTCATCGGCGCGACCGGCAAGAGCGCGCAGATTCCGCTCTATGTCTGGCTGCCGGACGCGATGGAAGGACCGACGCCGGTCTCGGCGCTGATCCACGCCGCCACCATGGTGACGGCCGGGGTGTACATGGTGGCCCGGACGTCGGCGCTCTTCGTTCACGCGCCGCTGGTCATGACCATCGTTGCCGTAGTTGGCGGCGTGACGGCGCTCGTCGCGGCAACGATTGGTCTGGTCCAGAACGACATCAAGCGCGTGCTCGCGTATTCGACGGTCTCGCAGCTCGGTTACATGTTCCTCGCGACGGGTGTCGGCGCGTTCGCGGCGGCGATCTTCCACCTCATGACGCACGCGTTCTTCAAGGCGCTGCTCTTTCTCGGGAGCGGATCGGTCATCCACGCGATGGCGGGTGAGCAGAACATGCAGCGGATGGGCGGGCTCCGGACATACCTGCCGGTCACCTACCTGACGATGCTGGTGGGCACGCTGGCGATCGCCGGCATCCCGCCATTCGCCGGCTTCTTCAGCAAAGACGAAATCCTGTACCGGACGTTCCTCGGGAATCACGTCATGTGGTTCCTGGCCGTTGTGACAGCATTGCTGACCGCGTTCTACATGTACCGTCTGCTGTCGCTGACATTCCTGGGCCGCTATCGCGGACCGGCCTGGGCGGCGCATGCCTCGCCGGCGGCCGTGGTCGAAGCGGCGGTGCACGGTGTCGCGCATCCGGTTGACGCGCACGCGCACGGGCAGGCACAGCGCAAGGAGCACGAGGTCTCTCACGGTGCGGCCGACGCGGCGACGGCCGTGTGGCACGGGCCCCACGAGTCTCCGCGTGCGATGACGGTTCCGCTCGTTGCGCTCGCGATCGGTGCAGTGTTTGCCGGCTTTGTCGGCATTCCCGCCGCGCTCGGCGGCGGGAACACCTTCGAACAGTTTCTCGAACCGAGCCTGCCAGGTCATACCTCGCAGCCAATTCCGGTGACCGTCACGCTCACGCGAGGCGCCGCCCTGGAGTCCGCGCAATCGCACGGCGTCGAGTGGACGCTGATGCTGTTGTCGGTCGGGGTTGCGGTGGCGGGCATCCTCGTCGCGCGTCACTTCTATCTCGCGAACCCGGAGATTCCCGCGCGCCTCGCACGGGCGTGGCCCCGCGCGTATGCACTCCTGCTGAACAAGTACTACGTGGACGAGGCCTACGACGCGACGGTGGTGCGGGGGACGATGTCCGGCAGCCGCGGCCTGTGGGCGTTCGATGGTGCGGTCGTCGACGGTGCGGTCAACGGATCCGGGTGGCTGACGCGCATCGCCGCGTGGTGCTCCCACATGATCGACAAATACGGCGTGGATGGCCTCGTGAACCTGATCGGCTGGACGGCGAGCGAGGGCAGCCTGCTCCTCCGCCGCCTGCAAACAGGCCTCGTGCAGAACTACGCGCTGATGATGCTGGCCGGAGTGTTCCTGTTCCTGACGCTGGTCCTCCTGGCGCACTGATGCGCCTGAAAGCAGCGACACGATGACGTTCTTCCAGAGCCACCTTCTCTCCGTGATTCTCTTCACGCCGCTCGCGGGCGCCCTCCTGCTGCTGCTGGTGCCTGGCGCGCGGGAAAGGGAGATCCGGTGGATCGCGAACATCGTGGCGGGGCTCGGCTTCCTCGTGTCGGTGCCGCTCTGGTTCTACAACCCGCAGGGCGCCGCCTGGCAGTTCGTCGAAAAAGCCGAATGGATTCCGTCGATCGGCGCCAGCTACTACCTGGGCGTCGACGGGTTCAGCGTGCTCCTGATCCTGCTGACGACGCTCATGGGGTTTATCGCCGTGCTGTCGTCGTGGACGGCTATCACCGAGCGCGTCAAGGAGTACTACATCTGCCTGCTCGTCCTGCAGACCGGCATGCTCGGCGCGTTCATGGCGCTCGACTTCCTGCTGTTCTTCCTGTTCTGGGAAGTCATGCTGGTGCCGATGTATTTCGTGATCGGGATCTGGGGCGGTGGCCGTCGCCTCTACTCGGCGATCAAGTTCTTCCTCTACACGCTCCTCGGAAGCGTGGTGATGCTCCTCGGCATCCTCGCACTCTACTTCTACAACCACGACGTCACTGGGGTCTACACCTTTGACGTCACCGTCTACCAGCAGCTCACGGTGCCGATCGAGCGGCAGAAGTGGATCTTCCTCGCGTTCTTCCTCGGCTTTGCGATCAAGGTCCCGATGTTCCCATTCCACACCTGGCTGCCCGACGCGCACACGGATGCGCCGACTGCCGGTTCGGTGATCCTGGCCGCAGTTCTGCTGAAGATGGGGACCTACGGATTCATCCGCTTCAGCCTGCCGATCCTGCCCGATGCCTCGCGCTACTTCGTGCCGATGATGGTGACGCTGTCGATTATCGGAATCGTGTACGGTGCGCTCGTGGCGCTGGCGCAGACCGACTGGAAGCGCCTGGTCGCGTACTCGAGCGTCAGCCACATGGCTATGGTGATCCTCGGCATGTTCGCGCTGACCCCCGTTGGCATCACCGGCAGCATCGTCCAGCAGATCAACCACGGCATCTCGACCGGCGCGCTCTTCCTGATCGTCGGCATCGTCTACGAGCGGCGTCACACCCGCGAGATTGCCGACTACGGCGGTCTCTCCAAGATCATGCCGGTCTTCGCGGCGATATTCCTGGTGATGACGATGTCCTCGATTGGCCTGCCGGCGCTGAACGGGTTCATCGGCGAACTGCTCATCCTGCAGGGCGTCTACGTCGTCAACAAAGCGTGGGCCGGTGTGGCCGCGAGCGGCATCGTGCTCGGTGCGGCCTACATGCTCTGGCTGTATCAGCGGACGATGTTCGGGAAGGTCGAGAACCCGGCCAACATGTCGATGCGTGACTTGAGCGGCCGTGAAGTCGCGACGTTCCTTCCGCTCGTCGCGCTGGCGTTCTGGATCGGCCTGTACCCGGCGCCGTTCCTGCGCCGGCTCGAGACGTCCGTCGCGCGGGTCGTCACTCGGGTGAATTCGATCTACGGTCCTGCACTGGCCAACTGCCTGACGCCGGCCGCGCCCGCCCCGCCAGTGGCGGGCTTCGTCATCACGCCGCCCTGTGGTGACGGCTCAGGTCAGTCCCTTGCGCCGACGGCGAGCGCCGTCAAGGACCGCTGATGCCCCCGGGCTTTTCGTCGGCGGACTTCTTCTATCTGTTGCCCGAGACCATCGTCACGATCGGCGCGGCGATCGTGCTCGGGCTCGACCTGCTCGTGGCGCGACGTGCGCCACGGACGCCCGACGACGTACCCTTCGTCGATCGGCTGCTGGCATGGGCGACCATCGCGACGATCGCGGCCGCGGGCGGCGCGCTCGTGACGTCGTATGGCATCCACACGACGATCGCGCGCGGCCTGCTCGCGATCGACGGGTTTGCCCTCTTCTTCAAGGTCCTGATCCTGCTCTCGGCGGCGCTGACGGTGCTCATGTCGGAGCGCTACGTCGCGATCGAACGTGCGCACGCTGGCGAGTACTACTTCCTCGTCCTCTGCGCCACGCTCGGGATGATGATCCTCGCCAGCGGCATCGATCTCATTACGATCTTCATCGGCCTCGAGACCATGGCGGTCTCGTTCTACATCCTGACCGGATTCATCCGGCCGAGCCGCCGATCGAACGAGGCGGCCGTGAAGTACTTCGTGCTGGGCGCGTTCTCGCTGGGCATCCTGCTCTATGGGATGTCGCTGCTCTACGGGCTTTCCGGAACGACGCACCTGCGAACGATGGCCACGACTCTCGCCACCGGTGAGAGCGGGCGGCTGCTGAGGCTCGCGGTGCTGATGCTCGTCGCCGGCATCGGGTTCAAGATCGCCGCCGTGCCGTTCCACATGTGGGCGCCCGATGTCTACGAAGGAGCCCCGACGCCGATCACGGCGTTTCTTTCAGTGGGCTCGAAGGCCGCGTCGTTTGCGATGCTGCTGCGGATCTTCATCGAGGGACTGCCCGCGTTTCGCATCGACGGTCTCGGGGTGTTTTTCGGTCAGCCGGTCGGCTGGCGGTCATTTTTCTACCTGCTGGCCGTCGTGTCGATGACCGTCGGCAACGTCGCCGCCCTGACGCAGTCGAATACCAAGCGCATGCTCGCCTACTCGTCGGTCGCGCACGCGGGGTACGTGCTGGTGGGCATCGTCGCGGGGCCGCCGCGCGGGATCACGGCGGCGCTCGTGTATCTGATGGTCTATGCCTTCATGCAGCTCGGCGCGTTCGCCGTGATCACGGCGTTGAGACGTCGCGAGGTCATCGGCGATGAGCTGAGGGATCTGGCGGGGCTGTCGGCCACACATCCGGCCGCGGCGGTCGCGATGCTCCTCTTCATGCTCTCGCTCGGCGGCATCCCGCCGACGGCGGGGTTCATGGGCAAGTTGTGGTTGTTCGGGGCGGCGATTGACGCCGGCTACGTCTGGCTGGCGATCATCGGCGTCGTGAACAGCGCGTTGTCGCTCTACTACTACGTGCGCATCGTCGTGTCGATGTGGATTACGCCGGGCGAAGCGGCATCGAGAGCACGGTTCTCGCCAGCGGTGACAACCGTCCTCATCGTCGCCGTCACCGGCACGCTCGTGCTGGGCGTGTATCCGCGCCTCCTCTTTGATTTTGCGTCCAGCTCCGCCGCGTCGCTCGGCGCAGTTCCCCTCCTCGGCCTCAAGTAAACTTCCGCCATGGAACCCGAGAAGCCCCGCACCCCGATGCAGGAAACCGCGCGATCGCTCGGCGCGATCAGCAGCGTCGGGCTGTCGTTCGTGCTGGCGATCGTGCTCGGCGCCTGGTTCGGGTATCTCCTCGACAAGTGGTTCGGCACGAGCCCGTTGTTCTTCTTCGTCTTTTTCGTGCTCGGGTTCGTGGCCGGCGCCGTCAACGTCTACCGAACCGCGAACCGGTTCATCAAGTAGCGCCTGATGGGCATCGAAACGAGCATGCGGTACGCGTTTCCGCATGACGGGCAACCTCGCCTCGCTGTAGCGGAGGCGGGCGCGGGGCACGGGGTGCCCGCGAGCGACGGCAAGCCAGGGTCCCCGCGCGGACTTCGCGCGGTGGGCTGGGATGGACGGGCCGGCGGGGCGAAGTCTCCCGGATCTCATTTGTCTGAGCACCGACGTGGACGCTGATGCTCAGCTGCGAAGGCTGGAACGGACCGCGATCGTTGTGTGTCTGCTGATGACGGCAGCGGCCTTGATCCTGGCGCGCGGCCGCCTCGGCCCGGCGCTCGGCGTGCTCGGCGGTGGCCTCCTGATCGGCGTGAGTTACTGGACGATCGGATCGAGTGTGACGGCGCTCGCGAAATCGTCGGGCCGCGGGTCCGCGGCGAGGCCGCGCATCGGGTGGATCGTCGTCAAAGTCACGGGCCGGTACGCTTTACTCACTCTTCTGGCGTACGTTATGATTGCGCGTTTGCGCCTGCACCCCGTGGGTTTGCTGGCGGGTGCGTCCTCGGTCGTGGCGGCGGCTTCCATCGAAGCTATCCGCCTCCTCTTGAAGAAAACCTGACCGTTGCGGGTCGGCCCGGCCGACGGGGTGGAGTTGCGGGCCAAAGCAGAATCTGAATGAAGGAACATCCGCTGCTCATCGTGGAGGCGGTGAACGCCGCGCTGGGGCCGCTCGTGCGAGCGGCGCTGACGCCCTTGGGCGTTCACCTGAATCCCGTTGAACCCATCCCGCCCTACATGGTGATGGTGATGCTGATCGTGGTGTTCCTGACCGCGCTGTGCCTCTTCGTGCGCTCGCGCCTCAGCGTCGAGAACCCGGGGAAGCTCCAGATCGTCATCGAGGACGGTGTTCGCGCGATGGTCGGCATGCTGGAGCAGTGGATCGGCCCGAAGGGGCCGAAATATCTGCCGCTCGTCGGCACGCTGTTCGTCTTCATTCTCTTCTCGAACTACCTCGGGCTCATCCCCGGGTTCATGGCGCCGACGAGCAGCCTCAACGTCACGCTCGGATGCGCGCTGACGATCTGGGTCTACTACCACTTCCAGGGGCTCAAAGAGCAAGGCATCGTCAACTACCTGAAACATTTCGCGCTGCCGCCGGGAGCCCCGGTGTGGATGGCGCCGCTGATGTTCGTCATCGAGATCATCAGCCACCTCTCGCGCGTCATGTCCCTGTCGCTCCGTCTCTTCGGCAACATCTTCGGCGAGGAGCTGGTCATCGCGATCCTCGCCGGGTTGATACCGTTCCTGATTCCGTTGCCGATGATGTTCCTCGGCCTCATCACCGGGGGGCTGCAGGCGTACATCTTCGCGCTGCTGTCGATCATCTATCTGCAGGGCGCCGTGGCCGTCGAGCACGCCGAGGACGAGCACGGTCACGACGCGCCGCACGGCCATCAGGCCCCAGCGGCGGCCTGACCCGGGCGCCGAATCAACCGGTTTTCATGAACACGTCGCACTCATCGAGTAGTCATTTTCAGGAGGCTTGGATCGTGAGCAAACGTTCTGTTCTGACATGCGCCCTCGTTCTCGCCGCGGGCGCTCTTGCGCCGGATGCCGTTCTGTACGCGCAGGAGCCGGCGGCGGCCGCAGCCGGCAACACCGAGGTGCTGCGGTGGTCCATCATCACCGCCGGCTTTGCGCTCGCGATTGCCGCCGGCCTCGGTGCGCTCGGTCAGGGAAAGGCCGTCAGCTCGGCGACCGAAGCGATCGCGCGGAATCCGGGCGCGACCGGAGACATCCGCGGCGCGCTGCTCCTGGGCCTCGTGCTCATCGAGTCGCTCGTCATCTACGTCCTGCTGATTTCGCTGCTCCTGTTCTTCTTCAATCCGTTCGTCGCGAAGTAGTCGCGAAGGGACGCGCGCGGTGACGCCGGGTACGGGGGAGATCAGCCACCGTGCCCGCCGTCCTTTCGCCGCGTTCACGCGCATCGACGCGCTGCTGCTCCTGATGGCCGTCATCTGGGGCACGAACTACTCCATCGTCAAAGCCGCGTTTCGTGAGCTCGAACCGCAGGCGTTCAACGCCGCGAGGATGGTGCTCGCCTCGTCGGTGTTCCTCGCGGTCATCGGCGCGTTGAGAAACAGGCCGGCCCTCGCCGACCGCGGTGGATTCGCGTCATTCGCGAGCGTCCTCCATACGCCGGCGCTGCTCACGCGACGCGATTGGCTCGAACTGGTGTTCCTCGGCCTCGTCGGCCACTGCTGCTATCAGTACTGCTTCATCGGCGGACTGGCGCTCACGAGCGTCGCCAACAGCTCGTTGATGCTGGCGGCGACACCTGTCGTCATCGCGCTGCTCTCGGCTGCGCTCGGGCTGGATCGCATCAGCGGTCTGCACTGGATCGGCGTGGCGTTGTCGATGGCCGGTGTCTACTACGTGGTCGGTCGGGGACTCGCCGTCGGGTCAGACAGCATCGCCGGCGATCTGCTGATGGTCGGGGCGGTCATTTGCTGGGCAATTTACACGCTGGGCGCCAAGCGTCTCATGCTGCGGCATTCGCCCGTGGGCGTCACCGGTCTGTCCATGTCCATCGGCACCCTGCTCTACGTGGCCGCCGTGTGGCCGCATTTGCGCGACACCCCTTGGTTGACCGTGAGCGGCTGGACGTGGGCGGCGCTCGGGTATTCGGCGCTCTTCGCGCTCGGCGTGGCCTACACGATCTGGTATGCCGCCGTGCGTGAGATTGGCAGCGCGCGGACCGCCGTGTACTCGAACGTGATCCCGATCGTGGCGATGGTCACCGCAGTCGTGTTTCTGGATGAGCCGCTTGGCGGGCGCAAGCTGCTCGGCGCCGCGGCCGTCCTTGGTGGTGTCGCCCTCACCCGCATCAGCAGTTCCCGGCCGGTCAACCCTGACTGAGCCGTCGGCTTCGCCGACGGATGTCACATGGGCGATGGGCTATGGGCCATGGGCGACGGGCACAGACTGTTGCTAGTGCAGCGCCCGCCTGCAACTAACCAGCGGCGCGACAGCCGTGAGCCGCAGCGAGCGCGAACGCGCGAGCTGCAGCGTCTGGGGGTGGGGCCCCAGACGCATTGAGATACGTAGCGAGCGCTAGGCAGGCCCTGGGGGTGGGGCCCCACGGCAAAGTGAGAATGCTAAGATCAGATCACCGTGAAGGCCCATTACTACTCGCAGCACGCGGCCGGGCTCAGGGCTGAGCTGGGTGCGGCAGTCTCGCGCGAGCAGATGCGGCAGCTCCACCGCAAATCCCCAGCCCGTCACCTCGCCGTGGCGGCCCGTCAGTTTGCGATTCTCGGGGCGACGACGTGGGCGCTGGTGTACTTCACGAACCCCGCGATCTGGATTCCGCTGGCCTTCGTGCAGGGATTCACGGTGTTCAATTTCACGGTGCTCCTGCACGAGGTCGTGCACCACACGGTTTTCGAACGGCGCCACGATCGGGCGGAGCGGCTGCTCGGGTTTCTCTATGCCGTTCCTAGTGGGATCTCCGCCAGTCAGTTCACGCAGTGGCATCTCGATCATCACGCCGAACTCGGATCTGACGAGGACGATCCCAAGCGCCATCACCTGTCGCCGAAGGTGAACAAGCGCTGGTACAAGCTGCTGTACTGTACGCCGGCGCTCTTCCCGATTTACTTCCGCGCCGCGCGGCGCGAGTCGTCGACGTACCCACTCGAGCTGCAGCGCACGATCGCGGCCGAGCGCAGGCTCTCGATCGCGTTCCACCTGACGGTCATTGCCGTCCTCTGGTACGCGTTCGGTTTCTATGCCGCCGCCCGCGCCAGCATCATCCCGGTCTTCTTCATCTTCCCCATCGCGTTCACGCTGAATCGTCTCGGCCAGCATTACGACATCGATCCCTCGGACCCCGCGCAGTGGGGCACGCTCATGCGTGGCCACTGGTTCTGGGACTTCGTGTTCCTGAACTCCAACTACCACCTCGAGCATCACTACTTCCCGGGGGTGCCGTTCTATCGCCTCCCCGAGCTGCAGCGCGCGCTCGTGCCGTTCTATACGCGCAAGCGGATGCGGTGGCAGTCGTACGGTCGCCTCGTCTACGGCTGGTTGGTGGAGAACCGGGCACCGCACACGGACTGGAGCCGTCCGGATTCCGCGGAGACCCCTAACGCCGCGGCGCAGACGCACTAACCCTAGTCCTCGGTTTACTCTGAGCGTGTTCGTGGCCCTGGCGTGATGTGGGCGCTCCGCCTGCATTTCTCAGTTTGCCGCGGGGCCCCACCCCCGCGGCCTGCCAGCGCTCGCTTCGTATCTCAATGCGTCAGGGGCCCCACCCCCTGACGCTGCAGCTCGCGCGTTCGCGCTCGCTGCGGCTCACGGCTGTCGCGCCGCTGGTTAGTTGCTCTGAGGGGTGCCTGTACTCCCATTCGGCTGGACACATCCGTGGCGTCCGGCTTCATAGGAGCCGGACAGCGGGCAGCCGACAGCGGACAGCGTCTCGCTCATTCCACGGCATAATCGGTCCGAACATGCTGGCCAGGATCCTCACACCCGCCCAGGATGAGCTGCTGCGCGAGGAGCGCAAATTACTGGCCCGGCTGCGAACTTCGCTCGCGAGGTACGACGCGGCCGCCGACCAGCAGAACGCGCTCGATCGATCCATCGAGCAGCTCGACGAGCTGTTCCTCCTCGTGATCGTTGGTGAGTTCAACTCCGGCAAGAGCGCCTTCATCAACGCGCTTCTCGGCAGCAGGATCGTCGAGGAAGGAGTGACGCCGACGACGGCCCAGATCAACGTGCTGCAGTACGGACAATCCGTCGAGCGGAACGTCCGCGATTCTGCGCTGCACGTGATTTCCGCGCCAGCTCCGCTCCTTCGCGAAATCCATATCGTCGACACCCCGGGCACGAATGCGGTCATCCGCGAGCACGAGCGGATCACCGCGGAGTTCGTGCCACGGTCGGATTTGGTGCTTTTCGTGACGTCCGCCGACCGTCCCTTCACCGAAACGGAACGCGCGTTCCTCGAGCAGGTCCGGGGCTGGGGCAAGAAGGTCGTGCTCGTCGTCAACAAGATTGACATCCTGGAGAGCGACGCACAGGTTCGCGAGGTCGTGAACTTCGTCGGATCGAGTGCTCAATCGCTGCTCGGATTCAGCCCCGAGATCTTTCCAGTCAGCGCGAAGCTCGCGATGCGTGCGAAGCAGGGTGAGCCGTCGGTATGGGCCGGCAGCCGGTTCGAGGCGCTCGAGCAGCACATCGAGGCGACACTCGACGCGCCCGGCCGCGTGCAGTTGAAGCTGCTGAATCCGCTCGGCGTGGCCGAGGCGATCTCGGATCGGCAGTCGACGCTTGTCGGCGATCGCCTGACGCTCCTGAAGGGCGATTTCACGACGCTCGACGAAGTCGATCGCCAGCTCGCCGTCTACCAGAAGGACCTCGAGCGCGACCTCGAGTTCCGCATGGCGGACATCGATCGGATCCTGCTCGAAATGGAACGGCGGGGGCATGATTACTTCGACGACACGATGCGCATCGGGCGGGTGCTGGATCTGCTGAACCGGAGCCGCGTGCAGCAGGGCTTCGAGCAGCAGGTCGTTGCCGACACACCGCGCGAGGTCGAGCGCAAGGTGGGGGAGCTCGTCGACTGGCTCGTGGACGCGGACCTTCGACAGTGGCAGGGAGTCACCGCGCACCTGGCCGAGCGGCGCCGTCAGTACCGCGATCGCATCGTCGGCGACGAGGTGACCGGCCGGTTCCACGTCGATCGAGGGCGTCTCATCGACTCTGTCGGCCGAGAGGCGCAGCGGGTGGTGGATTCCTACGACCGGCGACGGGAAGCACAGGAGCTGGCCGACGGCGCGCGCAACGCGGTCGCCGCCGCCGCGGCGGTCAGCGCGGGTGCGCTCGGGCTCGGCGCGGTCGTCGCCGCCGTCGCCACGACCGCCGCTGCGGATGCCACCGGCGCGATCATGGCATCGTTGCTCGTAACGGTCGGCTTCTTCATCCTGCCGGCGAAGCGGAAGAAGGCAAAAGAGGAAATGCGGCGCAAGGTCGCGGATCTCCGGCAGCGTCTCTCGAGCGCCCTTCGCGAACAGTTTTCACACGAGATCGCCAAGGGCAGCGATCGGATCCGCGAGAGCATCGCGCCTTATAGCCGGTTCGTTCGTGCCGAAGGGGAGCAACTGCGCGAAATGGACGGAGAGCTTCGAGAGATCCGGGAGGGGCTGGCGTCGCTGCGCGCGCGAATCGAGAAGCAGGCCGCGCTGCCGGCGCGATGATGCCGACAGCGCGCGCCGACTACTGCCGCTTCTTCATCGGAATCGTCCACATGTAGACCGCACGACCGTTGACGTCCACGGTCTTCTCCGCCGGGTACTCCTCGCCCATGTCGAAGCTCTGCGACACGATTCGCGTCCCCGGCTTGAGCTCGCTGTTCAATTTGGGAATCAGCTTCTGATTGAGCGACGGCAGGAGATAGAGAGTCACGACTGACGCTTCGCTGATGTCGGTCGTGAAGAGATCCTGGTTGAGGATCTTGACCTTGTCCGTTACGCCCGCCTTCTGAATGCGCTCGGTAGACTCCTTGACGCGCTGCGGATCGATGTCGATCCCGACGGCATGCGCGCCGTATTTCTGTGCCGCAGTGGTTACGATGATGCCGTCGCCGCAGCCGAGGTCGTACACCACGTCCTTGCCGGAGACGTTGGCCAACTTCAGCATCGCCTCCACGACTTCTGGCGGCGTCGGGACGAAGATGACGTCAGGGGTCCTGAGCGGCGCCTGGGTCTGCTGCGCCGCGAGCGGTGCCGTCAGCGCAACGGCCGTCAATAGAGTCACGAGCAACAGGTGTCGAACGCGCACGAGTCGGCTCCTTTCCTTAGCCTCAATTCACGACGACCTCCTGTTATAGCCGATTGCCGGTGTAGGCAGCAGCTAAAATCCAACGCTAGAGGTGCCAGGACACGCCGGCGACTGCGTGAATCGTCGTGAAGCGACCGCTGATCGTCCCGGACGCCACGGCGACCGACTCGGCCGTAGTAGTGACCTTGAGCTCTGCGAACGAATGAAGATGCCCTCGCACGCGCAACTCGGCGCCGAGCGACGCCTGCACGCCAAGCCCGCCGGCTTCGTACTGTTCGCGGCTTTCAGCGGCTATCGTGCTCTCGACGTGCGGCACCGTGATGCCGGCCCCCGCCCGCGCCAGCATGAACGCTCTCGGGTTTGGCGAATGTCCAATCCCCTGGCGGTAAACGACGTTTGCCAGCACGAAATTGAGCCCGTGTGACATGGCGAATCGTTCCATGACGGACGAAAGCGGAACCGTACTGTCGATCGCGTCGGCTTTGACCGTGCCGGTCGCGCGAATCCGATCGGCCGTCCTGGCGAACGCCTTCGCGTGCATGAACTCGGCCTCGATTCCAAAATGCGGCGAGAGCGCACGACCGACCCTGTAACCGTAGTACGGAGGTGATTCGAACGAGCGGGCGTCGTACTTGACGGGCCTCACGGAAACATGCGTGACGTCCACCGGCCGATCGAGCGTGAGTGTGTTCGACCGGGTTGTGCAGGTGCCGACGAAGAACCCGAAGGTCCACACCTCGGCACGCGCCGGCGCGGCCGCGATGAGGCACCAGCCCGCGACGAACACGGCTGCCGAACCAGAGACGATGAGGCGAGCGAGTCGAGTCAATAGCCCATTTCGCGCTGAATGCCCCGGACGATGCGTTCGAGCTCGTCGACGAGTCTGCCGCCGCCGGCCTCGCGGTATGAGCGCACGAGCGATTCGTAGTACGCCATCACATCGTCAGGGGCCACTTCATATCGGGTCCAGACGGCTTCGCCGACGTTGCGCAACTCGCGAAGGATTGCGTAGGTGTTGTGGACCTTGTCAGCTGCGGAGACACGCAGGCTGGCGGGGCCGAGCGAGCGCGCGTGCTCGACGTAGGCCTGCTTGCGCGCCAGCCACGGGGGCCTCGGCATTTCCCAGGCGTCGGTGCAGTCTTCGACGATGCGGGCGACTGCGTCCCCGAAGCGCGACCGGATATCGTCGAGTCGTTCGCGGCCTCCGTGGTCTTCGGCGGCGTCGTGCAGAAGGCCGGCGATCGCTTCGTCTTCCGACCCGCCGTCGTCGAGTACAATCGACGAGACGCCCATCAGATGTCCCAGATACGGTGTAGACGTCCCCTTTCGTGTCTGTTCGGCATGCACTTCGCGCGCGTAGGCAAACGCCCTATCGAACCTGTTCGATAGCGTAGTCATTAGGAAATCCCCTCAATCGCGACCGCAGAGCTCAGGCGGTCGAACTGGCCCGGATTTTCCATAGCTTTAGAGGTTGATGAATCGGAATCGTCGGGCTTCGCGGCGTCTCGGTTCAGTCGCCAGTTTCGTTGGCGCGGTGATGCTGCTCATCATGCTGCCTGCGGCCCTCGCTGATGAGCCCGCGCGGGCCACGCGGATCCAACGTGGGCTCGCATCGTACTATGGGCGCGGATTCCAGGGAGAAGAGACGGCGAGTGGTGAGATCTTCGACAAGCGCGAGATGGTCGCCGCGCATCGCACCCTGCCGCTCGGAACGGTCGTCCGCGTCACCAACCTCGAAAACGGCCGGCGCGTGGTGCTCCGGATCATCGATCGCGGTCCGTACGGCCGCAACTACCGGAAGGGCACTATCATCGACGTCTCGGAAGGCGCCGCGCGGCGGCTTCGCTTCATCGACGACGGCCTCGTCCGGGTGAAGCTGGAAGTGCTGCGCACGCCGAGTTTGACTGCGACGCCGAGCGGTTAGAATTCCCGCGTGGATTCGAACGATGCCGGGCAGCGGAAGGTGTTCGCCGCACTGGACGCGCTTGGTATCACCTACCAGACCATCACGCATCCGCCGGTCTTCACCGCCGAGGAAGCCGCTGAACACTGGGCGGCCATTTCCGGCGCACGGGTCAAGAACCTCTTTCTGCGCAACAAGAAAGGCGACCGGCACTACCTGGTGATCCTGCCAATCGAGAAGCAGGCGGATTTGCGTCAGCTCGTGAAAGTGATCGGCGACGATCGTCTCAGCTTCGGATCCGCAGATCGGCTGCACGCGCGACTCGGGCTCACGCCCGGATCCGTGTCGCCGTTCGGCTTGATCAACGACACGACCCAGAGCGTGCGAGTGATCGTGGACGCCGATCTGCGCGAAGCCGAGCGGCTGATCTTTCATCCCAACGACAACCGTGCGAGCCTTACGATCAGCCGCGCGGACTTCGAGCGCTTTCTCGCGTCGCGGGGAAACCTCGTGCGGTGGTTGAGGGTCTAGTCCGCGCTCCGCTTCGGTCGCATGTTGGCTGGAAGAATGCGCTTGCGCAGGCGGATGTTGGCCGGTGTCACCTCGACGAGCTCGTCATCGTTGATGAACTCGATCGCCTGCTCCAGACCCATGAGGCGCGGCGGGATCAGACGGACGGCCTCGTCGGCCGTCGACGCCCGCATGTTGGTCTGCTTTTTTTCCTTCGTGACGTTGACGTCGAGATCATTCGGCCGCGCGTTCTCGCCGATGATCATGCCCTCGTAGACGGGTGTCGCGGGCTCGATGAAAATCTCCCCGCGCTCCTGCAGGTTCCAGATCGCGTACGCCGTCGCCGCTCCGGTGCGGTCCGCCACGAGTGCGCCCGTCGTGCGCGACGGGATGGCGCCGTGCCAGGGCTCCCAGCCGGCGAACAGATGATTCATGATGCCGGTGCCCTTGGTGTCGGTGAGGAACTGCGAGCGGAAGCCGATCAGCCCGCGCGCCGGAATGCGGAACTCCAGACGCACGCGACCGCTGCCGTGGTTCACCATCTTCGTCATCGTGCCGCGCCGCATGCCGGTAAGCGCGATCACGACTCCTTGGAACTCCTCCGCCACGTCGATGACCAAATCCTCGACCGGCTCCATCACCGCGCCGTTGGCGTCCTTCGTCACGATCTCCGGGCGCGACACCTGCAGCTCGTACCCTTCGCGCCGCATCATCTCGATCAGGATCGAGAGCTGCAGCTCGCCGCGGCCGAGTACCTTCATCTGCTCCGGCGAGTCGGTCGGCTCGACCTTGATCGAGACGTTGCCGAGCAACTCGCGATCGAGACGATCCTTGATCTGACGAGAGGTGACGTACTGGCCGTCCCGACCTGACATCGGCGACGTGTTGACCCCGAAGATCATCGACACCGTGGGTTCGTCGACGGCGATCGGCGGCATCGCGAGGCGATGCTCGACGTCGGCGATGGTTTCGCCGATCGTGATGTCGTCGATGCCAGCCAGGCAGACGATGTCCCCGGCGGCGGCCTCGGTGATATCCACGCGCTTCAGTCCTTCGAACGCGAAGAGCTTGGTGACCTTCGTTTCCTGGACCGTCGAGTCGAGCTTGCACACCGCGATCGGATCGCCGACCTTCACTCGGCCGTTGAACACCCGGCCGATCGCGATGCGGCCGAGATAGTCGCTCGAGTCGAGGTTGGCGACGAGCATCTGGAGCGGCGCCTCGACGTCGCCCTTGGGCGGTGGCACCGCGTCCACGATGGCATCGAAGAGCGGGCGAAGATCGGCACCGGCCTCCGACATCGAGAGGCTCGACGTGCCGGCGCGCGCGCTCGTGTAGAGCACGGGAAAATCGATCTGCTCCTCGGTCGCGTCGAGGTCGATGAAGAGGTCGTAGACCTCGTTCAGGACCTCCTGTGGCCGCGCGTCGGACCGGTCGATTTTGTTGATCACGACGATCGGCGTCAGGCGGCGCTCGAGCGCCTTGCGCAAGACGAACCGGGTCTGCGGCAGCGGACCCTCCGAGGCATCCACGAGCAGCAGGACGCCGTCGACCATCGCGAGCGTTCGCTCGACCTCGCCGCCGAAATCGGCGTGCCCAGGCGTGTCTACGATGTTGATCAGGACGTCGTGGTAGTGAACGGCGGTGTTCTTGGCCAGAATCGTGATCCCGCGCTCGCGCTCGAGGTCGGTGTTGTCCATCGCCCGATCGACCAGGCGTTCGTTTGCCCGGAAAATCCCGCTCTGCTGCAGCATCGCGTCAACGAGGGTGGTTTTGCCGTGGTCGACATGGGCGATGATCGCGACGTTCCGCCGGAGCGCATTGGCCACCGTCGTCGCGGTCCTGTGGTGAGAAGGCATCCCTTCAGTATACCGGCTCTCCGTGGAAGTCATATTCTTATAAGGATTTGGACGAATAGGTGCGCCTTCCGCACTCGATCAACCGATGGCGCGCGGGCGCCGTCCTATCCATGACACGGCCCCTGGATGGCTGATTCGGACCTGATCTCCCGCGCGGCGGGCGGCGACACGACCGCCTTTCAGGCGCTCGTCGAGCGGCACCGATCCATGGTGTATCGCGTGGCCTACCAGTTCGCCGGCAACCACTACGACGCCGAGGACATCGCGCAGGATGTTTTCATCAAGGTCTACCGCTCGCTGGACCGTTTCCGCCACGAGGCGCAGCTCACCTCCTGGCTCTATCGGATCGTCATGAACGCCTGCATCGATCATCGTCGTCGCCAGTCTTCAGCCGGGGCGGCGCCGTTCGGGGAAGAGGCGGAGTATCGCCTGCAGAATACCGCCGAGGAGAGGCCTGGCCCCGAGGACAGCACCTACGCTGGGGAGCTTGGTGGCGTGCTCGAATCGGCGATCGCACGGCTGCCGAAAGGGCAGCGAATCGTGTTCGTGATGAGGCATCATCAGGGGTTGAAGCTGTGCGAGATTGCCGATGCGCTCGGGCTCGCCGAGGGCACGGTGAAGCGCCAGCTTCATGCCGCCGTGCATCGTCTGCGCGCCGCGCTGAGCGCCGCGAACGTGACGGCGGGAGGACGGGCATGACCCTCTGCACCGTGCAGGCGTCGGGTTCGATCGAGCTGTACTTCTACGACGAGCTGGATGCCGTTGAGCGTGCGTCAGTCGACGGGCATCTGCCGACCTGTCGCGAGTGCCGTGCCGCGCTCGAAGAGATGCAGGTCATCGCGTCAGCGCTGGCGGCCAGACCCGCTATCTCCGCGCCCGCGGACGGCGACTGGGCGCCTTTCATGGCTCGATTGGACGCTGCCCTCCAGGCCGAGCAGGTGCTCCATCATCCCGAAGCGCCGGCATCACTCTCGCGCCGACCGGCGGTGCAGTACCTCGCGATGGCGGCGGTTCTGTCCCTCGTCACATCCAGCGTCGGGTATCTTGCGTATCAGCGATACGCCAGGCCCGCACTGCCGGCGACGAACGTTGCGACACCTGTCGTGACCAACGCGACACCAGCCGCGGCGCCCGTTTCGACTCCACCCACGCCCACTGCAGAACCGGCTGGGACTTCGGATCGCGCGTTCACGGCGCTGAGCGAACAGCACTTCGAACGCTCGAAGCTGGTGGTCCTTGGACTGGCCGCGAAGAACCCGCAGAAGGTGCGACCTGCTGACTGGGCGTACGAACGGCAGCTCGCATCGACGTTGCTAAGTGACACGCGGCTCTACCGCCTGGCGGCGCAGGAGCGCGGCATGCGCACGCTCGCCGGGGTGATGTCGGATCTCGAGCTCGTTTTGTTGCAGACGTCGCACTCCGATGAAACCGATACGGCGACGCTCTCTCGGCTTCAGCAATTGATCCGTAAGCGAGATCTCGTCACGAAGATGGAAGTCGTCTCGTCGTCAGGCATATGAGGCGGCTGGCTCTCAAAGGAAAGAACGGTCGAATCATGGTCAGGACCTTGAAGGTTGCACTGCAGGCGTCGCTGGTGATCGCGCTGGCGCTCACGTCGGCGGCCGCAGCAGCGGCGCCGGTGGAATCCGTGCGTCTCGGGCGCGCGAAAGATTACATCGCGGACGAACAGTGGACGCGAGCGATCGCCGAGCTGCGCGGAGTGATCGCCGATCCGAAAGAGAAGGGCAAGGACGAAGCGCTCTACTGGCTCGCACACAGCCTGAACCAGGCCGGTGACGCCGCGGCCGCCATCGACACGATCCTGCGGCTCGAGCGCGAGTATCCGTCGAGCATCTGGGTCAAACCCGCTGGGTCGCTGCGGCTCGATATCGCGATCCGCATGCAGCGGAATGACGTCCTGTGGTGGACGGCTGTGCCGCCGCCTCCTCCGACGCCGCGCGCAGCTCCCGCTCCTGTTCCGCCCAGCACGTACGCTCCCGCGCCAGCGCCTCCGCCCGCTCCGGCGCCGCGCGTGCCGCGTCCGCCCAAGGCTTCACCGACCGCAATACCGACTCCGGTTGCGGCTCCCATGCCGCCGGGGAGTGCCCCTGTCCCGCCGACACCGCCCGCGCCGCCGATGCCTCCTCCGACGGCCTGGCTTCCCGACGGCTATCACCCTGACGTGGATCTGCGTATCGAGGCGCTTGGGGTGCTGATCCGCACCGACGCGAAGGTGATTCCGATGCTCAGGGAGATTGCGGTCGATGCGGACGACCCGGGCGACGCCCGCCGGGCCATCTTCGTCCTCATGCAGTCCGGCCGTCCCGAAGCCCGCGACACCGTGTTTCAGGTGGCGAAGGCGGGACCGGAGGCCGCGCAACTCGCCGCAATCCGCGAGCTCGGCCGCTTTGGCGGGCAGCAGGCGTTCGACACGCTGCTTCAGGTGTACGAGAAGGCCAACGTGGTCGTGAAGAACCAGGTCGTCACGTCGCTCGGCGCAGGGGCGCAGCGCGTGGCTCTCGTCAAGATTGCAGAATCCGAAAAGGATCCGCATCTTCGCGACACGGCAATCGTCACCCTGGGCCGCGCCGGCGGTGGAGAACAGCTCCGCGTCCTCTATCAGCGCGGCGGTGCGGAGATCAAGAGGCCGATCATCGTCGGGCTCTTCACCGCCCGACAGGAAGACACGCTCATCCGCATCGCCGACGAGGAGAAGGATCCGGTGCTCAGGGCCGAGTGCCTCCGTCGGCTGCGCCTGCTCGGTACGCCGCACGCCCGGGCCTACCTGCAGAAGGTCGCCGCGGACAGGTAACATCCGAAAGCGCTTTACGAATCCCGGAACTGCGTTTGCTGCCGCCGCTACGGTAAACTGCGGCAACGGCGCGGGTTGACAGCACCGACAGGCTGGCCCCGCGTTCGCAGAGATGCGCTCCGGATATGTCTGATCCCGGCGATTCCCAGCTCCCGCCGGCGCGCCGCCGCGTGCTGGCCATCCTCGTCAATGGCTTCGTCACGGTAGTCGCCGGTGGTCTGTCGGCGCTCCTCGGAGTCTTTGCGCTCCGCCCCGCAGCGGCTGCATCACGCGACCGTTGGGTTCGCGCGGGCGTGCTGGCCGACCTCACGCCGAACGTCCCAGTGCCGCGCGTGCTGACGGTCTCGCGCGTCGACGGCTGGTATCGCGAGCGTGCGCGTCAGACGGTTTTCCTCGTCTGGGACGGCGCCAAGCAGGTACGCGCGCTCTCAGCGACCTGCACCCACCTTGGCTGTCAGGTCCATTGGGACACAAAGGCCTCGCACTTCCGGTGCCCGTGCCACGGCGGCGTTTACGACGCAACCGGGAAAGTCGTCAGCGGTCCGCCACCACGGCCGCTCGCCTCGGTCGACGCCCGTGTCGACGGCCAGGACGACGCGGTGCTGGTACGGTTGTGATCGCGCGATTGCTGGAGTGGCTCGACGCGCGCGCCGGAGTGCGCCGGATCCGTGAGGTCCTTCTCGACGAGCCGATTCCGCCGGGGACCGGCTGGTTCTTCACGCTCGGGAGCGTGCTGCTGGCGCTGCTCGGCGTGCAAGTGCTCACCGGCGGTTTCCTGACGCTGTACTACGCGCCCACACCCGACCACGCATACGAAAGCGTTCGCTTCATCAGCAGCACCACGGCGGGGCGGCTCGTCCGCGGGTTGCACCACTACGGCGCCAGCTTCATCGTCGTCGCGGCCGTGTTGCACATGCTGCGCGTGATCGGGTTCGGGTCGTACAAACCGCCGCGCGAGCTGGCGTGGTTGTCAGGCCTCGGCCTCCTCGGCCTGATTCTGGCCTTCGCGCTGACCGGCTATCTGCTGCCCTGGGATCAGCGGGCGTACTGGGCCACTGTCGTCACCATCAACATCTCCAGGCTCGCGCCGATCGCCGGCGATGCCGTCGCGGCGGTGATGCAGGGGGGATCCACGATCGGCGCGCTGACGCTGACGCGCTGGTACTCGGCGCACGTGATCTTCCTGCCGGCGGTGCTCGCGGCCCTCGTCGTCGCGCACCTGGTGACGATGCGGATGCAGGGCATTTCCGGCCCGGTGCGAGCGCGAAGCGGCTCGCCGACCAAGTTCTATCCGAGTCAGGCGGCGCGTGATGTGGTCGTGGTCGGCATCGTGCTCGCG
The DNA here is from genome assembly GCA_036258055.1 of Vicinamibacterales bacterium. Lineage (GTDB taxonomy): Bacteria > Acidobacteriota > Vicinamibacteria > Vicinamibacterales > 2-12-FULL-66-21 > DATAEK01. The sequence continues at coordinate 45,261 of DATAEK010000282.1, forward strand.
GCGCTCGCGCTATTCGCGTGGCGGCTCACCCCCGCGATGGAGGGCCCCGCCGAGCCAACCGATGCCGCCTACATTCCGCGGCCCGAGTGGTACTTCCTGGGCCTCTTCCAGCTGCTGAAGTACTTTCCGGGCCGTCTCGAGGTTGTCGGGGCGATCATCATTCCGACGCTCCTCGCGCTCGTGCTTACGCTCCTGCCGTGGATCGATCGCGGGCCGGAACGGGATCCGCGCAAGCGCCGCTTCGTCATGGCCGGCGTGCTGGTTGGTGTGCTCGCGGTCGTCGCGCTCACGTCGCTCGGGTGGCGCGATCGGCCCGTCTCCGCGGCGGCGAGTGACGCGTGGACCCTCAGGCAGATTGGCGGACGTGCGATTGCCCAGACGGCCCGCTGCGATCGATGCCACGGCGAGACGGCGATGTCGGATCCGCTCGAACGGTTGCCCACGACGCGCAGTACGGACTGGGTGTCTGGCCACGTCACCGATCCCGAGATGATTGCGCCCGGACTGCGCCAACCGCCGGCCGTCCTCAACGAGCGCGAAGTCGCGGCGCTCGTGGCCTATGCGCATCAGTTGTCGCGGCAGCCGTATCCCGGCTTCTCTCCAGCGATCGAGCGCGCCGCCTTCGTCTTCGCGAGGTATTGCATCGGCTGCCACATCATCGATGGTGAAGGCGGCAAGGACGGCCCGGAGTTGTCGCATATCGGCAGCAAGCACGACGCGGCGACGCTGCGGCGCTGGATCACGGATCCCGTGTCCGTCAATCCCGATGCCGAGATGCCCGCGTTCGGCATGCGGCTCACACCCGAGCAGCTCGATGCCATCTCGGCGTATCTCGCGTCGCGGAAATAAAGCAGGTTCCCAGTTCTCGGTTCTCAGTTCGCGATTCGCGTTTCGGGCGCTCAATCGTCTCGAGGATCGCAGATGTCAGGACTGAGAATCGGCGAACCGAGAACCTGAGAACCTGAGAACCTGAGAACCGGTATGATCGCGTGATATGCCCGCCAACCCGTTACAGGACGGGCTGCGCATCGAGCCGACACCCGGACCCACGACGCTCGTCATCTTCGGCGCGTCCGGTGATCTCACGAAGCGCAAGCTGCTCCCCGCGATTTACAACCTCGCTCGCAATCAGCGACTGCCGGCGCGATTCGCCGTCATCGGCATCGGGCGTTCGCATTTCTCCGACGATTCGTTCCGCGAGCAGTTCGCCGACAGCCTGAAGGAGTTCGCTGGCGTCGATGCCGCGGGTGCCGAAGTGGCCGCGTCATTGAGCCGGCGGACGTTCTACCTGTCAGGCGAGCAGAGCGATCCGGGACTGTACGAACGTTTGAAGGCGCGGCTCGAGGAGCTCGACGGGGCCGACGGCGTGCTCTACTACCTCGCGATTCCTCCAACGGTCTACGGCACCGTCATCAACCGGCTGGGTGAGGCTGGACTCGCCAAAGCCGATGAGCCCGCATGGCGCCGGATCATCATCGAGAAACCGTTCGGCACAGACCTGCGCAGCGCGCGCGAGCTCAACGTCCAGCTCCACCACCACTTCGACGAGAATCAGGTTTTTCGCATCGACCACTATCTCGGAAAAGAAACCGTTCAGAACCTGATGGTGTTCCGGTTCGGCAACGGCATGTTCGAGCCGATTTGGAACCGCCGCTACATCGATCACGTGCAGATCACTGCTGCTGAAACCGTGGGCGTCGAGCGGCGTGCCGCGTACTACGAAGGGGCCGGCGCTCTGCGCGACATGGTCCAGAATCATCTGATGCAGCTGCTGGCGCTCGTGGCGATGGAGCCGCCGATCGCTTTCACCGCCGACGCGGTACGTGATCGCAAGATGGACGCGCTGCTCTCCATTCAACCGCTCGTCGACAACGGCTCCAATGGACGCGCGAACGTCGTGCGGGCGCAGTACGGAGATGGCTGGGTCACCGGTAAACAGGTGCCGGGCTATCGCCGCGAAGAGGGCGTCGATCCGCATTCGACGACGGAGACGTTCGTCGCGCTGCGGATGCAGCTTGACAGCTGGCGCTGGGCAGGCGTGCCGTTCTACCTGCGGACGGGCAAGCGTCTGCCGAAGCGCACGACCGAGATTGCGATTCAGTTTCGCCGCCCGCCGCTCCAGATCTTCAGGCGGGCCAGTCCGTCCCTGGTCTCTCCCAATCTCCTCGTCGTCAACGTGCAGCCTGATGAAGGCATCTCGTTACGGTTCGAGGCGAAACTGCCGGGCACACGCATGCAGCTCGCGCCCGTGATGATGAACTTCCGTTACGGCACCGCGTTTGGCGGCCCGGTGCCCGAGGCCTACGAGACGCTGTTGCTCGATGCGATGCTCGGCGATCCGACGCTCTTCGCGCGCCACGATTTCGTCGAAGCGTCATGGTCGCTGATCACGCCGGTCCATGAAGCGTGGGCGCGCGAGCAGCCGGCGGACATTCCCACCTACGAAGCGGGCGAGTGGGGACCACGGGAAGCCGATGCGTTGATGGATCGAAACGTCAGGTGGAGGACGTTATGACCGATGCACGGCAGGAACCGGCCGATGTGGCGTTCGCGGATATCGAATCCGCACTGGCTGTTCGGAGCGACGACCACCGCGCCGTCGCGGCGCCCCCTCGTGCCCTGACAGCGACGATTGTAACCGTCGGCCCCGACGATCGGGTCGAAGGAGCCGCAGCCCCGCTGCAGAAGCTCGCCGAGTCCGGTGGCGTACGGGCGATCGTCATCGCTCACGGTTCGTCGCCCGAAACGCGCGCTCGCGTCGGCGCCAGCTTCGTCGCCTTGGGCGGGGTTCCGCCGGCGTTTGTCGACAACGCCGTGGCCGCGATTCGACTCTCGAGCCTTCCGACGCTGGTCTGGTGGCGTGGCGGGCCGATCGACGTGCTCGATCGGGTGGTCGCGCTGGCCGATCGCGTGGTGCTCGACGTCGAGACTCCGGACGATCTCTGGGCGCACGTGGTCACCATCCTGGATCGGACGGCATTCAGCGACTTGCGCTGGACGCGACTCACACGGTGGCGCGCATTGATGGCGCAGTTCTTCGACATGCCGTCGATTGCTTCAGCGGCTTCGTCCTTCACGCGACTGCGGGTCGAAGGCGCCGACCCATTGACCGGCCGTCTTTTTGCGGCGTGGTTGAAAACGTCACTCAAGTGGGAGGACTCGGTCGCAATCGAGATCGCTGAGAGCGGCCGGGATGCGCCGATTGAAACCGTCACGCTTGGCGGCGCAGGCATCGAACTGCGTTTGTGCCTCGCCGGCAGCCGTCGCTGTGTCGAAACGTCGGCCACGGCACCAGGGCAGCCGGCGACGTCCGGGGTCGTGTCCCTGGCCGGTCAGACCCTGGAGGGTCTGCTCTCCGAGGAATTGCGGATCCGATCCCGGGACGCGGCATTCGAGCTCGCCCTTCGTGCGTGCGTGCGGTCCTGAGCCGATCTTTTCCGGTCGGGCGCGATGCCGGGTCGGTGGTAGACTCCCCGCGCTGACGCCACCGTCCCAAGCTTCATGAACCATCACGCCACCGCCTTCAACCTCGCGAGCGTGCTCGAGCACACCGCGTTTCAGACACCGGACCGCGCGGCGATCACCTGCCGAAACCTCCAGGTTAGCTACGGGGAACTGAACGCCCGCGCATCGAGCGTCGCCGCGGGTCTCGCGGCGCTCGGCATCGGGGCCGGCGATCACGTCGCGCTTTCGTGTCCCAACATCCATTGGTTCCCCATTGCGTACTTCGGCATTCTCAAGACCGGGGCCGTGGTCGTGCCTTTGAACGTCCTGCTCAAACCCCGCGAGATTGCCTACCACCTTCATGACAGCCAGGCGAAAGCCCTGATCGCATTCGAAGGAACGCCGGAGTTGCCGATGGCGCAGATGGCACGCGCGGCGTGCGATCAGGCCGGATGTCAGACGCTGATCGTCGCGACACTCGATCCCACCACGCCGGCGCCAGTCCCGGCGACGGCCACGCTCGGACAGTTTCTGAACAGCGGCGCGAATGGTTTCCAGACGCGGAAGCGGCGCCTGGACGACACCGCGGTGATCCTCTACACCTCGGGCACGACCGGCCATCCGAAGGGCGCCGAGTTGACGCACGAGAACATGGCGCTCAATGCCATCGCATCGCGCGACATGTATCTGCCGGCGCTGGCCGGCGGCAACCAGCAGGACGTGGCGCTCGTCACGCTGCCACTTTTTCACTCCACTGCACAGACCTGCCTGATGAACGCGGGTTTGTACGGTGGATTCCGGCTCGTCCTGCTTCCACGGTTCGAGCCCGCCGTGGTGTTGGAGACGATTCGGGCCGAGCGCGTCGCCTTCTGGATTGGCGTGCCGACGATGTATTGGTCGTTGCTGCAGCACGTGGCGGCTGCGGGAGTAGACGTCGCGCCGATTGCGGCCAACCTCCGCGTGTGCACGTCCGGCGGCGCGCCGATGCCCCACGACGTGATGCGGCGGTTCGAACAGACCTTCGGGGTCAGGGTGCTCGAAGGCTACGGCCTCTCTGAAACCTCGCCGCTGGCCTGTTTCAATCAGTTGTCACGTCCGAGCAAGCCCGGGACGGTCGGCCAGCCGATCTTCGGCGTCGACGTGCGGTGCGTCGACGAGGGAGGCCGGCCGGTGCCGACCGGCGAGCGGGGCGAAGTCGTCATTCGCGGGCCAAACGTGATGAAGGGTTACTACAACCGGCCCGACGCGACGGCGGAGGTCATGCGAAACGGCTGGTTCCACACCGGTGACATCGGGACGCTCGACGCCGACGGCTACCTCACGATCGTGGATCGCAAGAAGGACATGGTGATTCGGGGCGGCATGAATGTCTACCCGCGCGAGCTCGAAGAAGTGATGATGACGCATCCCGCCGTGGCGCTCGTGGCCGTGATCGGCGTGCCCGACGAGCGGCTGGGAGAGGAAATCAAAGCATTCGTGGTGCGGAAACCTGGGGCCGTCGTGACCGAACACGAGCTCCTCGACTGGTGCCGGGAGGAGTTTGCGGCCTACAAATACCCTCGCCAAATCGAGTTTCGGGACTCGCTGCCAATCGGCGCGACCGGCAAGATCCTGAAACGGGAGCTCCGCTCCGTGTCATGAACCCGGCTGAATCCTCGACCTGCGCCGGCAAGAGCAACAGGCGGGCAAACTGGCCGTGGCCTTGCATCGTCATCTGGCCTCTGGAGTGTGGAGGATTGAATATGCCCAAGTGCAGCGACGTGATGACGCGGGATCCCATTTGCTGTGAACCTGGTGACTCTGTCACGCAGGTCGCCGAGGTCATGAAAGACAAAAATGTCGGGTCTCTGCCGGTCGTGGAATCGCAGCAGTTTCGACGGCTCGTGGGCATCGTGACGGACCGTGACCTGGTGACCAAAGTTGTCGCTGGAGGCCTGAATGTCGCGAGCACGTCGGTTCGTGATGCCATGACGGCCAACCCGTCGTGCTGTCGCGAAGACGAGGACGTGGACCGCGCCGTGTCGATGATGGCGGAGCGTCAGGTCCGACGCATGCCAGTCGTCGACGGATCGGGGCATCTGAAAGGCATCATCGCGCAAGCGGACGTGGCGACCCGGGTCCGGCGCGATGACAAGACCGGAGAAATGGTGGAAGCGATTTCGGAGCCATCGAGTCGACATTCGTAATTGGCAGGGCGAAGGCCGGCCATTCAGCCGGCTTTTGCTTTGACCCATCTTGAAAAATGCCCGCGTTGACGTTGCCTGCCGTAAACGCGTGGGATATAGTCGCAGACCGCATGCCTCTTGAGCTTCCAACCCATCACCGGGCCACTGGCCTTGTCGATGTGCTGGACCGCGTTCTTGACAAGGGTCTCGTCATCGCCGGTGACATCAAAGTGTCGCTCGCCGAGGTCGAGCTGCTCACCATCAGGATTCGACTTCTGGTGTGTTCACTCGACAAGGCACAGGAGATCGGATTGGATTGGTGGCGCTACGATCGTGATCTGTCTCCAGGCCGCGAGCGTCCGGGGCTTGACGGCACCGAGGAGTTGCGCGCGCAGATCCGGCAGCTCGAGCGCAAGATCGATGCGCTGTCCGCAGCACCTCCGGCACGCCGCCGGTCGAGCAGATAGAAGCTTTGAGGACCGCAGGAGCCAAGCATGGCAGTTGAACGAGCTGCAGGCGGGACGAGTCTCATCGACGTGCTCGATCGCGTGCTCGACAAGGGCATCGTGATCGACGCCTGGGTGCGTGTGTCGCTCGTCGGAATCGATCTGATCACCGTCGAGGCCCGCGTTGTAGTGGCATCGATCGACACCTACCTCAAGTACTCCGAGGCCGTCGGTCAGGTCGCGCCGGTCTCGCGCCCGCAGGCGGAGCTGGCGCAGAACGTGATGGCCGAAAACGCGGCACTGCGTGCGGAGCTCGCGGCGACGAAGAGCGGTCGCGCGACACGGCGCCGGAGCTCGGAGGGGTAATCGGTGTATCGGTCCGCGGTGCCGGCAGTCCAGTTTTCCGGCGTCGAGATGGACGCAAAACTCGCGCTGGTTGAGTTTCTGCTCAACAGCACGGATATCACACGGTCGGTTCGCCAGGCGATCGACTGGCTGGCGCTGCACACCGGGGCGAAGCAAGCAGTCATCTTCATCGCGGACCCAGGCAGCCCCAATCTGATCGTCGTCGCCGAGCACGGCGTGTCGAGCGCTGCGGTCGCCGACGTCGTCATCAATCCAGCCGATACCGAGCATCCCCTCGCGCGTACTCTCGGTTCTCCGGATCCCGCATTCTTCTCAGCTCCTCATCACGGCTTTCATTCACCGATCGACGGCACCTCGTTCCACGCCATTCCTCTACGAACCGACGACGATCCAGGCGCGCACGGGCTGCTGCTGGTGAACGCGACCGCGCCCGATCTGCACCCGGACGTGGTGTGGATGACCCGGCTGCTGTCACGGCAGGTGGGGCGTCTCCTCAGCCGCCATGCGCTCGCCGAAACCCGCTTCGGTCAGGAGCGGATGCTGCTCTACAGCATCATCAACGCCGTCACCGATCCGATCCTGCTGACCGACACCGAAGGCAAGCTAATCATCGCGAACACGCACGCCGAAAAGCTGTTTGCGGCGCCGGAGGATGCGAGCGAAGGCTGGCGGCGTGCTGTGGCCCTGAACAACATGCTGTTCTCGGCGGCGCTCTCGACGAGCGCAGTCACGCAAACGGATCTGGCCAGGCGTGAGCTGCTGCTGGTCGATCCGCTGGAGGGTTCGGACCTGCTGTTCGAGCTCCTCAGCTCCCGCGCGAAGGACGAGCGGCAGGGCACGTTCGTCGTGTCGGTTCTGCGCAACATCACCGACCTCGCCCGGGCGCGCGAGGAGATCGAAGAGAGCGCGCGGATCCTGCGCGTGGCCCAAGCCGAAGTCCGTGACGAGCGTCATCGCCTCGACCTGATTATCGACTCGGTCGCCGATCCGATTCTCGTCACCGATCAAGAGGGGGATATCGTCCTCATGAACGAGCCGGCCGAGCGGTTGTTCACGGTGACGTCCTCGTCGGGCGAAGCGGCGCAGCGCCGAGTGCGGGCCAACGGCGCGAACCTGACGTCGTTTGTGTCGAACGTGCTGACTCGGACGGGCGAACAGCGGTATCGCGGTGAGATTCAGTTGTCGGATCCGGCAATGGGGCGGGCGCTGCCGGTCGAGGGCGTTGCCGGCACGATCCTCTCCGAACAGGGCGAGTTGATGTGGGTCGTGACGATCCTCCACGATCTGACCGAAGCGATCGAAAAGGCCCGGTTGTACGAACAGCTGAAGCAGGCGTCGGCGGGGCTCGAGCGCAGGGTGCAGGAAGCCACCGCGGAGCTCGCCGATCAGAACGAGCTGCTGCGGCGACAGCACATTGCCCTCGAGCAGGCCTCGGCGCTGAAGTCACAATTCCTGGCCAACATGTCGCACGAATTCAGGACGCCACTCAACGCGATCCTGGGCTACACGCACATGCTGCTCAACGGCGTCACCGGTGCGGTCTCGGAGAGTCAGCGCAAGAGCCTCACCCGAATCGACTCCAACTCGAGGCATCTCCTCGCCCTGATCAACGACATCCTCGACATCACGCGGATCGAAGCCGGCCGGATGCCCCTCAACCTCTCGACGTTCCGCGTGCCGGACCTCGTCACCGAGGTGATGTCGGAGCTCGAGCCGATCTTCAAGCGGTCGAACCTGATCGTCTCCTCGAGGATGAAGCGGGAGCTGCCGCCGCTCAAGAGCGATCGGCAGAAGGTGAAGCAGATTGTGCTGAACCTCCTGAGCAACGCCCTGAAATTCACCCCGCAGGGTTCGGTCACGATCGGTGCAACCTACGATCGCAAGGCACGGATGATGTCGATTGCGGTGAGCGACACGGGCGTTGGCATTCCGGGCGGCGATCACAGCAAGGTCTTCGAGGACTTCCGGCAGCTGGATAGCTCGCCGGCTCGCGGATACGGCGGTACCGGCCTGGGCCTGTCGATCTGCCGGCGGCTCGCGCAGATGCTCGGCGGATCGATTGAGCTCGACAGCGTCCAGGGCCACGGTTCAACCTTTACGTTACGGCTGCCGGCCAGGGCGCGGCGGCGCTGAGGATTCATGTCGGAGCCGACCACTCCGCTCGTGCTCGTCGTGGAGGACTACCAGGATGCCCGCGAAATGTACGCGGCCTACCTGCAGTTCTCCGGCTATCGTGTCGCCGAAGCCACCAACGGCATGGAGGCGATCGAGAAGACGATTGAGCTGCTGCCCGACATCATCCTGATGGATCTGGCGCTGCCGAGAATGGATGGATGGGAGGCGACGCGCCGTCTGAAGATGGACGAGCGGACGAAGCACATCCCGATTGTAGCGCTCACCGGTCATGCCCTCGCCGGTCACGCCGAAGGCGCGCGCCAGGCCGGCTGCGATTCTTTCGTGACCAAACCATGCCTTCCCGACGCGCTCGTCGCCGAGATTCAGCGCATGCTCGCGCAGCGCTCCTCCGACCCGGGATCACGGCGGTCACCGAAGCCGGGTGGGCGCGCGAAGCAAACCTGAGCGCGCCGGACCCCGCCGCCTTTTCGCAGTTATCCCAGGAATCGAGTCGATGCCCAAAGCCCAGAAGAAACCGAAGGCCAAGTCGAAGCCCGCGCCCGCTGCTCGAGAACGCCAGAGCCGATCGGCAACGACGGCGCAGGCGCGAGGAAAACTTGAGCGCGTTCGGATGCCCGCCGGGCCGCCGAAGCTGACGCGAACCGCTCCGCGGCGGGCCGACGAAACCCACGAAGGCAAGTACGTCTACTGCATCGTCAAGTCCGAGCGTCAGCTGCGGTTCGGTCCACTGGGCATCGGCACGGATCCCGCGGAGGTCCACACGGTCCACTACCGCGACATCGCCGCCGTCGTGTCGAATACGCCGATGGTCGTTCAGGACCCGACGCGCGACAACGTGCTGGCGCACCAGCGGGTGAACGAGACCGTCATGCACCAGCACACCGTCATCCCGATGTCGTTCGGGACGGTGTTCAAGACCGACGATGACATCATCGAGTTGCTGCGGTCGGCGTACGACGCCTTCACCGACGTCCTGAACAAGATGCAGGACAAGTTCGAGTTCGGACTCAAAGTACTGTGGGATCGCGATCAGATCATCCGCGAAATCGAAGAAGAGGACGAAGACATCCGCCGCCTGAAAGGGGAGATCTCTTCGCAGAAAGGCTCGACGTATTTCGCGAGGATGCAGTACGGACGGCTGATCGACGTCGCGCTGCAGGCGCGATCCGAGCGCTACGTCAACGAGGTCTTTCACGCGCTCCGCGACGTGTCGGTGGCATCACGTTCGAACAAGCCGATTGGCGATCGGATGATCATGAACGCGGCGTTCCTCGTCGCCCGCGCCATGGAACCGGCCTTCGACGTGCGCGTCAAGGACATCGGGCTGAGGTACGAGAAGCTCACGTTCAAATACACCGGGCCGTGGCCGCCGTACAACTTCGTGAACATCCGTTTGAAGCTGGAAAGAGCGCACTAGAACCTCACGACTGTCATGTTCCTCCTGGACTCACTCCTCGTCGGCGGGCTTCGGTTCGTGCTCGACAAGGTCGCCACCGCGGTCGACACCGAGCTGAACGACGACAGCGCGCTCCGCGACCAGCTGCTGGCCGCGCAGATGCGGTTGGAGCTCGGCGAGATCACGCCGGAAGAGTTCAACGTCGTCGAAACAGACCTGCTGGCGCGGCTCCGAGAGATCAGAGACCGCCGTCAGGGCAGCGAAGCTGCGAGCCTTTCGCCGAAGGACTACACGATCACCGGCATCGAGGCGACGTTCGAGGGTGACGAGCACCGCTGAGCGTTCGCGGAGCCCTCAGACACGGCTGCAGCTCTTCGGCGGAAAGGGGGGCGTCGGCAAGACGACCTGCGCCGCCGCCTGGGCGATCACCGCGGCCCGGAGCGGTCTCCACACGCTTCTCATCTCGGTCGATCCCGCGCACTCGTTGGGAGATGTCCTCGGCGTGCATCTTGGCCCCGCGCCGCGCCTCGTGCCAGCAACCCGTGGACGGCTCAGGGGCGTCGAGATCCGGGCTTCGTCGATCGTTCGCCGCTGGCTGACAGAGCGGCGCGATCTTCTCGAAGCGATCGCGCTGCGAGGCACGTGGCTCGATCGGCACGACGTGTCCGGCTTGTTGGAGCTGACACTGCCGGGCATCGACGAGCTTGCAGCCCTGCTCGAGATCGCGCGATTCAGCCGCTCGGGCCGTTACGAACTCCTCGTCGTCGACACCGCGCCGACCGGTCACACCCTACGCATGCTGGACACCCCGGACGCGCTCGGCGGCCTGGCTGGCGTGTTCGACGCGATGCAGTCGCGCCACCGCGTGCTGGTGACGGCGCTGCGCGGCCGCTGGGACGGCGACGCCGCCGACACACTCATCGACGATCTGGATCGCGACAGCCGGGAGCTCGCGGCGATGCTGAGGGATCCCGCGCGGATGCGCGCGTTTTGGGTGACGCTGCCTGAACCCATGGCGATCGAAGAAACGCAGGACGCCCTGCGTGCGCTGACATCTCGGTCGATTCCAATTGAGGCGGTCGTCGTGAACAGGCTGACGCCACGACCCGCCAGCGCGTGCCGATGGTGTGATGCACGCCGTGACTTCGAGGCGCGCGCGCTCGAACGTCTCGAAGGGATGGGGCGGGGAATGAACCGTGTCGACCTGCTGACCATCCTGGACTGCGGCCGCGAGCCTGTCGGAGTCGAGCGTCTGGCCGCCATCGGGCGCGCTCTCAATCGCGCTCTCGAGAACCCGCGGCGCCGCCGCGATCGTCGGCGGGCACCGGCAGCACGGGCGGCACACCGTTCAGCCTTGCCGGCTCGCGTACCGGGCAGGAAAGAGGACAGACTTCGAGCCACGCGTTCACGTGACGTTCGCTCGCCTCAAATTCAGGACACATCCGCCCGCTTGCTCCTGTTTGGTGGCAAAGGCGGTGTGGGCAAGACGACGTGCGCTGCCGCGGCGGCGCTCGCCATCGCGCGTGCGCATCCCGAGCGACGCATCCTGCTCCTCTCGACGGATCCTGCTCATTCACTCAGCGATGCGCTCGGTGCGCACGTGTCCGACGAGCCGACGGCCCTGCGAGGCGGGCCCGCCAACCTCCACGTTCGAGAGCTGGATGCCGTCGCAGCGTTCAGGCGAGCACGGGACGAGTACGCAGCTGCGATCGATGGGCTCTTCGATCGCCTCCTCCGCGACAGCGCGATCGATGCAAGCCATGATCGGCGCGTGATGCAAGGGCTGATAGATCTGGCGCCTCCGGGTGTCGACGAGCTCATGGCGATGAGCGAGGTCGTCGAGACCATCGCCGCTTCGGATGCGCGCCGCGCGCACGATCTGCTCATCACGGATACCGCGCCGACGGGACACGCGCTCAGGCTGTTGGAAATGCCCGCCCTCGTGCAGGGTTGGACCCAGGCGTTGATGCGCATTCTCCTGAAGTATCAGCCCGTCATCGGCGTTGGAGCGCTCGGTGAAGCATTGTTGCGGCTGTCGCGGGGAATGGGCCACCTTCGCGCCACCCTCGAGGACCCCTCGGCCGCAGAGTTCGTTGTCGTCACTCGTCCTGCCGAGCTCCCGCGTGCCGAAACGCGCCGGCTTCTGGCCAGCCTTCGTCGGCTGCACATTCCGGTGAGCCGCGTCATCGTCAACGCCGTCACCGCCGGTACCTGCGCCAGGTGTCAGCGGATTGCGAAGGCCGAACGGCGCGAAATCTCAGCGCTGGCCCGGACGATTCGATCCAATCTGACCGTGACAGTGGCGCCAGCCGTCGTTCCACCGCCGCACGGCCATCACGAGCTGACTCGGTGGCACGACCGGTGGGAGTCCGCGCCGCGAACTCGCCTTGCCGGTGGGCATGCGCATGGCGGCTGACCCCGACCGTCTCGCCGCCTGAGATATCATCCCTTCACACCCCTCTGATGCCCCAGACCGCGACCTACGTGTACTGTGTGGTGCAACGCGCCACTCGCCCCTCCGTCGCGCGCAGTCTCCGCGGACTTCCCGGAAGTGCGCGCCCATCACTCGTCGAGCTCGGGCGCACGCGCTGGGCTGTCGTCGGGCTGGTACCGCTCGATCGATACGGCGACGCCGCAATCGAGGCGAGCATCCGCGATCTGGACTGGGTCTCCAGCGTAGCGCTGGCTCACGAGGCGGTCGTGGAGTATTTCGCGCGTGGCCGTGACGCCACGGTCGTGCCCATGAAGCTGTTCACGATGTTCTCCTCGGCCGAGAGGCTCGTCGGCGAGTTGCACTCGCGGCAGGCTGGCATCACCGCCGCGATCGGTCGGATTCGTGGGGCGCGCGAGTGGGGCGTGCGCGTCATGCGCCGCCAGCCAGCGACGCGGACGATCAGCCGCTCGCGAGCGGTTCAATCCGGCGCCGCATTCCTCGCGGCCAAGAAGCAGGTGCGAGAGGACGCCCGTCAGGAGATCGAGCGCGCACGCGACGCGGCCGACAGGACGTTCGGGATGCTCGCGAGGATCTCCAAAGAGACGCGACGGAGAGACGACGTCCCCGATGGTGCGGCGGCGCCGCCACTACTGGACGCCGCATTTCTCGTGGCGGCCGCGAAAACGACGCAGTTTCGAGCGGCGGTGCGCCGGGCATCAGCCGACTGCCGCCGCGCTGGCGCTGCGCTGACGCTGACGGGGCCCTGGCCCGCCTACAATTTCGTCGGCCCCGCAGGGGCGCAGCGGTGAGCCGGCGGCGACCGCGGCACTCGACCGTGCCCGCGGACCGGCCTCCTCGACGCGCGCCAACGCCACCACTTCCGAAACGGACGCCACCGGCGGGGCCGGCGCCACGCAAGGCTGTTGCCCGCATCATCGACGACTCGGACTCGTCGCTCCTCGATGTCATCGACAATCTGCTCAACCGCGGCGTGGTTCTGAACGCGGACGTGATCCTTGCGCTCGCCAACGTCGACCTCGTCTACCTGCGGCTGTCCGCTTTGCTGTGCGCAGCTGACCGGCTGCTCCCGCGCGGTCGTTCCTCATGAGCGCGCTCTACGTCTACGGGTTCGTGGATCAGCCGGTGAAGTCCTTCACGGTTGACGGCCACCGTATCGAAGTCGTAGCCGCTGCGTCTCTTCACGCCGCCGTGGAACGGGTATCCGAACGCCCCGCTCTCTCTGAAGCGTTTCTTCGAACGCAGTACGAGATCGTCGAGCGTCTCAGCGATCACGCTGGCGCGGTGCTCCCGGCGAGATTCGGCGCCTTCGTGAAAGACGATGAGTTGAATCGGCTGGCGGATTTGAGAGGCGACGATTTCCGGCGCGGTCTCGAGCACGTCACCGGACGCGTGCAGATGACCGTACGTCTTCTCTCGAAGAAACCTCCAGCGCATCAGAGAGACGAGACTTCGGCACCGCTCACCGGCACCGAGTACCTGCATCGCCGCCAGGAAGCAGCCTCATCTTCTCTGCCGGAATTCGCAGCGCCTCTCTGCGCGGCCGTCGGGACGCTCGTCGTCGATACGCGTGTGGAAAACCGGACCAGGCCAGCGCTCACGACGATCGTCCACCTTGTGCCGAAGGCGCAGGCGTCACGTTACCGTCGTCTACTGCGACAGGCGGCTCGGAGGCTGGGCGATGAGGTCACGGTGTCGATTTCAGGGCCGCAGCCTCCTTTCGCGTTCGTACCGGAGATCTGGCCGTGAGGCGTCGCAGAGTCGCGCCAAGTACTGGTAAGCCGCGCAAGACCGGCCGCGCGCCGACTGCAAAACGGCGCCGAACAACAGGAAAGACCAGTCGCGCCCGGACTCTGGCGGCGATCGACGTCGCGGAGCTCGAATCGGTGCGGCACGAGCTCGAGCGCGTCGCGCGTGCGTCCGCGCCCCCTCGCTGGAATGCGAATCCGGACGATGTGCAGCGATCGGTCGTGAAGCTGGTGCTGACGCTCATCGAGTTCATCCGGCAGCTGCTCGAGCGTCAGGCGATCCGAAGGATGGAGGCGGGAACCTTGACCGCCGACGAAACTGAAGCCATCGGCCTGGCGCTGATGCGACTCGAAGAAACCGTGCGCGATCTGGGCGCGCGATTCGATCTGACAGCCGAGGATCTGAATCTCGATCTCGGGCCGGCCGGCAAGCTGATCTGACGTTCGGCTACTTGCCGGCGGGAAAGGCGTAGCACCCCGGCGTCACGAGCACCCGGCGATCCCGCGTGAAGAACAGCGTTCGCGGGGTAAGCAGGCCGGCGGCCCGGAACTGGATCGTGCGACGCTTGTCGCCGGTCTGGTCGTAGACGTAGGTGTACGGCACGGCGAGCGAGATCCACAGATTGCCATCGAGATCGGTGGACGCGGTCTTCACGACCGGCTGCACAATCGGTACCTCGCCGTCGCGGATTCTGCGCCGTGGCCACGAATTGGGCATGGCCCGCACGTAGTCGTCGAGCTCGATGCCCTCGATGTGCCGCTCGAACTCCAGCTTGCCGGCCTTGTCGTACTTCCGGAACAGCGGCGTCCCCGCGACGAACACGAAGTAGTAGCCGCCACGAGGGTTCACGGTCACGATTCCGGTGTTCATCGCGAGGTGGACCTCGCGATCCTGTTCGTGGCCGGTCGTCCGCAGCTCTCCAAACGTCCGGGCCAGACGCGAGTCGAGGGAGTATTCGGTGACCAGCGCGCCTGACTCCGGCTGGTTGAGCAGGATCGATCGGCCTGTGTACTCGATGGAGGAGATCCCGCTCACGAGCAGGTCGTCGAGGATGATCATCGGGATGTCACGCGTCGCCAGCGTGAACCCGCCCAGGCTCGCCCCAGAGGTCGTGAACACCTGTATTCGCCCGTGATTGTCCGGCGCATCGGCGATGATGAACGTCCCGTCCGACCCCAGATCGAATGCGTACGGCCGCAGCACTCGTCCGGGCTCCGCCCCAATCTGGACGAGTTTTCTGGGTTCGTTCTCCGGCGGCGCAACGCTGAACACGGCGTGCGCGCGGCGATCGAACACGAAGTATTCGCCGGCGGGCGTCTGCTGGCAGGATGCCAGATCGTCGAATCCGCCGGCGACGTGAGCGGGCAGCCCGCCAACGGGTTGCAGGACTTCGACGTCGAGGGAGCGACCCGCGATCGGAACGATCGCGAGGAGGGCGAGGAGCAGTGCGCGAAATCGCGGACGCGCCGAATGGCGATCGGCCGGCGTTGAACGCGTCACGTCAGACCTGCATGCGATTCCAGCAGTCGTGACGCATTCCTTCAGTACGCCGCCGTCTCCCTGATCGCCCGCAGCACGTCGGACGCTTGCGGCAGGATCACTTCCTCGAGATCAGGATAGTAGGCCACCGGCGTGTCCATCGCGCCCACACGTCGCACCGGCGCGTCGAGGTGGTCGAACAGTTCCTGCGCGACGCGCGCCGCGATCTCGGCGCCGAACCCGCACGTCAGCTGATCCTCGTGCGCGATCACGATGCGGTTTGTCATTCTCACCGCGGCTGCGATGCCGTCCCAGTCGTAGGGCATGATGCTCCGCAGGTCCACGACCATTGTGCTGATGCCGTCCTTCTCCGCCTGCTGCGCCGCGAGCAGCGATCGCTGGACGAGCGCGCCCCATGTTACGACCACGACGTCCGTGCCTTCGCGTCGTACGGCGGACTTCCCGAACGGAATCATGTACTCGGCCCCCGGGTACACGGCCTTGTTGTAGGTCTGCCGGTACAGGTGCTTGTGTTCGAGGAACATCACCGGATCATCGCAGCGGATCGCCGTCCGGAGCAGGCCGGCGGCGTCGCGGGCGTTCGACGGGCAGACGATGCGGATGCCAGGGCAGTGCGCGAAGATGCTCTCGCCGGACTGGCTGTGGTACGGCGCGCCGCCGCGCAAGTACCCGCCAGTGGCCACCCGAATCACGACCGGGCACGAGAAGTTGTTGTTCGAGCGATACCGCAACATCGTCAGTTCGTTGCGGATCTGCATCATGGCCGGCCAGATGTAGTCGAAGAACTGGATCTCGACCACCGGCTTGAGGCCGCGCGTCGCCAGCCCGGTCGCACGTCCGATGATGCTGGCTTCGGCGAGTGGAGAGTTGTACACGCGGTTGTCACCGAACGTCCGCTGGAGGCCGTGAGTGACCTTGAAGACGCCGCCTTTGCCCGGCACTTCGCCGATCGCATCGGGTCGGCTGCAGTCGGCCACGTCCTCACCGAAGACGACGATCCGCGGATTGCGCGCCATCTCGTCTTTCAACGTGTGGTTGATGGTGGCCACCATCGTGTCCGGCTTGCCGTCTTCGGACGGCTCGGTCGCGAACGACGAGCTCGTCGGATCGACGTCCGGCGAGTAGACGAAGAGGGCGGCAGTGTCCGGGGAGGGCTTTTCCGAAGCGATGGCGGCCTCGGCCGCATCGTTGACTTCGCGGTCCACGTCGCGTTTGATTGCCGCGAGCTCGTCCTCGCTCGCCAGCTCCGACGACGTCAAGAGTTCGCCGAGCCGGATGATCGGATCGCGACGCGCCTCTGCGGCGCGTTCTTCCTTCGTCTTGTAGAGCTTCTCGTCGTCCGAGAGCGAGTGCGAGTACGGGCGAATGACGCGCGCGTGCACGAAAGCCGGCCCTTTGCCGGACCGCGCGTAGGCCACGGCGTCCGCCATCGCGCGATGGCTGGCGATGAAGTCCGTGCCGTCGATACTCTGGACGAACAAGCCGGGAAACGAGGCGACGAGCTTCGAGATGTCACCGCCTGCGGTCTGCACCGTCACCGGCACCGAGATCGCGTACCCGTTGTCTTCGACGAGGTAGACCATCGGCAGCCGCCCGATGCACGCCGAGTTCAGCGACTCCCAGAACTCTCCTTCGCTCGTCGTGCCTTCGCCGATTGAAACGAAGGTGACCTCGTCGTCGTGGAACCGGCCTTCACGATCCTCGATGGCCGTCATCCGACTGTACTGCCCTGTGGCTTCGGCGCAGCCCACGGCCTGCAGGCACTGCGTGCCAGTCGGGCTGGACTGCGAGACGATGTGGAGGGCTTTGTGTCCCCAGTGTGACGGCATCTGACGGCCGCCCGAGCTCGGATCGTCTTTCGCGCCGACGCCGCTCAGGAACATCTCGAGCGGAGTCATCCCGAGTGTCAGGCACAACGCGCGATCGCGGTAGTAGGGATAAAACCAGTCGTAGGAGGGCCTCAGCGCCATCGCGGCGGCCACCTGGACGGCTTCGTGGCCGGCGCCGCTGATCTGAAAAAAGATCAGGCTCTGGTTCTTGAGCTGAATCTCCTTGTCGTCGATGCGCCGCGACAGCACCATCGTGCGGTAGACGCGGAGGAGATCGTCACGGGTGAGTCCGTCGAGGCTGTCGGCCGGACGTTCGCTCTTCGCGCTCCTGCCGTTGCTGACCGCCGTACCTTTCATGCGCGCAGTATCCCTTTCGAAATGCGATGCGGGGCTGCAGCCCGGAGGCGCGCGCAGCGTCGTGCCCGGGACGGCGTCACTGCACCCGGTGCGTCGCGTGCACCGGAGGGCTCCCAGACACGCCAACTGTGCGACTGCACAAACACCAAATTATAACATCCGCCCCGTCGGCGCGGGCGCGTCAGCCGATGCCCGAGTGCTATAATCGCCGCGCTTTTTCGGCACCTTTTCGGCCCGGCCGCGCGGTGTGTCGGACCCGCGCTTCGGCTCGTCGTGCCGAGAGCAACCCGGCCGGCGGCCGGATCAACGAGGTATCCAGTGAGCACGCAGACCGTTCGACTGCACCGATGGGATGAGATCGCGCTCGAGAAGGTCACGGAGATGATCTCCCGCAAAATCGTGACCGGAGAGCGGGAGATGCTCTCCCAGATTTACCTGAAGAA
Source organism: Vicinamibacterales bacterium (assembly GCA_036258055.1). Classification (GTDB taxonomy): domain Bacteria; phylum Acidobacteriota; class Vicinamibacteria; order Vicinamibacterales; family 2-12-FULL-66-21; genus DATAEK01. The sequence goes on from DATAEK010000282.1 coordinate 63,544, forward strand.
GGGCGCGCTCGTGCCGATGCATTCACATGAGAGCGAGCAGATGACCTACGTGCTGCAGGGCGCGCTCAAGTTTCTCATCGGCGGCGAGGAGATCACCGTGCGCGAGGGGGAGGTTCTGCACATTCCGTCATGGGTCGACCACCAGGCCGAAGCCCTCGACGACACCTTCGAGCTCGACCTCTTCAGCCCAATCCGACAGGATTGGCTCGATCACACGGACACGTACTTTCACAAGTAGCGTCCGGCTTTCGCCGAACCAGAGTAGCATCCGGCTCGAGACGGACTAGTGGGCCGGCTGAAGCCAGGCACTACCGAGATCGGCCGAAGCCGGCCACTACCGAGGCCGTCTCGAGCCAGCCACCACCGTCGCAAAAGCATGGACACTGGACTGCGAGGAAAACGCGCGATCGTCTGCGCAGCGAGCCGGGGGCTCGGCAAAGCGTCCGCTTTCGCGCTCGCGCGCGAAGGCGCCGCCGTCGTCATTTGCGCGCGTGGCCGAGACGTGCTCGAGGGCACGGCTCGGGAGATTCGATCCGGCACAGGCAGCACGATCGTGGCCGTCACCGCCGATCTGTCGAAACGCGCGGAGGTCGATCGGCTCATGGAAACAGCCGTGAGCGCGCTCGGCGGACTCGACGTTCTGGTGACGAACACCGGAGGTCCGCCATCGGCCCGGTTCGAATCGCTCTCGGATGACGACTGGCGCACCGCCGTCGATTCGATGCTCATGAGCGTCGTGTGGCTCTCGCGCGCGGCGATTCCCGAAATGCGCCGCGCCGGCGGGGGCCGCATCATCAACGTCACGTCGGTGTCGGTCGCCCAACCGATCGAAGGCCTGGTGCTCTCGAACGCGGTGCGAGCCGCGGTAACAAATCTGGCCAAGACGCTCGCGATCGAGCTCGCAGCCGATCGCATTCTCGTGAACTGCGTCGCGCCCGGGTACACCTCGACCGATCGCGTCATCGAGCTCGCGAACGCAACCGCGAAACGCGAGGGAACGACTCCCGAGGAGGTTCAGCAGCGGCTCGTCAACCGCATTCCCCTCCGGCGTATGGGCACGCCCGAAGAGTTTGCCGATGCCGTGGTGTTCCTTGCCTCAGACCGCGCGTCGTACCTGACCGGCGTGACACTGGGGATTGATGGAGGATACCGCTGACGCGGATGGTAAATGGCAAATGGCAAATGGAATTGCCATCGACCATCCCATTTACCATTTACCCTTTACCATTTGCCATTCAGTGAATGTGCCTATCCCAGTCCGACCGGCCGCCTGAGTAGACGTCGAACTTCCGGCGGAGCCGGTTCATCTTCCACTTGAGATAGCGGTACTTGATTTCGGCGGTGAGGCCGCCCCGGCCGCCTTGCAAGTAGGCGTAGCCGAAGAGCAGGCCGCCCAGATGGGCGAAGTGTGCGACGCCGCCCGCGCCGGAAATCGAGAACAGGAGCGACATGCCTCCCATGATCATGACGAAATACTTCGCCGGGATCGGGAAGATCATCATCATCAGAATGGGCCGCGTGGGGTAGTAAAGCGCGAAGGCGAGCAGCAGACCGTAGAGAGCGCCCGAGGCGCCGATCGTCGCGACGCCGTACATGAACGACGTGAAGCCGAACGGCAGCAGCGACACGGCAATCGTCGTGATCGCTGCGCCGATGCCGGTCACCGCGTAATACTTCACGAAGAAGGGCGTTCCCCACGTCCGCTCGAGCTCGACGCCGAACATCCAGATCGCGAGCATGTTGAAGAGGATGTGCAGCGGGTCGGCGTGCAGGAACATGTAGGTGACGGGTTGCCACACCCATCCGTGCCGGATGACGTCGAACGGCACCAATCCCAGCCAATCGATGATCGGGGGATAGGCGAGGCGGACGACGAACATCACCACGTTCGCGATGATGATCCACTTGACCGCCGGGGTGATGGGCCCCGGCCCCATGGCGTAGCTGATGGCGGAAGGGCGACCGTAGCGCGGCATCGTTCTGGATCGTGCGGCATCTATCGTACCACAGCGACCTCAGCCTCCTGCCTCAGGCACGGCGACGCTCGCGGGCGTTGGCGGGACGGACACTCGCGCATGTGCCGGTAGCGGAATCGCGAGCAGCGCGGCGATCAGCGGCATGAACGCGAGTCCAGCAAGTGTCGGTTCGATTCCGGCGCGATCCGCAATCATCCCGACAAACGGCACGCTCAATCCGCCGGTGCCCCAGGCGAAGCCCATCATGAGCGACGATACTGTGGCGGCCCCAATCGGCGCCAGCGTCTGTCCGAACGTCACGTTCACCGGCAGCGTGGACTGCAGAAAGAACCCTCCGATACACAACAGCACCACGAAGAGCCAGCCCGAGACCAGCGGCGCGACGACCAGAAACGGCACCGCGAGGACGAGCGACAGCGCGATCACCTTCCGTGCGCCGAAGCGATCGGCGGACGGACCGCCGAGAAATCCACCGAGGCCGCTCGAGAAGAGATAGAAGGCGACGACCGTGCCCGCCTGGCCCACGGAGATTCCACGGCGCGTCATCATCACAGGCACGAACGTCGCGAACGAGAGCGACGTCAGCGTGCGCAGGACCGTGATCAGGTAGAGCAGTCCGAGCGGCTTCGCGTACGGCCGCAGCGCACGGAAGCCGCTCGACGGCGACCGGTGAAGGGCAAGCGTCGGCACGCGCGTGAGGAAGAAGGCGACGACGAGCAGGCCGGGAATCGCCAGCAGCGGCGTCCACTCGAGACCATAGCGCTGAGCGAACGGTGCGAAGAGGAGCGGACCCAGGGAAAACCCAAGCGTGCCGCCGGTGATGTGAACCGACATCGCGAGGCCAGGTCGTTCTCCACCGAGGCGATAGGCAAGGGCGGCGGCTGGCGGATGAAATGCCGCCCCGCCGAGTCCACCCGCGAACAGAATCACCCCAAGCATCGGAATCGACGTCGACACGCCGATCAGGCTGAGCACTGCGACGGCCACGACCGGCCCCGCCATGACCAGCAGACGCGGCCGCCAACGATCCGCCAGCCGGCCGAAGCCGACCTGCGCCACCGATGCCGCCAGTTGAAAAACCATCGTCAGCGTGCCGGCCGCCGCGAGTGAAAGGTCGAGGCGCGGGATGAGCAGCGGGAGCAGCGGCGCGTAGATGTTGCCGTACCCGTCGACGATCATGTGAACGCAGGCGATGAGCAGTACCGTTGGATGGAGCCGCGGGGTTTTCAACGAGATCCTTCCGGCTGACGCCGGGTCAGCCGTCGTGCGATCCGTCCGAGCGCCTCATCGAACTCTTCGATCCGGAGGAGGCGCGCCGCTGCGATGAGCACGAGGATGCCCGCGGCAATCGACGTCAGCAGTCGAAGGCCGAGAAACACGTCGATGTGCTGCCACACCTGACGTCCGGTTGGCAGCGTCCCCTCGAGCTGCAGGTTCGTGAGCCAGGCCCCGAGGCCCATTGCGACCGACGCGGCCAGGATTTTCACGACGGCCACGGCGATCCGCCGTCCATCGAGGCCGCCGAGACGGCCGCGCAGCAGCCAGAGCAGCGCCCCGGCATTGAAGATCGCGGCGAGCGCTGTGCCGAGCGCCAGGCCGCGGTAGCCGACCACTCGCACCAACGTGAGGTTGAGGATCAGGTTGGCCGTGACGGTCAGCACGCTGACGATGACGGGCGTGCGGCTGTCGCGAAGCGAGTAGAACGTCGGCGACGCGATCTTGACCGCGGAGTAGCCAACCAATCCCGGAGCGTAGAACATGAGGGCGGCGGCGGTGGCGGCGGTGTCCGCGGCATTGAAGCGCCCCCGCTGGAGCAGGAAGGCGACGATCGGATTGGCCAGGGCGATGAGCCCGACCGTGGCCGGCACATTCAGCATCAGCATCAGACGGAGTCCGTGTGACACGGTACCGCGAATCGCCGCGCGATCAGAGGCCGCAGCGTGTCTGGATATCTCGGGAAGCGCCGCCGTCGCGATGGACACGCCAAACAGCCCAATCGGCAAGTACATCAGCCGGAACGCGTAGTTGAGCCACGACACCGCGCCCTGCTGCTGTGTGGTCGCCAGGTAGGTATTCACGAACACGTTGATCTGCACGGCGGCGAGCCCCAGCGTTCCGGGTCCCATCAGGCGGAGGATCTCCCGAAGATCGGGATCCTTGAAGTCGAGGACCGGACGATAGCGGAAGCCCTCACGGTGCAGGACAGGCCACTGCAGGGCGATCTGGCCGAGCCCTCCGAGCAGCGTCGCCAACGCGATCCCCGCAATCGGCGACATGCCGAGACGCGGCATGATCGGCACGACGGTAAAGGCACAGAGAATCGTTGCGACGTTGAACATCGCCGGTGACAACGCCGGGATGAAGAACCGGTGGAGCGAGTTGAGCATCCCCATCATCGCCACGGCGACAGCGACAGTCGTGAGAAACGGCATCATGATCCGGGTCAACTCGGTCGTCAGCTCGAGCTTTCCGGGCACGGACGCAAATTCCTTGGCCATCGCGTAGGTAATCGGTCCGGCGAAGGCGATGCCGATCACGACGAGGACGCCCGTCACGACGAGCAGGGCGTTGATCACGAGGTTCCCGAGCCGCCACGCCTCCTCACGACCACGATTCGTGAGCGTCCGCGTGAACGTCGGGACGAACGCGGCCGTCATCGCGCCTTCCGCGAAGAGGTCGCGCAGCAGGTTGGGCACGCGGAACGCGACGTTGTAGGCGTCCATCTCCGGGCCCGTGCCGGCGCCGAAAATGGCTGCGAGCACGGTCTCGCGGGCCACGCCAAGCACGCGGCTCGTCATGGTGGCGAGGCCGATCAGGCCCGCCGAACGGGCCATTCGAGACTTCATCGATGGGGCGCGGGGACGGGCAGCGTGATGGAGCTGAGCGGGCGCATTTGCGAGTTTCAGCGTACCACACGGGCTGCGGCGACCGGCTTTGAGAGGCATGCCGGCGTCCGGAACCGGACGGCCGGAACAGTCACCGTCACGAAATCGAGACGGCGGTACAAAAAAAGGCTCCTGTCGTTGCGACAGGAGCCTGATGGAGGATGGATGAGAGGCTTGTGCGTGCCTTTCAATCTGATTAGACGAGCACTCCCATGGAAAGGTTTGGTGTTTTTATGTTCCTCCGAGTTTGCGACGGGCAATCTCGTTCACAACTTTTCCATCGGCGCCTTTTCCCGCGAGCCTGGCCATGGCCGCCTTCATCACGCGTCCAAGATCCTTGGCTGCTGTCGCACCCGTTTCCGAGATGGCATCCGTGACGGCCCGCTCGATCTCCGCTGGATCTATCGGCGCCGGTAGATACGCCTCCAGAACGTCGATCTCAGCAGCCTCCTTGTCGGCAAGGTCAGTCCGACCGCCCTGGCGGAACTGCTCGATGGAATCGCGACGCTGTTTGATGAGCGAGGCAATGACCTGCTGCGATTCAGCCTCGTCGAGCGCGCTGCCCTTGGATACTTCCCGGTTCATCAGCGCGGCTTTGGCCATGCGCAACGCGGCCAGCCGCGTCTGGTCCTTGGTTTTCATCGCTGATGCGATGTCGCCACTGATCTGTGACATGAGCGCCATGTCTTTACATCCTTAACACAAAACAGCTTTCCCCAACTGGCGGCGTCGCGGGTGACGGCTCATCCGAGCGCCGCGTACCAGCTTCGAAGCCCCACGATGACGCTGCCGGCTAGCAGCAGCGCTGAGGCAATGCGAAAGTATCCGCCGTCGCTCCACCCTTGCGATGCGCCAATCGCCGCCACAATCGCAACGGCCGGAATCGATGCGAGGTAATACCTCATGTCCACCGGCGTCAGCACGCCGAGCAGCAGGAACAGTCCACATCCGATTGCCCAGCCCGTGGTGGACAGCGCGAGCCGATCCGCGCCGCCGCGCCTCCAGAGCGCCACCGCCCCCCAGCAAGTGAGGATCAGCACCGGCACTCCGAAGTAAATGCCGAGGTATCGCGGCACGGAGGCCAGCCTGTCCGCGACGCCCCGACCACCGGCGTCAGGCGCCGCCGTTGCGGTTTCTGTCCCGATCCGCGCGAGCTCGGTTCGATACGTCTCGAGGAAATGTGCGTAGTAGAGCACGACTGCAATCACGACCGCCACCATGAGCCCTATCGCGATTGCCAGCGCCGGCGAGCGCAGTGCAGGTCCGCCGCGCCACCAGAAAAGCGCTGCAACCAGCGTGCAGGTGACGGCCAGGATCGCGAAGGTGCTCGTGTGCGAGAGGAAGGCGCCGGCGAGCACGACGCTGAAAAGACAGACCAGCACTCGACGTTCTATCCGAAGGGAGGCCGCGGTCATCATGGCGAACGCCAGCACTGAAACCGACTGGGCGAATGCGTTTGTCAGGTTGCCCACGGCCTGCACGCCGAAATCGAGGGGAATCAGGTGATAGAGCGCAACCGCGATCGCTCCGGCGATGCGATCGCCGCGCGCGTGCACGATCATGCCATAGAGACCGACTGCGACGACGGCATCGACTGCGGACACGATGATCCGGAGAAGCGCCATGTCGGCTGGTCCGCGCCGGACGAGCGCGGCAAAGGGTGCGGCAAACACGTACAGGCCAGGGGCGTACGGAAAGAGATAATTCCCCGGCGCGATCGACGTGAAGTACAGCTTTCCTCCCAGGACGTCCTGGAAACGATGCGCTTGGAACATCGCGTCGCCAACGGGCATGTCGGGGTGTAGCAGCACGAGCAGTTTCAAGAGCAGGGCCATGGCGCTCACCGCCGCGACGAAGCGGGCGGTGTTCCGGAACGGACGGCCCCGCAGGCGCTGGACCAGCACGGAGATCCCCGCGAGCGCCAACCCGATGGCGAGACTAGCCCGTGCCGCATCGATCGGGAAGTCGGTGTAGGGGCCAAATCCCCGGCCGATCAGCGAAGCGGAACCGGCAGCCACGAGGATCGTGGCTCCGACCGCAGACCCCGCCGTCACGCCGAGCATCGCGATCGCGGCGCCGGCGGCGCCGGCAGTCAACGCCGAACCGGTGAACGCCGACCGCGGCGGGACCGCAACTCCCGCCGCCGACAGGCGAACCCAGTCGAGCATCACGCCGAGCGCACGCTGATCGCCGGGTCCGGGCACGAACGTCGCGGACGATCGCATGCCGATGGTGACGCCCCGTCGTCCAGGACGTTGCGGCAGCACCACCTCCATCTCTTCGAAGTCGGTAGTGGTCTGTCGCGTGAGGATCGGCACACCATCCGCGAGAAATGTCAGCGTCGGGTTCTCGCGGGCCTCCGGCCGCGCGCCACGTACTCGCACCGTCAGCGCCCAGTCCACGTGCCGGTCCAGCCCGGGGAGCCGGAGTGTGAGCTGTTCGCCGGTCCACGCAAAGGTGAGCCCGGAGTCGGCGTCGCGCTCGACGGGATAGACGCCTGTTATCAGACGCGGCGGATCGACGTCGAAATCGATGTCGACGGCGGGCCGCAGGCCGTAGAAGAGCGCGAGCCAGACAACGCCCGCGAGCGCGCCGAGAGCGGCGGCCGCGAACGACCGTCCCAGGGCGCGGCTCATGCCGCCGCGACCGCCTGTGCGTAGATCGTGCGGTACTGTGCCGCAACGGCTGCAGATCTGAACTCACGTTCGATCGCGTCACGCGTCGCGGAGCCCGTACGGCGCTTGTGCTCCAGGAAGTACCCGATCGCGCGGGCGAGCGCCATCGGTTGTTCCTTCGGCACGATGGCGACGTCGGGCCCGAAGACGTCGTTCAACTCGAGGCCGCCGGGGTTGTCGCTCGAGAGCACGGGCGTTCCGCACGCCAGCGCTTCGACGGCGACCGTCGGCAGGGCTTCGAGAATCGACGGGAGCACGAAGAGGTCCGCCGCGGCGCAGTAGTCGGCGACGACGGCGTTGTCCACGAGGCCAGCGAATGTCACATGGCGCTCGACCCCCGCCGACCGGGCCACGCTCTTCAGCTCGTCGAGCAGCGGTCCCGTACCGCAGAGCACGAGCCGGGTGTCCGGGTGCAGACGGATCACCTCGTTCATCGCTTCGAGCAGATGCCGCTGACCGGCGAGCGGATGCAGCCGCTTCACGTTGACCAGCAGGTGACGATTCACGATGCCGAGCGCGCGGCGCTTGCCGGCCTGCGCGTCTTCGTCATGCCAGGCGAAGCGCGGGGCGACGGCCGGGTAGATCGTCTGCATGTTTCTGCGCGTCAGACCGAGCTCGCGCGCCTTCGACTGCAGACGATCACTGTAGAACGTGATCCACGAAGCAGCCTGATAGGCGCGCGTGAAGAGGTCGGGCGTCATCCGTCGCGGACGGTAGTGCCAAATCTCCGTGCCATACAACGTCAGTACTACAGGCCGGCCGCGGCGGTGCGCAAGCAGGACGGCAAGCTCCGACAGGAGACCATTGCTGTGGACGTGCACGACGTCCGCGCGGCCCAGCACGCGCTCGAGCACCCGGCGAATACGCCAGGCATTTCGCAGGGCATCGACGCGCAACGCGCGATCCAGGACGTTGCCACTCCGGCGCGGCAGCCACGTGACCGGACCGGCGAGTGCCGCGCCGCCGCCGGCACGCGGCGGATGCGCAATGTACTCCACCGTGTCCCCCGCCTCGCCGGCCCACTGGCCGAGCTGCGCGGGCAGCAGGGCGTTGGCGGCCTGATCCGGCGGCAGGTGCGGCGTGATGTGGAGAATGTGCACGTTTCAGTCGGCAGTCGGCAGTCGTTAGTCGGTAGTCGGCAGTCGTGCCTCCAGTAGTCGTCAACACTGCTCGTCAGGCGTCGGTCGCCGTCGGATGTCCGCGACCAAGAGCCCGCGACCAAGAGCCCGCGGCGACGGGCCAGCATGGGCCCCGCAGTAGCGCGCCCGGAACTCGCTGAACGTGGCCGGCTCGGCGTCCAGCTCTTTCGTGGCGTACGCGAGAAAACGCTCGAGGCGATCGCAGAACGCGTCGAGCTCCGACGGCGTGCGATTGTACGGGCTGCCGCCGACGATCGCTTCGCTGGAGTGGAATAGTAGATTCAACACCGGCTCGCCGGCCCGGGCGAGCTCGTTCGCGAGGCCGGTCATGTCCGACAGCGACGAGTAGGACGGCCGCAGCCATCGCATCCGGGCGATACCGAGAGCTCTGAGGGCCCGTTTCGTGGTGTACGGGCGCGGCGCCCGCGCGTACGCGAACTGCAGGAACTTCGGCAGACGCCGGCTGAGACCCGCCGACACAGGAACTTCCAACACACCGCTCGAGCCTGGTCTCGTGGCGTTGTCGTAGGCGAGGAAATACGGACGCAGTGGCGCATCGACGAATTCCGGACCGCCTTTGTGGGTTTCGTAGAACAAGGGGGCGACGCTCGACTCGACCAGGTATCCCGCTCGCTCGAGGGCGGTGACATGGGTGGCGGAAAACCCGAAGCGGCCCGATCGATACGACACCGGACGGACGCCAATCGCCGACGCGATCGCGCCCGTCAAGCTGGCGAGCTGCTGCTCGAACTGTGCGATCGGCAGCGTCGACGCGTAAGGGTGGCGTTTGATGTCTTCGGCCGTGCACGGCGGCGTCTCCCACGCGTGGTGATGGGCGCCGACTTCGCAGTCACCGCCGGCCATCAGCGTCCGGAGCGTTTCGGCTGACCGCGCGTCGGTCGCGACCGGGTGGGTGATCACGTAGGTCGGCCGCACGCCATGCCGCTGGAACAACGCATGAAGGGCCGGGAGCGCGTAGATGTTCTCGAACCGCTGGTTCGCCCGCGCGGCCGCGTCCCACTGGTTGTCGCCTTCGGTGTCGATGCCGACGAGAAGAAACATGGGGATTCTAGAAACGTGCACCCTGCACCGTGCACCGGCACGCGGAACGCTGCACCCTGCACCTTGAACGTTTCATCGTCACCGATCCTGGTCCGAATCCCCGAGCGTGACGTGCCAGGCCTCGGTCGAGTCGTAGAACGTTGGCGGCACCTCGAGATCGTTGACCTTCACGACGAACTCCATCGTCGACTTGACCTGGAAGTAGCCGCTTCGCCGCAACGCCCGGCGGAAGGCCGCATGCATCGCGAACGTACGGATCTTGTCGGAGTCCGCCTGACGGGCTTCGCGATCGATCCATCGCAGCAGCGCGTTGATGCCGGCTTCGTCGGCCGGATCGGCCAGGAAGTCCACCAGCAGCGTCACCCGGCCGCGGGGCTCGAGCAGATGCCGGTATACGGCGTAGCCGACGGTCCGTTCGTCGCGAACCAGCGTGGCAATCAAGTAACGGACGTGAGGCGTGGACAGGAACTTCCAGTTCAGGTACGGGGCGTCGCGCCGGACCGCCAAGTCGAACTTTGGCGCCAGCGTGTTCCACAATTCCGTGAAGCTGTCGTCGAACCGCTGAACCAGCCGCACTTCCGCACGCAGCGGCCGCGTTCGCGCCACGATCTTCACGACCGGCAACGTAATCGCAGATACGAGCCGGTTGACCGGCGCCGGCCAGTTCGGCCTCCGCAGGGCGCGGCGTGTCAGCGGCTTCACCAGGCAGGGAACAGGACCGACGTCCGGCCAACGGAGTTTCTGAAACAGGCGGTACGACGAATCGGACAATCCGAGCCCGAGCGATGCCCCGACGTTCCGATCCCAGGTGCGGAACAGGATTTCGCCCAGTCCTTGACGCTGACGTTCGGGGGCGACCATGACGTCCATGCCCCACGAGCCTCGCACTTCCCGCCCGTTCACCGACAGCTTCACCGGCATCGTCGCGTACTGGCCGACGATGGCCGTGCCCTCGCGCGCGATCCAGATCTCCGGCTCCTGGCCGGGGTTGTTCGGATTCCTGCGGTACTGCCAGTCCCAGCGGAGACGGCTCGACTCGGCGGCGTCGTTCCCGAACACCCGCCGGTACATCGCGTCCACCGCACGCCGGTCTTCCGGCCGATATCGCGTAATCTCCGCCACGCCCTGGTGCCTCAGTCGTTACCCGTCAGCGTTCCGCCTCTGCCAACACGTACTCCATGTTGCTGATGAGCGCGTCCTGCGTCAGCGGGCTGTCGCGCAGCCATCGCGCCATCGCGCCGGGCAGCCGCCTCACCGTCGCGGTGACATGCAGCTCCTCGCGGACGATGCGCAGCCCTGCGACCGCGATCTGGCGGCGAAGCCTGGCGACGCGCACTTTCTCGAGCAGATCGTCGTGCTTGATCTCACCGCGCCGCGCCGCCTTGATGAACGAGTTCTCGTTGGCCGGCTCCTTCAGCGTCCACGCGGCGTGGCGCGCGAGGAACCGGAACGTCGCGAATGCCGCACGCCGCCCCACGATCAGGTGGAGCGGTACCTGCAGCTTCAGCCTCGGCAGATGCGCACCCGCGAACGACAGGTAGGGGGCCGTCGAGAGGTAGACGTGCCCGCCTCGCGCGAGCACCCGGCGGCATTCACCCAAGTACAGCGGCGCATCTGCCACGTGCTCGATCACGGCGTGCGACAGCACGAGATCGAACGCTCCATCTCCGAAAGGCAGGAACATGCCGTCCGCGAGGGCGAACGTCAGGTTGCCGAGACCGCGCTCCCGTCCGAGTCTGACACCGGCGTCCTGAAATCGATCGGCTGGATCGATCCCGACCACCAGCGACGCTTCCTCGGCGAGCGACAAGGGCATGCCGCCTCCGCCGCAGCCGGCGTCGAGCACACGGCCACGTACGACGACGCCCGCCCGCTCGAGAAACGCGATGACTTTCGCGCTGCGATAGTACTCGAAGAGCGCGTAGTCGTACTCGGACCGGAATCGGAGGTCAGCGTGCGCCTTGATGGCGCGCTCGTCAATCGTGCGCACGCCCGGTGCCGTTCGACGAGCCGGCGGCAGCCGATCCGAACTTGTCAATGAGCGCCGCGCGATCGTGGCCCGTACTGGTTTCTGCCACGTCGAACGTCATGAGGGTGCGGTGGTTCGGATAGGCGTCGAGCACGTCCTGAATGACCGGATTTCTCGCCTGCGACTCGTAGCCAAGGCTCGGCGCAACGTAGGTGAGAATATATCGCACATCGTCGCGCCGCTTGCGGTCCTCGTAATTGCCGAACTCCCTCCCGATGAAGATCGGCTTGATCCGGTTGTCGAGTGAAAGGCCGTTGGCCAGCTTGCCATGCACGAGCGTTCCTGGTGGGAGGACCTGCCCCAGCGTAACCGACGCTTCGTAGTTCTTGTACGACCGACCTGCGGCCCATTGCACGAACTGTGCGAGCTGACCGGCGGAAACGAGCGCCGCGACCACGAGCCCGGCCGCGGGACTCCACCGATCTCGCGCGAGGCGCCGCGGGATCCACGGCCAGGTCGCGTACAGGATGAGCGCGGCCAGTGCCGCAAGGGCGGCCGCCACCCGTACGTTCGGACCGATCTCGTACAGGCGTGTCAGCCGGACGAGTGGAGCGATGATGACGTACAGCGCGTAGAGAACGATTGGCATTGCCAGCAGCGCTCGACCGCGAGGAACGGTTGAAATCTCCGCGGGAAGCATTGTGCGGTCCCGTCCGAGCGCGAGGGCGGCGACGGCGATCAGCGCGGGAATGAAGATCAGGAATCGACGCTCATTCCCGACGTCGTGCAACAGAAGCTCGAACGTGCCGACCCCTATCCACAGGGCGAGCAAACGTTCGGGCGGGCTGACGCGGCCCCATCGTCCGATCAGTCCGAACAGGGCGACGACGCCGGTGACCACGACGAACCACATGCGCGTGAAGACGTCGTGAAGGACAGGAAACCACGTGACCCGATCGACCAGCGACCGCAGGTCGTAACTGGGTTTCCGTGTGACGGACATCTGCCAGTTGTAGAAGCGGTACTCGGTCCAGTTTGGGGCCACGAAGAGCACCAACGCGAGCACGCCCCACGCGAACAGACCGGCAATCGTCGCCCGCGCCCCGGCGCGGCTGGCATCATCGTCAGCCGAGGTCGGCCTGAACACCGAGATCAGCGCGTCGAGGCCGAGCGCCGCTACGTAGAAAGCGGCGCTCGCTTTCGTGAAATACGCGAGCAGCGCCGACGCCGCGGCGATCCATCCCCAGGCGGCACGTGACTGCGCGCGGACGTAGGCGTACCACGAGATCACCATGAAGGCGACCATGGACGCCTCCATCGTCGCGGCCCGGTCGTACATCACGTAGACGTAGTTCGTCGCGAGGAGCGCGCCGGCGATGAGCCCCGATTCCCGGCCGCCGATCCGGCGGACGCCGAACATCAACAGAATCACCGACGCGAATCCGGTCAGTTCCGAGACCAGTCTCGCCTGCCGGACGCCCACGCCAAATGCCGCGAACGAGGCGTACTCGAGGCCGGTAAACACCGGCGCGATGTACATCGGGTTCCACGCATCGAGCGTCCATGCGCCGAAGAGCGCTCGGTTGCGCGCGTTGTGGACCCACGCCCCTTCGTCGTGCCAGACGACGCCGACGCTTGGATTCCAGGGAGGATCGGCAGCCGGATACATGGTCCGGAGGAGAAGAGCCAGTGCGGCAATCGACAGCACGCCAGCGGCGAAGGCCCGCACGGAGATCGACCTGTCCGTCGTCACGGCGAGACCGTCTTCCGCACCCATACGTCGAAGGCGTCGGGACCGTCGGCGCGCTGGTAGTGAGATTGCAGCCACTCCGCCAGGATTGGCGTGCCCATGAAGAATGCCGCCGAGTCCATCACGTCCGGCGCCCAGTCCTTGCGTTGAAGTGCGACGACGGCCGGATTGTGGCGCATCAGCTCGGCGAGCACGCCTGAGGCGCCATATCCCGGACGATCCCGGTTGAAGCCGACGATAACCGGGCGGCTCCAGAAAAAGCGCGAGGCGCTGGCACGACCGGCGTCGACGTAGGCCGCGCAACTGAAGCCAAACACGTACACGCGATCCGAGTCGGCGCTGTGCGCGCGGAGGAACTCAGCCAGCTTCGCGGCCTGCAGCGGGGAGTACTTGCGCTCGTCCGAATAACGCGCCAGATGCTCGTCCGCGCTCACGCCGCCGAACGCGTATCTGGCGTCGAAGAGCGTCTGCTCGACGAGCTTCGGAAACTGATTCACGCGCCAGACCCCCACGGCGACGAGCGCGAGGAGGCCGATCGCAATCGGACGCGCGTAGCGTCCTCCTCGTACTTCCACAACTTTCCAGGCGAGCGCGGCTCCCCAGCCTGCGGCCAGCGCGAGCGCCGGATTCGCCTGCACGAAATACTGCGGCAGACCGCGGCTGCCGTTGATCGCGATCGACAGGCACGCCGCACCCACCCACAACGGCGCGACAAGGCGGTTCCGGTCGGCGAGGACAGCGGCGAGTAGTACCAGGCACCCTGCGCCGCCGACGGTCCACAACGCATCGACCCGAGCCCGTTCGACAGGAAACGTCAGCAGATATCGAAACGCGTCAAGCGGTCCGGCGTAGGTTTCCCCGGAATACTGGACGTTGTACGCGATCGTCGCCTCGTAGAGATCCGATAGCGTCCCGGTCGCGGCGAAGTACGAAAGCATCAGGACGATGGGGACGCAAAAGCCGATGCACAAGAGCCCCAGGCTGCGTGCGGACAATTGATTCCACAGCCACATGGCGGCGACTGCCGCGACGGCGTAGACGGCGGTGTTGTACTTGAACACACAGGCAATGCCGAGCATCAGTCCCGCGGCGACGATCCCGCCGCTCCCGCGCCTGACGCGTTCGCGTACCAGGAACAGGAACGCGGCCGTGAGGGCCACGGCAATGAATGTCTCGGCCTGGCCGCGCAGCCGAACCCCGCCGACCCGCGTGAATGCGGGGTTGGAAAGCAGCAGGAAGAGCAATGCGCTCGTCGTCCCTACTGCACGCCCCGCGACCGCGGTACCCAGCTGGAACAGCAATCCGCCGACGCACGCAGCCGCGATGAGGTCAGCCGCGGCGACCACGGCATCACTCTTCCAGACGGCGCGGAGAATGGCGTAGGTGAAATGAATGGCTGGAGGTTTCTGGTCCCACGCATCGCGATAGGGTACGTCACCCACGAGGATACGCTCGCCGACGTACGCGTAGAGCCCCTGGTCCGCGCCCATCGGCTGCACGAGCGACGGCACTCGCACGAGCAACAGGACGCCCGCGAGCGTCACACACAGCCGCGTCGTCATCGGCGAAGGCGGCGCACTGGTCGATGGAGGACGAAGGTCTGCACGCGCGGAAGCGCCTGGATTATAGTGCTTGAGAGTTTCATCCTTGGCTTCGCCTCAGACCGCCGCGCTGTCGATCGTCGTGCCCACTTACAACGAGCGTGACCGGCTGGCCGATCTCGTCGAGTCCATCTTCGGCGCCTATCAGGCCGAGGACGTGGAGGGCGAGCTCGTGATCGTGGACGACAACTCTCCGGATGGCACCGGCGCGTTGGCTGACGAACTCGCGCAGCGATTCAAGATCCAGGTCGTTCATCGTTCGGGCAAGCTCGGGCTCGGCACCGCCGTGGTCGCCGGCTTCGAGCGGGCGTTGGCGCCGATCGTGGGCGTCATCGACGCCGATCTCAGTCACCCGCCCGCGACGCTTCCGCGGATGCTCGCGGTCATGCGGCAGGCGTCCGCGGACATGGTCATCGGCAGCCGCTACGTGCCGGGAGGCGGCACCCACAACTGGCCCGCCGCGCGGCTGATCATGTCCCGCATCGCGTGCGTGATGGCGCGACCGCTGACGCCCGTTCGCGACGCGACGTCGGGGTTCTTTCTGATTCGGCGCGATCTGGCGCGAGGAGTCCGCATTTCGGCCGGCGGCTTCAAGATTTGCCTCGAGCTGCTGGTGCGCGGTCAGCCCGCGACCGTCGTCGAAATCCCGTACGTGTTCGAAGGACGCACGGCGGGTGAGAGCAAGATGAACCTCAAGGAAGCGCTGGGATATCTCACCCAGTTGCGCGACCTCCGGCACTTTCAGCGTTCGAGGCCGAAGCCGCGGCAAACCTATCGAGCCATCTCCGTCGAAGAGCTCCGTACGCAAGCGTAGCGTCCGGCTTCTGCCGGACCGTAGATCCGGATTCAGCCGGACCGGGCATCCGGCTTCAACTGCACGGGCGCCGGCGTGCTCTGCGCGTCCACGACGCGGGCACCGAAGATCGTGCGCGTCAGGACCTGCCACATGATGCCCTGCTTCGTGAGCGCCAATCGCAGCACATCCCCCGCGTGGCGCGCGACGTAGGTCGGGCGCAGGAAGAAGCGTCGCTTTGCCCGGTTGATCGCCTGCATCACCACCTGCTCGTCGAGCCCGTTCCCGCGCAGCAGATAGTACGAATACTCCATCTTCGACCAGTCCGCCGTTTCGGGATTCAGCAGGCCCTCGCGCACGCACTTCTCGTAGAGTGCGGTTCCCGGGTACGGGACCGCCGGGTAGAAGTTGGCGAAGTCGGGGTCGAGATCGACGGCGTACCGCGTCGTGAGGTCCATCATCTCCGGCGTCTCGCCCGGGTAGCCGAAGATGAAGAACGCGAACGACTTGATCCCGGCATCGCGCATGTTCTTGAACGCCGACTGAATCTTCTGCCGCTCGAGGCGCTTCGCCATGTCCTTGCGCACGTCATCGGATTCCGATTCGATACCGAGCGCCAGCATCCAGCAGCCGGCACGCCGCAGGCGATGGACGAACGCGGGATCGGTCAGGTTGTCGGCGCGCGCGTTGCCGAACCACTGAATCGGCAGCTTGCGTGCAATCAGCTCGTCGCAGAAAGCGGTGAACGACTTGACGTTGAGCGTGACCGTGTCGCCCCAGAGATAGAAGTACTCGACCCCGAGTGTCCGATAGCTGCGCTCGATCTCGTCGACGATCGACGTGGCGCTCCGTTCGCGGAACTTGTGGCCCTGATGCACCGGAGCGACGCAGAAGTCACAGGTGTACGGGCAGCCGCGGCTGGTTTCGACGAGCACGTACGGCTTGTTGACCATCGGCAGCGAGTAACCGGCTAACGAGACCAGGTCCCACGCCGGATACGGCGTCTGCAGGAATCCGGCGAACGAGCCGTGAACCCGATGGGGCAGGACAACGCCGTCTTTCCGCCAGGTCAGGCTGGGCACCTCGCCGGCGCGGTCGAGCGAGTCGAGGGTCGCGAGTTGTACGACGCCGTCTTCGGGCTCGCCGACGAACATGCCGTCGACGGTTTGCGCGCGTGTCATCGACTCAGTCGGCACCGTTGATGCGTGCGGACCGAAACAGACGATCGGCGCGCCGAATCGCGTCTTGAGCGTCGCCATCGCCGCGACGTCTGCGTCAAGCGTGGGCGTGGTTGTCGGAAACACGATCAGCGTGGGCGCGAAGCCCTCAGCTTCGAGCCGGGCGACGATCTGATCGATCGACAGCTTCTCGGCTGTCGCATCGATCAATCGAACCTCGCACCCGGCATTGCGCAGGAGCGCTCCGAGGAGCGCCAGCGTGTAGGGCGGCTTCGTGGTCCCGAGGACCTCCTCCCGCTCCTGACAGCGTCCTTGACGGGTGAAGGCAATCCCGTTGATGAGCGGCGGGTTGACGAGGAGCGTCTTGCGGCCAAGCATGGTCACGGCGTCACCGCACCACCGTCAGCGGAATGGCCCGTCGCGTTGGCACCGGCACCCCCGCACCGAAGGGTTCGGCAACCGGTTCTGGAGACAGCTCGACCTTGCAACATCGCCGGCAGACGGGAAAGATCCCGTTTTCAACCAGCGCTTTCCGCATCTGCACGTAACGCTCGCCGTTCCAGATTTCTTCCAGCGTGGACTGCGTGAGATCGCCGACTTCCACACGGATGAACGGGCAAAAGTACATCTTTCCGGAAAACGAGACGCGCGCGTGCAGGAACGGGTAAAGACAGCGGCCGTCCAGCTTGGCTCCCGGCGTGTAGTAGTTGTCCATCAACTGTGGATGGACCTTCGGCCGGAAATCGAACAGCACGTTGCGGCGCTTGCACTTGTCGGCAAGTGCGGCCACCTTTTCGCGAACGCGCGACACGTCAAGGCCTGGATCCGGGGTGACGAACGTGGCGATGACCGAGGCGTCCGGCGCGCCGATGAGCCGCACCGTTTCGGCGACCTCCTCCGGGGTGCTGAACATCAGATGATTCAGTCCGATGGCATCGACGCCGAGCTCCTCGGCGACGTCGACCATCTGGTCGAGCGCCTCCAGGCTCTCATGGGCGACCGTGGTGTTGATGCTGACGCGCAGAGGCGCGTGCTTCTTGCGAGCGGCTTCCTGCAGACGGCGAAGCCCCGCGCAGGTCCGCTCGAAAGTCCCCTTGAGCCCGCGCGCGGCGTCGTGCAGCTCGCCCGGTCCGTCAATCGAGACGCTGATGTGCTTGAGGAACCCGGCTGACGCGAGGTCGGCGAGCGCCTCAGCACGTTCCTCGGTGATGATGGTCCCGTTCGTCGTGAGGTAGCCGCACGCATAGCCTTTCTCGCGGAAGACATCGAGGACGGACATGATGTCCTTCCGCATGAAGATCTCGCCGCCCGTGAGGCTGACTTGAAAACCTGCTCGATCGGGAAAGGCTTTGCGCAGCGCGTCGAGGGTGAGTTCCTGTCGCCACTCGCCTTCGATGTTGAGCAGGTCGAGAACGTAGCAGAACTCGCAGTGCAGGTTGCACCGCATCGTGGCTTCGTAGACGGCCCCGACCGGAAGCCGATCGGCCCGGCCGGTTTTCTCGCGGAGGAAGCGCTCGACCTGCTGCTGGTAACGGTGGCGACGGTACCGGGCCCACGCATGGCGGGCCGCGGGCAGCGCTCGGGCGCGGGTCGCGATCGACTCGCGCAACCACGCAACCGATGCCCCGAGACCTGAGCCACTAGCCACGAAACGCTCCGCCTGCTCCACGCAGGTGGACCCGTAAGGTGCGCTGGATCTTGGTGGTCATATCTTCAGCGCGCCGCCGCCGGCCGATCGTGCACGCGTCCAGAATCATCGAGCTGCCAGATCTCCAGCGGCGGACCGGGACGCTCGAGCGCGCCATCGATCCGGGTGTCGGTGTTGTGCAGGAAAGGGTCAATCCGCGCCTGCTCGGCCTCGGATACGCCGGGCCTGTACGGTGAGAACGCGGCAATCCGCCGGCCCTCCCGAGCCAGCGCGGTGAGGAACGGCAAGGTTGCTGGATCCGACGTATTGTACCGTTTGACGACGACGAACGCCACGCCGAGCCGGCGGAGCGTGTCGAGGCCCTGCATCGCCGCGCCGAGCTCGTCGTATCCCACGTAGATCTTATCGGCATCAAGGCCGCCACTGCCGAGGTAGATCAGGCGATACGCAGGTGACGGGTAAGGATTCAGCCCGAGCTGCAGCTGAAACTTCGTCGACGCAGCCTCCGCACTTCCGAGATGTTTGGAGAGCGCCTCCACGAGCCCCTCACGCGACATCGTCAACGGCACTGAATACGGCTGCACGACGATCGTCGCGCCGGACGGGATATGCGACTCGATGTAGGCCTGCGCGAGCGTTCTCGTGTCGGGCTGACGGAAGAACCGATCGGCGCGGATGCTCCCGAGAGCTCCTGGCAGCGCTGCCGCGATCAGGAGCGCCCAGAAGACGCCGCGTGGCGCGCGGGCGCAGAGCGAAGTCAACGTCCACGCCGCGAAAATCGCGATGAATGGCAGCACCGGGTTCAGGTAGCGACTGGCTGGCGCGGTGTTTGTGATGAAGAGGAGAAACGGCAGGGGGAACGCCAGTAGTTGCACAGCGCGAGCCGGCGCGACGGCGAGCATCCACACCACGCCGATGAGCGCCAGCGCGACGACCGGCTGCCCCATCGAGTCCCGCCACAGCATGTCCGCGTACCGCCACGCAGGCGCGAACGCGCCGGATGTGACCGCCCGATCCACGACGATCTGACGGTTGGCGGCAATGTCACGAACCGCGGTCAGCGGCTCCAGCGCGATGAACGGTGACAGCACGAAGAACACGATCGCGCTCACCACTGCCGCGGTCGCGGTCTGTCGAATCACCTCGGGCCACCCCCGCGGCCTCCATCCCTGAACGAGCGTCCAAACGAGTGCCATGGAAAGAAAGATGGAGTAGTAATGGGTGGAAAACGCAACGCCGCAGGCCGCTCCTGCGACGACCGTGTCGCGCGAGCGGAGCGACGATGACCGGGGTGCCGGCCAGATCCGCGCCATCATCAGATACGCCGCGACGATCGTCAGCGTCACCGGCACGTCGTGCTTGACGTAGTGCGAGTCGCGGACGTGAAGGGGAGCTACGGCTAGAAAGAGCGCTGCCGCGATCGCTCCACGATTGTCCAGAAGCATCGCGCCGAGCCGGTACAGGACCGCGATGCTCGCCGTGCCCGTGGCAACGCCGAGCGTCCGGCCGGCGGTGTAGATGCCGGTGGGGTGGGTGAAGTACAGCTTCTGCAGTTGATCGAGGGATGCGACGCGGCCGGTCAGCCAGACGAAGGCGAGGTAGACACCGACCCACGCGAAGAGCACGTAGAAGTAGAAAGTAGGGTAGAGGAAGTTGTGCGGGTTCAGCGTGCCTTTCGCGAAGCTGAGGGCACGGGCGATGATCGCGACTTCGTCGGGGTTGTAAACGGCGGGCAAACCGTACTGCAGGCCCACCAGACGTAGCGCCAGCCCGAGTGCGCAGATGGCGCCGACGACCGCGAGCTGGGTTCGCTGTTCGCTCACCGGCGGCCCCCCGGCTCGATGATCGGCTCTTCTGGAACGTCGGCGCTGACGATTTCGCCCGCGAGCTCGGTGGTGTCCGCCGCCGGCATCACGGCCGCGCCTGGGCGGCGACGTCGTAGCGCCGTGAGTGCTCGCATTTCGTCCGCGCGGAAGAAACCCGTGGTGCCCAGGAGCGCGGCCATCACGAGAACGACGGCGGAGCCCCTCATGAGCACTCCGATGAACGGCCGCATCTCGGGCAGCGCCCGCGCAGTCAGGCAGGCGACGAGCGCCGCCGCCGTCACCCGCGCGAGCCGCCCGGTTTCGTACTGGATCGGATAGAAGCGCTGCGACAACCGGAACGCCACGGCCGTCTGTACGCCGTACGCGACCGCGTTGGCCCAGGCGGCGCCGATGATCCCGAAGGTCGGAATCAGTACGAAGTTCAGGATCACATTGATCGCCGCGCCGAGGATCGTCGACACCGGGTAATACCGCGTGTTCTTCGTGATGTTCAGTCCGATTGACGTCAGCAGGTACACGCCCTGAAAGAACACGCCGACCGCCGTCCACGTCACGACGTCCCCCGCCGCGGCGTAGTCAGGGCCGACCATCGCCGCCAGCAGGTCGCCGCCGATTGCAGAGAGTCCGGCCGTCAGCAGCCCGAGCGCTGCGTACACGTAGGTCGTGATTCCTGCGAAGACCCGCGGGCCGTCCGGTTCGCGCGACGTCGCGTAGTAGAAAGGGGCCCACGCGTACTCGAACGCCCCTAGGAACAGCTTCTCGGTCAGTCCGAAGCTGACGCCCATCGAGTAGACCCCGACGTCGGACAACGGGCGGAAACGCTGCAGAATGAACTTGTCCCCAACCGCCATCACCTGTTGCGCCGCGGCATGCGGCAGCCGCGGCAACCCGAACGACAGCGACTCCTTCAGGACCTCACGCGAGAAGACCGGTCGAATGAGCGGCAGGAACAGTGGCAGCATCACCAGGATGAGGATCGTCGTCACGACGACGTCAGCGATGATGACGCCCCAGATGCCATAGCCCGCGCCCACGACCAGCGCGATCCGAAGGAGCAGCGTGGCGAGCGAGCGCGAAAAGGTCAGGGCGCTGAACTCGCGCGACTGTTGCCGCATCCGCAGCACGTGGAACGGGATGAACGTGAAGCCGATGGCGAACGTGTTCAGGAGCACGAGCTGCAGCGCCGGCGTGAAGCCAGGCACGCCGAAGAGCGCGTCCGACAGAACGGGCGCGGCGATGAGCGAGGCGACGAGCAGAAGGCCGTTCAGGCCGAGGAGAAAGAAGAACAGGGTGCTCGAGAGGCGCTGACGGGCCCGGTCGTCTTCGCAGTCGTACCAGAACCGCATGAACGATCCGTCGAGCCCCCACCGGAAGAACAACTTCGCAATCGCCTCGACGCTGCCGAGAAGCGCCAGCACACCATAGTCGACCGGCGTCAGGTACTGGACGTAGACGCGGAGCAGGAGGAAGTTGACGATCTGGATGGCCACGTCACCGAGGCCGTAGATCGCCAGGTTCTTCGAGAGCTCTCGGATCTTGTCGAACAAGGCGTCAGCGTTTCCGGAACGTCAGCAGGTTCAGGAAGCACCAGCCCGGGATGGGCAGCACGCGCGTGAGCGCGCGATGGAGCGGCAGGAGCGATTGCGGGTTCCGCCGGATCAGCCGGGTCACGATCGGAATCGTCGGAAAGATGCCTTGACGGGCGACGAGCTCGAAGCCCACGCGCGCGGCGAGCGTCAAGTATTCGTCGATCGGCCGATCGCCGGGATGCTTCAGCTCTGATGCGGTCCGGATGAGCCGTCCACGGAGCAGGAAGTGTATGCGGGACTGGAGATGGGCGAGATTTGGAACCGACACGAGAAGCTCGCCGCCAGGCCGCAGCACACGATGCAGTTCTGCCAGCGCGCGCGGCTGCTCCTCGAACGACAGGTGCTCGAGCACGTCCAGGCACAGCGCGCGATCGAACGTACCGTCGGCGTAGGGCAGCGCGGTGAGCGATCCCGTGCGCACGCGATCGGACGAATAGTTCGGGTCCAGTCCCTCGATCGCCAGGCGCCCGGCGTACTCGTCGACAAGGACGCCTTCGCCGCATCCGGCGTCGAGCACGCGCGTGGCGGGCGCCAGCACGTCGAGCCACCGCCGGACTGCCTCGAGCTTCGCGATGTACGTGGGGTAGTAGTCCCACGTCGGATCCGGCGTGCGGTGATAGTCGCCGCGGGCGGCGTACTCGCCGCCACGCACCGCCGGTCGGGTGGTCATGGCGTGTTCGATTGTAGTTCGGATGGGATGGGCCCGATCATCCAGGTGCGAAGCGTCGTGCGGGGAACCTGCGTTCTGCAGGTTCCTCACTCGGGCGGCGCCGTGCGGCGAATCGGCTGTGTCGGGTCGCTTACCGTGAATTCCGCGGGAGCGACAACGGAGCGGCCGCTCCCGGTTCAGACGTTCATTCCATTAGAGGCCGCCGCCCCCGCCCGGACGGCGAGGCGGCTGCTGCGGGCCCGGCACCGTCGGCAGAGGCTGTGGTGGCATCGTGGTCTGCGTCGGTGGTACCAGATACGGATTTGGCGGCACGCCCGACGGCTGCGGCGCTGGGAGCATACCCGGACGCGTCGACGTCATCGGCGCCTGATTCGGCAGCTGTCCCGGCTGCGCTGGCTGCGCCTGCGGCCCAGGCATGACCTGTCCGTTTTGTGGCGGGAAGACGGCGTTCGGCGTTGGCTGTTCCCTCGGATTGTCGTCGTCATCGTCCGGCGACACCGTCTGTTGGATCTGCGTCTGCGGGTTACGGCCATTGTTGAAGGGCTGCGCCGTCGTGGCCGTGCTCGTGGTGGGCGGCCGGCTCGAGGCCAGGATCATGATTCGGTCGTAGCGCGACACGCCAGGATTTCCGGCGACGCGCGGGACCATCACGTACCCGGCCGCGGATCGAAGCACCGTATCGAGCGCCTGCGCTTCGGGGACGTCCTGAAGTTCGAGCGTGACCGGCATTCCGCCGATCTTTTCGGCGTTGACGATCCTGGCCTGGCCGACGCGGGCCCATTCCGCGAGAATCTCGCGAACGGTCACGTCGTGGGCGATCAGAGTCACCCGGCCGTTGGCCATCGAGAGGCGCAACTCGCCGGCGACGCACGGAATAGCGGCCGACACGAACAACGCGACAGTCAGCGCAAGGCCGAAGGATTTCTTCATGGCGTGCTCCCGGCTATCCAACCAGTATACCTCTGGATAGGACGGCGAGATCCCTGATCTGGCCGTGAACGGCCTAGGTCAGCTTTGTCACCCAGAGGGGCGAATCCTTGCGCGGCAGGTCGCAGGCTCGGCAGATATCGGGCCCACCGCTCTCGAGGTGCTCACGACGGACACGCCGGTAGGGCTCGGCGTTCCAGATCTCCCGAATGGTGGAGGTGTTGAGGTCGCCGAGGACGGTACGGCCGTCGAAATCGGCGCAGCAGAGCGAGACGCGGCCGTCCCAGAGCACGGTAAACGTCAGCCACGGACGGTAACACGGGTAGTTGACGTCCGACTCGCGGTTGAGAGTGCCGGCCCAGTTGTGAAGATCCGTGATGTGGATCTTGTCCGCGATCGCCTTCCAGTGCTCGATGAACGCCTGCTCGTCGAGTGAGTTGTTCTGACGGACGAACGAGAGGATCAGTTTCGGGCGCCGACGGCCGAGCTCCGTGCGCAGCCGGACGAGCCGCTCGATATTGGCGATGACCTTGTCGTACTTCAGCCCGATGCGCGTCGATTCGAAGACTTCTTTGCCCGACGCGTCGACGCTGATGTTGATCGCGTCGAGTCCCGCTTCGATCATGCCCCGCGCGACCTGCTCGGTGATGAGCGAGCCGTTGCTGATCATCCCGACTTCCTGGATGCCCTTCTGCTTCGCGTAGCGCACCTTGTCGACGAGCCCGCGGTCGATGAAGGGCTCGCCGTAGTTGTGGACGCGCACGTGGGTGATCCCGAGCTCGACGCACTCGTCGACGATCTTCGTGAACAGCTCGAACGACATCACGCCCTGACGACGGTGCATTTCGTCGCGGGGACAGAAGACGCACTTCGCGTTGCAGATGTTCGTGCTTTCGATCTGCACGATCTCCGGCAGAACTGGCGCGCGATCGCGGCCGGTTGCGAGCAGCAGACGCCGGACCGGCTTGGCGTTGCGCCGCAGCAGGCTCTCGACGGTCCGGCGTGCGCCGGCTTTGATACCCAGGGTCGTGCCCATGCGTTACTGCTGACGAAAGTATTCGATCACGCGCTCCACCATCTCGTCGAGTTCGACGGTCGGGGCGTAGCCGATGAGCGCGTGAATCTTCGAGATGTCCGGAACGCGGCGCGGCATGTCCTCGAAGCCGGCCTCGTACGCCTGATCGTAAGGGATCAGGACGATTTTCGAGTGGCTTCCGGCCAGCGTCCTCACTCGTTCCGCCAGATCCCCGATGGTGATCTCCTTGCCATTGCCCACGTTGAAGACCTGTCCGACCGCGCGCGGATCGTTGATGAGCGCGACAACCGCGCGGACGACATCGCCGACGTAAGTGAAGCTCCGCGACTGCGTCCCGTCGCCGAAGACCGTGATCGGCTGGCCGGACAGTGCCTGACGGACGAAATTGGGGATGACCATCCCGTACTGCCCGGTCTGCCTCGGTCCGACGGTATTGAAGAGACGCAGCACGATCACCGGCAGCTTGCGTTCCTTCCAGTACGCCAGCGCGAGGAACTCGTCAATCATCTTGCTGCAGGCATAGGCCCAGCGGTGCTTTTGCGTCGGGCCCAGCACCAGATCCGCGTCTTCGCGGAACGGCACGTTGACGCTCTTCCCGTAGACCTCGGACGTCGACGCGATGAGCACCAGCTTTTTCTTCTTGTTGGCGAGCTTCAGGACGACTTCAGTGCCGTGCACGTTGGTCTCGATGGTGTGCACGGGCGCCTCGACGATCAGCTTCACGCCCACCGCCGCCGCCAGGTGCACGACCGTATCACAGCGATCGATGAGCTCGGCCAGGACGGGTTCGTTGGTGACGGTGTCGATGGTGTAGTGAAATCGCGGGTGCGACTTCAAGTGGACGATGTTGTCGATCGAGCCGGTGGACAGGTTGTCGAGAACGAACACTTCGTCGCCGCGTTCGAGCAGTGCTTCCGACAGATGTGACCCGACGAACCCCGCGCCGCCGGTGATGAGGACACGCATCAATACGACTCCAGCGGCAAGGCTGCGCGGGTCGGCTCTGGCGCCCGCGGCTCGAGCAGCTCGAGCACGGCGTCAACCGTCCGGTCTGCGGCCCGGCCATCCGACCCCATCCCGAACCGCGCGAGGAGGTCCCGTCGCGTCGCCCACAGTCCCTGCCGAAACTCCTCATCATACAGGATTTGCCGCAGCCGCCGCACGAGGTCCGGGAGCGCGGCGCCGGCGAGGAGACCGGCATCGACGAAGGGCGTCAGGTTGTTCGGCAGCCCGATGACGAGGGCGGGAATGCCGAGCACCGCCGCATCCAGCGCTACCGTGGAGTTCACCGTGACGATGGCCCGGCTCGCGCGCAGGAGCGGCGCGAGCGGTGTGGACGCGGGCAGGATCGTCACGTGCCCGTGTCCGCGGGCAACGTGGTCGTAGACAGAGGGAGTTTCCGCGGGATGGGCTTTGATCGCGAGATGGACGCCTGGAACCTCGCCAGCCGCCGCCACGAGCGCCGGCAGAACGCGTTGTGCTTCCCGGTGCTTGGTGACGAGCAGCACCAGCGCGTCGGCGTCCGTCACGCCCGCGCTGGATCGTGCGCTCGCGAGGTCGACCTCCGTCAGGCGCGACGCCGCGGCCACGAGATCGTCGAGACGCGGGCTGCCGCTGATCCGGACCGCTTCGCGCGGGAATCGCCCGGCGTTCACGAGATGGGTCGCAGCGTAGTCGTCGAAGGCCAGGGTCACTGACGGGCGTGGAAATCCGCGGTCGCCCGGGTTCTGCGGATCCGGGGCCATCTCGTCGGGCTCGTGCAGATAGTTCAGCCACTGCCGGTAGATGAATCCGTGCTGCAGACCCGCGGTCGGAATGTTCCGCCGGCGGCACTCCAGGATGAGCGCCCGACCCCATCCTCCGGCCTCTGCGTACGTGACCGCGATCCCCGGTTTCAGCGAATCGAGGGCGGCGGCCGCCTCGTCCATGACTCGCGCAGACCACGGCCACTGCAGGAGCGCAATGCCCGCCAGCTCCTCACGCACGATCGGCCAGCAGTCGCAGCCATGAATCACCGACGCCTTTCGCAGGTCCGCGCTCCGCCACAG
The DNA here is from genome assembly GCA_036258055.1 of Vicinamibacterales bacterium. Lineage (GTDB taxonomy): Bacteria > Acidobacteriota > Vicinamibacteria > Vicinamibacterales > 2-12-FULL-66-21 > DATAEK01. The sequence goes on from DATAEK010000282.1 coordinate 90,316, forward strand.
CGCGCGGCGAAATGCGTGACGCCTTCGCCACACCGCACGTGACTCCTTCAGGCGCGCAAGCGGCGCGAAGTCCTCGACGGGGATCGCCGCCTGCGACGGCTGACGCGCCGTCAAGGGCGACCACCAGCGTCGTGCCCGGAAATTCTCGGAGGGACCAAGGCTGACGTACTGAACCGCCCCTGCTGGCAGACGCCGCTCCAACGCCGTCAGGACCGGCCCGATGTACGACTCCGCGCTGCCGTCTTCGGTGCCCGCACGCCAGAAGGCGCGATGGATGAACGTCACAACGGAAGGTGTCCTCGTGATCTCCGGGGACCGCTTGCCCATGCGTGCTGCGACAGCGGAAAGATGCAGCCAGGCCCCGCGGGCGTCCATCGCCACGATTCGCATCGGTGACGTGCGTGGAAAATCGCGAGGTCCGGTGCATGGAATGCTCGCAAGTGCGGCCACGCGGGGCACGAGCCCGCACGCGATCCGGCTTTCGCTCGAAACGCTCAACCCGTCCGGGTGTTCGATGGCGATCAGCCGTTCGAGGGCCCTGATCGTGCGAAAGATCTCGAGCACGACCTGCTGCTTGTGCAGATACAACTCGGCGAACCACCAGAGCGAATCGCCGCGGTAGGTGAATCGGCGCCGTAGCGGCTCGCCGTCGACATTCGCGTGTCGGAGGCTCTTGATCCACGCGTGGGCTTCGGTGGACGCGGATTCTTCGGCGGCTGCATCGAGGTAGTCGGTGAGGATGACCTCGCGTCGCTCCGGTCCGGTGCCGATGGCAACCGTTGCGTCGCTCATACCCTGCCGGTACCGGTCCGCGCCCGCCCCGCCGGTGATTCTGCCAGCACGGACAAGACAGCCTCGAGCACGCGATCGACGGACACAGCAACGAGGCAGTCCGGGGTGTGACCGACACATCGTGCTGGCGGCAGCCGGATTCTGTTGCACGGACTGCAGGGAAGATCGACGCGGATCACCCGGTCGGACGCGCCGCGTGGCGCGTACCGTCTCGGATCGGACGGGCCGAACACGGCGACGACTGGTGTGCCAACCGCCGATGCCAGATGCATCGGTCCCGTGTCGCCGGTGAGGAGGAGATCGACCCGCTCGAAAAGTGCGGCCAGCACGAGCAGATCGGCGTCGCCGACCACGTCGACGAGATGGTCGGCTGGAACCACGGACTTCACCACGTCGCTGAGCGGCCGGTCCGCGTCGCTGCCGGTGAGCACGATCGTGGCGCCGTGCGCGCGTACGAGCGTTGACGCCACGGACGCGAACCGCGCCGGCTCCCATTGCTTGATGGCACGGCCGCCGCTGGTGTGTACGGCGACGATCGGTCCTCGCCCCGTCGTCGACAACCGAGCGGCCGCGCTCCGAACCGCATGATCCGGGACGTGTAACAAGGGCCGCGCCGCATCCATCGCGGGCCGGCCGAACACTTCACTCACGAGGCGCCGCGCGTTGTCCGTCGTGTGGGTGCGCGGGTCGAAGTCGAGCGCGAGATCGAGCAGCGCGCCGCCGCCGCCGCTGCGATACCCGGCGGTCCATCCCGCGCCCGCGGCAGCGAGGAGCAGGTTGCTGCGAATGTCGGGCTCGAAGTTGATGGCGAGATCGTAGTGCCGCGGTCGCCATCCTCGGGCACGGCGAAGGAGCGCGGGCATGTCCGCGCCGCCTGCATCGCGAGCGAGCCAGCCCGCATCGAGCGACTCGACGCGTGTCACCGCTGGAATGGCCTCGGCCAGCGCGGCGTTCCAGTGTCCGACCACGAGGTCGATTTCAGAGTCCGGCGCGAGGGACCGCACGTCGGCAATGGCCGGAAGAGCCATCAGCAGATCGCCGATGCGCTCGAGCCGCAGGAGCAGAATCCGTCGAGGCGACTGGCTCGTCCCCCGTCGCCTGCGGAACGGCGCACGCAGCCAGGCGACGGTCGAGAGGACGCCGTCCGCCGCGCGCACCAGCCGGCGTTCGCGGGCGTCGTAGATCTGAAGTGGCATCTCGTGTCGTCCCGGCTATCTTACCGCCACGCGATCGAGCATGACGCCCAGGTCGCGGTCATCGGGTGTGCCCAGCAGCTTCTCCGGTACCCACACCTTCGTGGTGAGCTTGAGGGGTACGGGTTCTGCGGCGGTCGCAAGCCGGGCCGCGAGCGACGGCGGAATCTCCAGCGAGTACGGCTTGAACCCTGTGGTGACGCGAACCGTACCTAGCGGCACGTTGTCGAGTTCAATGGTCACGTCCGCCGGCGGTGCCGCGGGCGGCCGTCCGCCATCGCTCATCCACAGCACCACCTCGCGACTTGCCGGCGTGACGTCGGTGATCGACACGTACGAGACGTCGCGCGACCAGCGGAATGTATGACCCTCGGTGATTTCCTTCGCATGAAAGCGCAGCACGTGGAGATCGTCACGCACGCCGACGTCCAGATCGAACGGCGCGCGCGCACCCTCCGGAACTGCGTCGGTGAACGCGTAGATGCTGTAGTCGAACTCCTTGGCGCGCGGCAATCGCGGATAGATGTTCTGCGGGGCCTCGTATTCCGGTACCTGAAAGCGCTCGCTCGAAATCGGTGTGACGTCCCACTTGTGCGACAGCAGATCCGTGCCGCCGCCACCAATGAAGAGGACGCGGCGGTAGCGCTGGCGGGCCCAGTCCAGGAAGGCTCCGAATGATGACTTGTCGGGCCGTCGCGAGGCGAGCACCAGCACGTTGCGCGCGTAGATATCCGCGAGCGGTAGCGCCAGGGTGTGCGTGTCGGACGCGTCCCTCGACTCCACGATGACCAGGTCGCGGTCTCCGATCGTCTTCGACAGTTGTTCGAGCCGCGGAATGATGCCGGCGTATTCGACGTGCTGGAGGATAGGCCGGCTGGCACGCGCGTAGGCGACCGCGACGAGAATCAGGAACACTGAACCGAGTGCGCCCCGCAGCACTCGGTTGCGGATCGTCCCGGTCAGCGTACCCGCCAGCGCCGCGTAGCACGTGAAGAGCATCGCACCCGGAAGGATCACGGCGAGAAAGCGTCGCGCCATCCAGAAATGATCGGGAACGATTCGGATCTTGTAGAAGATCGTCAGCGCGAAGATGGCGATCGTGATGAAGAGCGACGGGGCCCGCCAGAAGCTCGAACGCGCCGCCAGCGCGTAGCCGACGATCGCGGCGAGAAGCGCCGGAACGGTGAAGTAGAAGTTGGCGAACGTGCGCAACGCGTAGGCGTCGTAGTCGGTGAGCTTGCCGCCGGGCTGCCGGAAGTACAGCGCGTAGAGCGCGGCCGCGACCACGATGAGGCTGAGCAGGATCGGCGTCGTTCGTTGCACCCGCACCGCAAGGCCCGGAATGCGCGCGCCGATGGTCAGCGCCAGAACCCCGGTTCCAGCCGCCAGGGTCAGCGCCGCGTACTGCCACGTGTCCAGTTTGCCGAGGAACAGAATCGGCAACGCCACGTACGCCCGCATCGGCTCCAGCATGTAGATCGCGGCGAGCGCAGCACAGACCGCGAGCGTTGCCAGGAATGACCAACGCACACGACGGCCGATCAGGCTCGACAGCGCCAGTCCACCGAGCACGCCGGCAATGCCCAGCAGCGAGTCGTAGCGCAGGAACAGCAACAGCCCGAGCAGGAAGCCGGCGACCGGCGCAAAAAACCGGTCGTCGTCTACGTGCGCACGCGCGTCCGCGAGCAGCGCCGCAAACAGCAGCGTCTGCATCACGAGCTCGGCGTTCGGATACCGGCCGAACCAGACCTCGATGACGTTCAGCGCCAGTAGTCCACAAGCGGCTCCGGCCACCGTTCGTCCGAACGCCCTCACGCCGGTGAAATAGACAGCGAGCAGCCCGAGAATCGCCCACACGCCGATCGCCCGTCGCGCGCCGGTCAGGCCGTCGATCCCGTACCCGATCGCGATCGACGCCGGGAAAAGGTGAGGGAACTGACCGACGACGGTGCCGGCGTCCGGATCGCGAATGAAGAACCCCATGAAGCGCAGGCCGTAGTACTCGCGCTGCTGGTGCGATGGAAAGAACAGATCGCGTGCGAAATTCGGCACGGATGCGATCACCGGATCCGTCGCCACGATCGCGCCACGCTGTGCGATCTGGATCCCCTCGTTCAAATACACCCCCGGATCCTTGCCACCGATGATGTACTCGGACGGAGGAAAGAAACGCCAGAGGCCGAGGGCGGCCAGCCCGATCGGGATCAGGATCGTCAGGCCCGGCTTCCGCGCGCTCGATCCGAGCCGCAGATCGAATCTGGCCACGAGACAACCAGCCAACGTGACGATGAGGTCCGCGATGATCAGGTTCTTGAAGCTATAGCGGCTCGACGCCGCGAGCGCGAGGACCGCCGCGAGTGAGATCCCCAGGCTGATGACGATCGCCCAGAACAACCGCTCCTCGGCGTCGAGCGCGGCGCGGCGCTCCCGCTCTACGAACGGCAACCGGAACACGACCGCCCCGGGCAGCCACGCGACGACGATGAGCTCGAGGAGCTGAAGTCCCACCGAGAATCAGAACTGGAAGTAGATGAACTCGGAGCCGCCGAAGTTGCCGAACAGCATGGTGAGGTAGAACGTCGCAGCGTACACAGAATAGCGCACCGGGATCGGCAGCCGCCGGACAATCAGCACGTCATCGAAGTAGGCCTCGCAGGCGTGGATCAGCACTAACGGCGCAGCGTACAGCAGGAGCGGGACGAAGAGCCCGGTCACGTCGATCGAGCCAGGGGAAAAGTTCATTGCCAGGCTGGTGGTCAGGTTCCACAACTGGTGTTCGCTGCGCGATCTGAAGATCAGCCACCCGAGGCACGTGAGGTGAAACATGAGCGCCCAGCCGACGACCCGCGCGACGGGCGACGTCCCCAACAGCCATCGACGGGCGAGCGCTGTTTGCTCGGCGCCGCGGTATGCGATCAGCAGCAACCCTTGATAGAGCCCCCAAAGCACGAACGTCCATGCCGCCCCGTGCCACAACCCCCCAAGGACCATGGTGATCAGGAGATTGCGGCGTGTCGCCCACGCGCTGCCGCGGTTGCCGCCGAGAGGAATGTAAAGGTAGTCACGCAACCACGTCGAGAGGCTGATGTGCCAGTTCCTCCAGAACTCCTGCGGGCTGCGGACGAAGTAGGGAAAACGGAAATTCTCGATGAGCTCGATGCCCATCAGCTTCGACGTGCCGCGCGCGATGTTCGAATACCCCGCGAAGTCGCCGTAGATCTGAAGCGCGAAGGCGTAGACCCCGAGCAGCACGTTCACACCCGTGTGATGGGTGCCCGGCTCGAAGACCGTGTTTGCGAGACCGGCCAGGTTGTCCGCCACGAAGATCTTCTGAAAGAAGCCCCACGTGATGAGCCACGCGCCGTCGCGCATCTGCTGCGCGCTGATCTGCCGCGGGTTCTGAATCTGCGGCAGCAGCCGCGTCGCTCGCAGGATCGGACCGGCGACGAGGTGCGGAAAATATGCGACGAATACGCCGAAGTCCACCAGGTTGCGCGTTGGATGAATCTCGCGCCGGTAGACGTCGATGACGTAGCTCATGGTCACGAACGTGTAGAAGGAGATGCCGACTGGCAGCAGGACGTGCAGCGTGACGAAATCCGCACGCCAGCCGACCGTTTCGAAGACCGCGCGCAGGTTATCGGCGAAGAAGTTGAAGTACTTGAAGAAGCCGAGCAGCGTCAGGTTGAACCCGAGGCTCACGCACAGCAGTAGGCGGCGTCGGGTCGTGTTGCCACTGCGGTCGATCGCCAGCGCGCACGTGTAGTCGACGAGCGTCGATCCGATCAGGAGCGCGAGGAACCGGTAGTCCCATGCGGCATAGAAGTAATAGCTCGCGAGGAGCAGCAACCAGTTCTGGGCGCGATGCGGCAGCAGACGGTATGCGCCGTAGACGACGATGAAGAACCAGAGGAAGTGAAGCGAGTTGAAGACCATCGAGGAGCCGCGATCAGCGCGGGGCCGGTGTTTCGTCCAGCAAATGCTGCTGTTGAATGAACCGGTCCAGCGCGTCAGCCACGATCTCGTGGCCTCTCGGCGTCAGGTGCACGGTCTGCTGGAAGAACAGGTCCGGGCCAGGCAACGCGGCGCGCAACGCGGGCAGCACGTCGAGGCGGGGGAGCGGCAGGCCGGCGAGCGCGGCCTCGAACCGCGACGTCGCGGCGTCGCGTACGAGCTCGCCGCCCGACTGCGCGACGGCCTCCTTCAATCGACCGAAGTCCGCATCGTCGATCTGGAATCGCGCCGGCATGAGCATGACGGCCGTTCGGGCGCCGGACGCCGACGCCGTGCTGGCGATTTCGGCCACGCACTCGCGGGTGATCGTCAGCCCCTGAGCAATCCGCGGCGCGGGAGTGGCAGCGTAACTCTGAAGCGGTGGTTCAGGGGTGCCGAGCGCGCCGCTGAAACGCTCGGTAGCGGAGACGACGCGGAGACGAAGCACCTGCAGGACCATGCTGCGTCGCACGATGCGTCGAAGACGCGTCGAGAGCGACTCGCCAACAGCGCTTGCGGCCGGCCGGCTGTCGGCCTTGAGTTTGGACGCCGACGTCACCGCTTCTTCAGCGTCGTTGCCGACGAATAGCGTTTCAATGACGAGGTCCGGCTGCAGCGTCGGGGCGAGGCTCCTGAAGAGGAGTAGTTCCTCGACCGGCCCGTATCCCTGCACGCCCGCGTTGATCACGCGGTAGTGGTGTCCGGACGAGCGGGCATTTAGTCGGGCTTCGAGCAATTCGCCGAAGGTCTGGCCCCACGCCACCTGCACTGACAGTACGAGCGAATCGCCGAGGATGACGATGCGGCGCTCGTCGGGCGCCTTCGGGCCAAGAGGTTCTTCGTCGCGGACCCCGGTGGCATTGATTGCGATGTCGGTATCGAACTCCGCCGTCGTGAACCGTACGTGCGCTCCTGGCTTCAGGCGATAACCGATCGCCGGATCTCCTGTGAAGAGCCCCTGGAACGCCGGAGCGGCTTCGGAACTGCCCCACATCCGGAGCGCAGCCTCGAAGACGCCGAATTGGATCGCCAGGACTATCGCGAACGCCAGCGCATGGCGCGCGCGGCGCCGGAACGCGGCGCTCTTCTCAGCGCTGCGCGTCTCGCTCATGACGCGCTGACGCGGGTGACGGCCCCTTGATCACGGCTTCGGCGACCTGCTGAATCGCCTCGTCCGGAAGCCGCGGATGGAGCGGCAGCGAGAAGATCTCGCGGCAGACGCGGTTGGCGATCGGGCAGTCCGCCGGATTGAGTGCCGACATCGCCGGTTGCGCGGGAATGGGGATGGGATAGTGAATCAGCGTTTCGACACCCGCCGCGCGCAGGTGGGCCTGCATGGCGTCGCGCTCCTCGCTGCGAACGGGGAACAGGTGATACACGTGGCCGGCGTCGAGCTCGGGCGGCACGACGATGGTGTCGGCCTCGGCGAGCGCCTCGCGGTATTTTCGCGCGAGCGCGCGGCGGCGGTCCGTCCAGCGGGGAAGGAACGGCAGCCGTGCGTGGAGCACCGCCGCCTGCAGCTCGTCGAGTCGTGAATTCACGCCGAGCTCGGCGTGATGGTAGCGATCGGTCTGTCCACCGTTCCGCAATCGTTTGAGCCGGGCCCAGATGTTGGCATCGGTCGTGGTGATGGCTCCGCCGTCACCGAGCGCGCCGAGGTTCTTCGTCGGGTAGAAGCTGTAGGCAGCCACCGTTCCAAAGCTGCCAACCGGCTTTCCTGCCGACGTCGCCCCGTGCGCCTGACAGCAATCCTCGAGGATGGCCAGGCCGTGGCGTTCCGCCACCGCTGCGATCGCCGGCATGTCTGCGGCCTGTCCGTAGAGATGCACTGGCATGATCGCCGCTGTTCGCGGCGACACCGCTGCTGCCGCCGCGCGCGGATCGAGCGTGAGGCGATCGGAATCGATATCCGCAAACACCGGGCGCGCACCCGCCATCACGATGGCGAGCGCCGAGTACGCCGCAGAGAGTGGTGACGTGATCACCTCGTCGCCAGGGCCGATGCCGAGGGCGCGGAGTCCGATCGCGAGCGCATCGGTTCCGGTACCGACGCCGATCGCAAACGGCGCCTGACACGCGTCGGCGAACGCACGCTCGAACGCCTCGAGCTCGGGTCCGAGCACGAACCAGCCTCGCGCGATCACCCGCCCGATCGCCGCCTCGATGGCCGGCAGATCCTCGGCTGGCGTGAGCTGCAGGAAGGCGATCATCGGTTCCCCGCCCGCGGCTGCCCGACGGCGGCGGCCTTCGACCCCGCCTCACGCAAGTGCTCGCCGCGAACCACGAGTACGACCCAGAGCTTCATGACGTCGATGGCGGTCTTGAAGAGACGGCGGAAATTGAAGAATTGTGACCGGCCGTAGGCGCGATGGTAGTGGTGGACGGGGACCTCGGCGATCACGAACCCGGCGTCCTGAATCTTTTTCATCATCTCGAGGCAGATGACCCCGCTGTTCTTCTCGAGCCTCACTTTGTCGAAGATCGAGCGTCGCATGAGACGGAAGTCGCAATCGACGTCGCGCACTCTCAGACCGAAGAGCAGCTTGACGGTGTGGTGGTAGATGCGCCCGATCACGATCCGGTGCAACGGGTCGGATCGGCTGATCTTGTACCCGTTGACGAGATCGACGTCCTCATTGAACGCTCGCCAGAGGACCGCCATTTCGGCCGGATCGTACTGCGCGTCGCCGTCGGTATAGAAGATCAAGTCGCGAGTGGACGCTTCGAAGCCGCTGCGGAGCGCCCCGCCGTAGCCGCGGTTCCGCTCGTGGTGGACGACCCGGACCTCCGGGTAGGTGCGTGCGAGCTCGTCTGCGATCTGCGCGGTCGCGTCCGCGCTCCCATCGTTGACGATGATGACCTCGAAGTTGGAAGTGAGCTCACGCGCGGTGTGGAGCGCGGAGATCACGAGGCTCGCGATTGTCCCGCTGTCGTTGTAGGCGGGGAAGAACACACTGAGCCCCAGCTTCGGTCCCTCAGGCTTCGCCATCGAATGAACCGTAAATCTTAGCGTTCAGCGGATTTGCGCGCAAGCGCGTGCCGGTACGCCGACTCGAAGCTGACGGCCGCCGCCGCCCAGCCGTAGCGCTCGGCCACAAGGCGGCGCCCGGCGTCGCCGAGACGTGTCCGGGCGGTGGGATCCGATGACAGCGTCGCGATCGCGCCGGCAAGCGCCGAGGAGTCGCGCTCGGGGACGATCATGCCGGTCCGGCCATGTTCGACTACGGCGCCGATACCGCCGGCAGCGGTCGTCACGAGCGGCGCTCCAGCGGCGAGCGCTTCGAGCACCACGTTGGGGAGACCGTCGACGTTGCCGCTGTCGTCCCGCACGGATGGCACGGCCACGATGTCCGCTGCGGCGAAGTGGGCGCCGACCTCGTCCTGACTGAGGTTCCCCAGAAACCGGACGCGCTCCGCCACGCCGATCTTTCGGGCACGCTCTTCGAGCTCGGAACGCAGATCCCCCTCGCCTGCGATGGCAAGAACAATCGGTGGTTGCGGCGTAATCAGTCCGATCGCGTCCACGAGGTATTCGAACCCCTTCTTGCGCACGAGCCTTCCCGCGGCGCACACGAGCAGACCAGCCGGTCCCACTCCGAGTCGAGCCCGCGTCGCTTCGCGAGCGCCCGCCTGGGGCCGGAACCGATCGATATCGACGCCGTAGGGAACGACTTCGATGCTCCCGGGATCAGCGCCGAGCCGGATCGCGCGCCTCGCAAGATCCGCGCTGCAGGCGGTCACGGCCCCGGCGCGGCGGAAGACATAGCCGGCCGCACGGCGCGCGGGGCTCAGCGTTTCGGCCACGTAGACGTCTGATCCGTGGAGGCTGACCACGAGCGGGAGGCTGGGCACGGCGGTCGCGGCCATGAAGCCGCCTGGAATGACCCAGTGGCCGTGCATGATCGTGGCGCGGTGCCGGAGCGCGATGGTCCGCGCGGCGCGCCAGCCCGCCGCGATCGCGAGTGGCGCTGCTGCGTACGCGGCGCCACGCAGGCTGACATCGGCGCGCATCGCTGAGGCGTACCCGAAGACGTTGAGCGCAGACAGCGGCGCGTATTTGAAGAAGTGGAAGTGGACGCCGTCTTCGACCGGCGCGCGCCGCACGAGCGGATGCCACGGCGCAACGACATGGACCTCATGTCCCCTCGCAGCCACGGACTTCGCGATCGGCTCCATGAACGTGCCGACGCTGTCTCCGGGAAACCGCGGGTACGACGTCGTCACCATGACGACGATCTCCGCCATGTCAGGACGATCGGCTGAAGACGAGCCGCCAGGGAACGATCAGCGATTCGGCGAGCACGGCGCTCGAGACTTTCGAGTGTCCGAGCCGCCGCTCGACGAAGATGATCGGGGTCTCGCCGATCCGGCAGCCGCGCCGGCTGGCTTCGAAGAGCATCTCGACGAGGAACGCGTAGCCGTCGGACACCATTCGCTCGAGCGGCAGCAGTGACAGTGCACTACGGCGCCAGCACCGGAACCCGCTCGTGCAGTCACGCGGCGTGAGGCGCGTGACCGCGCGAATGTATTTGTTGGCGAACGCGCTCAGAAAGATTCGATGCAACGGCCAGTTGACCACGCTCACGCCATTCAAGTACCGCGAGCCGATGACCACGTCGAATCTGGCCGCGGTCTCGACGAGGTCGGGCAGGTAGTCGGGGCTGTGCGAGAGGTCCGCGTCCATCTGGCAGATGAGATCTGCATCGGTCGAGGCGAGCGCGTGCCGCAGGCCATCGACATACGATCGTCCCAGACCGCGCGGCCCGGTGCGGTGCATGACTTCGAGCCGTCCAGGAAACTCGGCCGCCAGAGCATCGGCAATCGCACCGGTCCCGTCCGGCGAGCCGTCGTCGACCACCAGCATGCGGTAGCCCTCGCGGCACAGCACGGCACGCACCAGCACCGGGAGGTTGTCCCGCTCGTTGTAGGTCGGGGTCACGACGAGGACGTTCGGGTGTGCGGTCACAGATGGTGTCGGTTGCCCAGCGCGGCAGCGCAGATGATGAGCGTCGGATCGATCACGGGAATCCTGAACCGTTCCTGCGGAAAGAACACGAGGCAGATCAGCATTGCGGACGCCGCGAGCAGGAAGATCGCCGTCGGTCGCCGCGGGCTGCGCCAGAGACGCCGCGCGCCGGCCACCGCAAAAGGCAGCAGCAGCAGGTACGACGCAACCGACGCGATTCGGTATCGTGCCGAGTGTAACGCATACGACGGCCCGATCGGGACGAGCGTGAAAAAAGCCTTGCGCGCCACGAGTACGGCCCAACGGCCGGGTTGCTCCCGGATGAACGCGAGCGCATCGCGGTAGTACAGCGGTTCGAGCTCGTCGCCGCTCAGGTTCGGATGGGCTCGGCGGAACTCGATCTCGGCGCGCTTGAGGTCCGGGTTGGCCGCGAGATCACCTTCACCGGTCGCAAGCGGATGATTCCCCGTCCAGAATGTGACACCACCTTCCGACGCGACCAGGATGAATCGATCGTGTACCCGCAGGTTGCGCGCGGTCCATGGAGCGACGGTTGCGATCGCGGCCGCGACGAACGCCACGGCGAGAACGACCCGGCGCGTCGCGACCAGCCAGAGGACGGCCAGGGGAAGAAAGACGAGCGCGACCGGGCGAATGAGGATGGCTGCACCGACGAGCGCACCCGCGGCCAGTCCCAGTGTGTTGTGACCGCGACCGTCAGTTCCGGTGGAATCGACCGCCTTCTGCAGCAGCAAAGCTCCGGAGATGACGACGGCTGAATAGACGGTCTCGCTGAGTACGTACACCGTCATCCACACGAGCGGTGGATAGATCGCAGCGATCATCGCGGCAAGGGCACCAGCTGCGGGGCCAGCACTCCTGAATGCAATGATTCCGATCAACCATACCGTGAAGGCGCCCACAAGCGCCTGCGCAACCTTGACGCGAGCGGGCGTGCTCGACGCGTCGATGCTGCCGGCGCCAATAGCTGCGAGCAGGAGGGGATAGCCGGGCGCGCGGCCAAACTGCGGCGACGTTCCGGCGGCCGGCCGCTGATATGTGAATCCGTGTCCCTCCTGAAGACTCGCCGCGAGCTCCAAATACTCGCGCTCGTCGTGCGTGAGCGGCTTTCCCGTCCAGTAGACGAACCCAAAAACGAGGCGGGCGACGAGACCGGCTGCCGCTGCCGCCAGGATCAGCCGCCGCCCCTGACGATCATCGAGGCCCATCGACGCTCAGCGTCGTCCTTCGAACCGCAGCGCGGAGATCTGCTCGGAAACGAGCCCCACCAGGAACACGATCACCGCCAGCATGATCAGGAGAACGGAGGAGTTGGTGACGTGCATCTCCCAGTAGATCGTGTACAGCGCGTAGCCGACACCGAGCGCGAAGCAGAGGAGGCTGATTGGCAGGAAGACTCGCAGTGGGCTGAACAGGGTCACGATCTTGAGGATGATGAGCAGGAACCGGCTGCCGTCGTGCGCCAGCCGGATTTTCGACGTGCCAACACGCGGCCGTGCCTCGACCGGCTCGAACCCGACGTTGTAGCCCGCCTTGATGAACGCAAGCGTTGTCGTCGTCGGCGTCGAGAAGCCGTTTGGCAGGAGGTGGAGGAACTCGCGCAACTGTTCGCGCCGCGCCGCACGAAACCCTGACGTCAAGTCGGGAATCGATCGCCCCGTCAGGTAGCTGGCGAGGCGGTTGAGCGCGCTGTTGCCGAATCGCCTGGCCTGTGTCGCCTGGGTCGAGGTGGACCTCGATCCGATCACGAGGTCGTACTCGCCGAGCCTCGACACCATGCGTCGAGCATCTTCAGGTCGATGCTGACCGTCGCCGTCCATGATCAGCACAAACTCGCCGGTCGCGCTGCGGATGCCGCTCTTCACTGCCGCACCGTTGCCTTTGTTGTACGGATGGCGGATCACGCACGCGCCCGCGGCTTTGGCACGAACGGCCGTGTCGTCCCGCGATCCATCGTCGACGACGATGATCTCGTGCCACGACGCCACAGTTTTCAATGCGGAAACAACGTCGGCGACAGCCGGGCCTTCGTTGAACGCCGGGATGACGATGGAGACGTCTGACGGATCGGCCACGCCTAGCGTTCCCAGCGCCGGTCGGCACCGGAGTGCGTCAGGGCGCCAGATCGTTCAGACGGGTCAGGATGGCTGTCGCCGTGAGGGTGCGGCAATTCGAGCGACCGTACGCGATAGACCAGATCTTCGAGCAGCTTGCGGTTCGCGGAGATGACGTCGGCAAGAAGCCCAATGAGGACGACCTGGAAGCCGACGATCATCAGGACGGCTGAGAGGATCAGGGACTGCAGATGTCCTGTGCCCTTGTCGACGAAGAAGTAGAAATACAAAAACCGCAACCCGCCAGCAACGCCACCCCCGAAGACGAGCAGGCCGATGTAGGTGAAGACCTTCAGCGGCTCGTACATCGCGTAGATGCGCACGATCGTCGCGGCCGAGCGCTTGATGTACGAGAAGATGCTGTCGAACAGCCGCGAATCTCGCGTGCGCGGGTTCGTCGAGACGGGCACGTGTGCGATCGCCATCCGCTTCTTGCCGGCCTGGATGATCGATTCGAGCGTGTACGAGAACTCGGAGACGATCGTCATCCGCAGTGCGGCTTCCCGCGTGTAGGCGCGAAACCCGCTCGTGGTATCGGGCACGGTCGTGTTGGAGACCTGTCGCACGACCCAGCTCCCGAGACGCTGCAGCTGACGCTTGCGCCAGGACATGTGCTCGACCTCGGCGATATTTCGATCGCCGATGACGATATCCGCCTGGCCGTTCAACAGCGGTTCGAGCAGCTTCGCGATCTCGTGCCCGGCGTACTGATTGTCGGCATCCGTGTTGACGATGAAGTCGGCGCCTTGTTTCAGCGAGGCATCGATGCCGGCGACGAATGCTGCGGCCAGACCTTTGTTCCGCCGGAGCCGCACGACATGATCGGCGCCGCAGGCTCGCGCGACCTCGCTCGTGCCATCGCGGGATCCATCGTCCACGACCAGGATTTCGACGACGTCAATCCCCGGGACTGATCGCGGAAGGTCAGCCAGTGTGGCCGGCAGCGTCGTCGCCTCGTTGAGGCACGGAATCTGGATGATCAGCTTTTTCAAGGAGTTGCCACCGCGCAATTATGGCAATTCCGGCAATTTTGGCAATTGTCGCGATTCATCCGACGAGCTTTTCGATGACCCCGTCCCACGTGATCGCGCGTGCGACCTCGTGCCCGGCGGCGCCGAAGGCAGCGGCACGGCCGCGATCGGCCGACAGAAAGCTCATCGCCCGCGCCAGTGCGTCCGGCTCGGGATCGCAGACGAGGCCGTTGACGCCGTCGGTGACGAACTCGTTGGGCCCCCCAGAATCGCGGCAGGTGATCACCGGCTTCCGAGCGAGAAAGGCCTCGAGCGTCACGTAGCCAAAGTCCTCGTCGTACGGCGGGTAGGCCACGCCGAGGGCCCCGGCATACAACTCGATCAGCGCGTCGTCATCGGTGGCGCCGAGAAACGTGACACGGTGAGCCACACCTGCAACTTCGGCTTCACGCTCGACGTTCGACCGCTGGCTACCCTCGCCGGCAATGACCAGCCGCAGCGCAGGATCGGCGAGGGCGAGCGCGCGTACGACGAGATCCACGCGCTTCACGGATTCGAGTCGTCCAACCGACAGGATGTAATCACCGTGCGGGCCCGCCTTGAGCCGGCTGGCGAGCCGTGGCGGATGATAGAGCGCTTCGGCTGAGAGCCCGTTGAACTTCGCCAAGCGTCCTGCCGTGTTGCGAGCATTCGTGTAGATCGCGCGGCACTCCTGCAACATCTCGGTATCGAGGCGGATCAGCCGGTCGCGGAGGCCCACATCCGATTCGATGTGACTGAAGTCGCTGTACGGAGTGCCACAGAGCTCGTACGCGGCACGGTACTGATGAATGAGCCACGCGACCTTACGAGGGTGGCGCGCGAAGTAGGTGGGAAACTTCGACGCAATCACCAGGTCGACGCAACGGCCGTTGCTCTCGCTCAGGTCGAGCAGTCGCCAGGCGGCGGCGTGCGGCAGGATCTCTTCTTTCGGATACCACTTGAATGGAACGCTCACGAGCTCGGCGTCGTAGCCCCGCGCGCGAAGCTCACGCACGAGCTCCCGGACGTGGATCTCCGCGCCGCCGTGCACGAAGGGCACCTGCGCTTCGCAGACCAGGATCGTCTGGATCGGCATTCGGCGTCGATGGTTACGTCGCGTGCCGGAAGTTGATGACGTCGCCGTCGACCACGACGTAGTCCTTGCCTTCCAGCCGCAGCTCTCCGTGATCGCGGCAGGCGGCCAGCGAGCCGCGGGCGACGAGCTGCTCGTAGTGGACGACTTCGGCACGGATGAACCCGCGCGAGATGTCGGTGTGGATTTCACCGGCGGCCATCACCGCGGACGTATTCCGCGGAATGGACCAGGCGCGGCATTCGTCTTCGCCGACGGTAAAGAACGAGATGTAGCCGAGGAGATCGTAGCTGGCGCGAATCACGCGATCGAGTCCGGACTCGTGCAGTCCCAGGTCCGCCATGAACGCAGTGGCATCCGCGTCGTCGAGCTGCGCAATTTCGAGCTCGATCTTCGCGCAGATCGGAACCGCGCGCGTGGCCGCACCAGACATGAACGCTTCGAGGCCGGCGAGCTTCACCGCCTCATCGGCGCGCGGCAGATCGGCTTCATCGAGATTGAGCACCAGGAGCAGCGGCTTGGCCGAGAGAAACTGAAATCCCCGCAGCCGCTTCGCGTCGTCGGCCTCCAGTTGGAGGGCACGTAGCGGACGTCCCTCCTCGAGCGCGGCGCGACATCGGACCAGGATCTCCTGTTCCTTGCGGAGGTCGGGGGTCGGCCCTTTCTTCAGATCGCGCTCCAGACGTTCGAGTCGGCGTTCGACCACCCCGAGATCCGCGAGGACGACCTCGTCCTCCATCGTCCGGACGTCGCGCGCCGGATCGATCGACCCTGCCGGATGGGGGACTGATGGATCGCGAAAGATGCGGACCACGTGGAGCAGCGCGTCGGCGTTGCGAAAGGGTGCGACGTCGAGGAGCGCTTGCGCGCCGGTGCGAGCCCCGGCCGCCCCAGCGATATCCGCGAACTCGACGGTTGCAGGTACCCGCTTGCGCGGATTGAACATCGCCGTCAGCCGATCGAGACGGGCGTCGGGAACGCGCGACACGCCGACGTTCGCGTCCGTCTTGCCGCCGGCGCGGGGTGCTTCGCGCGCGCTGGTCAGCAGTTGAAACAGAGCGGTCTTGCCCGATGAGGGAAAACCGATGAGGCCGGCTCGGAGCATAGGGAACGGTCCCCCTGGATGGGGACCGGGACTGTCGAGAATTTTCACATGCTAGCACGCTCCGGCACTCGAGCCTTTCTGATTCGCTTAATATTCGTCAGCGAAAATAAAGCGTAAGTCTAGCCGCATCTTCATTTTGCCGTTGACATTAGCGAGGCCGTTCTCTAGTATCGCCGTGGATTTTTGTGGAGCAAAATGGAGTAAACGGCCGTGCTCCGGGGGAACTTCACCGCCAAAATCGATGAGAAGGGTCGGCTCAAGATCCCGAACGCTTTCCGCGCTCTCATCCAGGGGACGCATGGAACTGAGCTGTTCGTGACGAGTCTGACGGGGGAGTACGTCCGCGTGTATCCAATGCCGGTCTGGCTGGCGCTCGAAGAAAAGCTCGCGCGCGTCCCTTCCACGCACCCAGCACGGGTCAAGTTCCTCGACCGCGTCAACTATTACGGCCAGCAGGGTGAGATCGACGTGCAGGGCCGCGTCGTGATTCATCCACGGCTGCGTGAGTCGGCGAGCATGGCGGGAGAGGTCGACGTCCTCGGGCAGTACGACTGGCTCGACATCTGGAATCACGAGCGGTTCGTCGCGAAGCTTCAGCGCGACCAGTATACGGACGACGACGCGCGCGCGCTCGCGGCATTCGGGATCTGACCATGGCGACTCCTCAGCACGAGCCCGTCATGGTGACCGAGATGGTCGAGATCCTCATGCCGTCACGCGGCGGGCTGTTTGTCGACTGCACAATCGGCCTCGGCGGCCACAGCCACGCACTGCTCGGGTCGGGCGCCTCTCGGGTGATTGGCCTCGATCGCGATCTCGACGCGCTGGCGATCGCGCGCGACGCACTCGCCTCGTTCGGCGATCGCGTGGAGCTGGTGCATGCCGACTACCGCGAGATCGATCGCGTGCTCGCCGAGCGCGGCATCGATGGCATTCATGGCGCACTCGCCGATCTCGGCGTGTCGTCACTGCAGCTCGACGCCGACGGCCGTGGATTCAGCTTCCGTCGCGACGAGGCGCTCGACATGCGCATGGATCGCACGCAGGGTCCCACCGCTGCCGAGCTGATTGCCGGCATGGACGAAGCGCCGCTGGCCGATGCGATCTTTCAGTTCGGCGAAGAACGCTACTCCCGCCGCATCGCCCGCGCGATCGTCGAATCCCGTCGCACGGCGCCAATCGAGACGACGGGTCAGCTCGCGTCAATCGTCCGCCGGGCCGTGCCGCGGCACGGATATCAGCGGATCGACCCATCGACGCGGACGTTCCAGGCGCTGCGCATCTTGGTGAATCGCGAGCTCGACGGGCTCGATCGGTTTCTGACGGCGGCGGCGCGCCGGCTTTTGACGGGCGCGCGCCTGGCGGTCATCTCGTTCCACTCGCTCGAGGACCGGATCGTGAAGCACACGTTCCGGGCGCTCGAGCGTGCTGAAGCGCTGGTGCGGGTGCTCACGAAACGTCCGCTCGAGCCGGCCGACGACGAACGCGCGCGCAATCCGCGGGCGCGCAGCGCGAAGCTGCGGGCGATTGAGAGGCTGGCATGAGCGGGACGGATTTCGAGTACGCGATCAAGAAGGACGTCCGCAACAACCCGATCGTCCGCGAGGTCGACGAGGCGCGGCAGCGCCAGTTGTGGCGGTCGACCGCGATCGGCGCGATCCTCGTGCTGGTGCTGCTCTTCTCGGTCTGGCAGCGCGTGGAGCTCCTGCGGCACGGCTACGAGATGGAGCGGCTGCAGCAGGACCGCGCGGCGGAGGAAGAAGTGAACCGCCATCTGCGGCTCGAGATCGAGACGTTGCGATCGCCGCGGCGGATCGAGGACATCGCGACGAAGAAGCTGCACCTCGTCGCTCCCGGCCGCGATCAGGCCATCGTCATCGAGCGGGTCACGGCGCCGGCGCCGCCCGCCAAGTCCATCGTCGCCGCACGTTAGCGCGGCAGGGACGGCACGTCAGGAGGAGCGATGGGCGGCGATCGCGGCAAACGATTCAGACTTCCCTGGACACGGACCAACGCACGGGCCCAGCCGCAGCCAACGCCGGGGCTCAACGACTGGCGTGTCTCGATGCGTTCGCGGCTCGTCGTCAGCGCCGTCGTCTTCGCGCTGTGGACCGTCGGCATCGAAGCCCGCCTCGTCTATCTGCAGGTCGTCGAGCACGCCGAGATGCTGTCGCGGGCCGATCGCCAGCAGATGCGCATGCTGAAGGCACCCGCCAAGCGCGGCGAGATCCTCGATCGCGACGGTCGCGTGCTCGCCTACAGCGTGGATGCGGACACGATCGTCGCCGATCCCTCCTCGATTGAGGATCCGGATGCCGTCGCCGCGGCAGTCTGCCGGGCGCTCGAGGACTGCGACGCCAAGGACCGCCAGGCGATGGCCCGGAACCTGCGCCGCAATTCGCAGTTCACCTACCTCGCCCGCAAGGTCTCGCCCGATGAAGCGAAGCGCGTGCGGGGGCTGGAGTTGAAGAGCGTCGGCTTCGTCAAGGAGAGCCGTCGCTACTACCCGAACAAGGATTTGCTCTCGCACGTGCTCGGCTACGTCGGCATGGACAACGACGGGCTGGCGGGGCTCGAGTCTGCCTTTGATGCGCAGATCCGCGGACATGAGGGCCGGGTGCTGGTGCAGAACGACGCGCGACAGCAAGCTCTCTACAGCCGCATGGAGCGTCAGCCGACGGCTGGTGCGTCGCTCGAGTTATCGATCGATCAGTTCCTCCAATACATTGCCGAGCGTGAGCTTCGCGCTGGCGTCGAAGAGAATCGCGCCGCCGGCGGCAGCGCCGTCATCATGGATCCGATGACCGGCGAGATCCTCGCGATGGCGAACTGGCCGACGTTCAACCCGAACGCCTACAACCGGGTGCAGGAGAACGATCGACGCAACCGAGCCATTCAGGACCTCTACGAGCCCGGATCGACGTTCAAAGTCGTGACCGCGTCGGCGGCGCTCGAAGAGCACGTGATCAACCCGCAGGATCTGATCGACTGCAATCCGGGCCGGATCGTCTTCGGCAGTCGCGTCATCCGCGACACCCACGTCTACGGCGTGCTGCCCTTCACCGACGTGCTCGTCAAGTCGAGCAACGTCGGCGCGATCAAGGTCGGACTCCGCCTCGGACCCGAGCGTTTGAGCCGCTATGTCAGCCGATTCGGGTTCGGCCAGACGAACTCTCCGGACTTCAGGGGCGAGAGCCCTGGCATCGTGTGGAATCCCGCCAAGCTGGATCAAAGCGGACTGGCGTCTGTCTCGATGGGCTATCAGGTTGGCGTGACGCCGCTGCAGATGGTCGCCGCGGTCAGCTCTGTCGCCAACGGCGGAACGCTCTACGAGCCGCACCTCGTGCGCGCCGTCATCAAAGACGGCCAGCGGACGCCGATGGCGCCGAAAGTGCTGCGTCGCACCGTCTCTGAACATACGGCCGGCGAGCTGACAACGATCATGGAGCAGGTCGTCGAACGTGGAACCGCGAAGGCCGCGCAGATGGACGGGTTCACCATTGCGGGAAAGACCGGAACCTCGCACAAGTTGGTCGACGGCCACTACTCGCAATCGGACTACAACGCCTCGTTTGTCGGCTTCGTGCCGTCACGCAGCCCGGCGCTCACGATCATCGTCGTCATCGACTCGCCACACGCCAACGGCTATTTCGGTGGAACCGTGGCCGCGCCGATCTTCAAACGGATCGCCGAAGCCTCACTGCGCCATCTCGGCGTGGGCCGGACGATCAACCCGCCGGCGCCGGTGCTGGTTGCGCGCAACGGCGGCGAGGATGAGATCAGGCCGCGACCGGTCAGCGCGCCCGCGTCCGCCACGCCAGCGCTCGACATGACCCAGACCGACGTGATGCCGGACCTTCGCGGGATGAGCGCGCGCGAAGCGCTCCGTGCGCTGACACAGATCGGGATGGTTGCGCGGATGAGCGGGGACGGCGTAGTGCTCGAACAGTCACCGACCGCAGGGGCTCCGCTGAGCAGGGCGCAGGCCTGTCAGCTCAAGCTTGGACGGCGGCCGACGGTATCGGCAAACGGAGGCTCGTCGCAGTGAATTTCGACGACCTCGTGCGTCTCGTGGGCGAGACGCCGGCATTTCGAGGCGCACAAGGCCTCGAGATGGCGGCGCGAGCGGGCGCTGCGCCCGTGACCGCCGTCGCCTACGACTCGCGTCAGGTCACGGCTGGCGCGGTGTTCGTCGCGCTGCGTGGCCAGCAGGCCGACGGCAGCGCATTCGCGCGGGACGCGATCGGCCGCGGCGCGATCGCGGTCGTC
Organism: Vicinamibacterales bacterium; assembly: GCA_036258055.1. Classification (GTDB taxonomy): domain Bacteria; phylum Acidobacteriota; class Vicinamibacteria; order Vicinamibacterales; family 2-12-FULL-66-21; genus DATAEK01. The sequence continues at coordinate 110,854 of DATAEK010000282.1, forward strand.
TCGGAAGCGCCGCCGCCGGCCGGCGTTCAGATTCCGTGGATTCAGGTTCCCGATGCACGCGTCGCGCTCGCCTGGCTTGCCGCCGCGTACTTCGGCAATCCGAGCGACGAACTGACGCTCGTCGGGATCACCGGCACCAACGGGAAGACGACGACGTCGTACCTGCTCGCCGCGATCTTCGAAGCCGCGGGCGTTCGCTGCGGACGGATTGGGACCGTTGGCTACCGCGTCGGCGAACGCGAGGTCGACGCAGCGCGCACGACACCTGAAGCGCCCGAGTTGCAACGCCTGCTGCGGGAGATGGTCGTGGCGCAGTCTAGTGCGTGCGTGATGGAAGTCTCGTCGCACGCGCTCTCGCTGCATCGCGCCGACGCGCTGCGTTTCTCGGCTGCGATCTTCACGAACCTGACCCGCGATCACCTCGACTTCCACCGCGACATGGAGGACTACTTCGCGGCCAAGCGGCGGTTGTTCGAACTGCTGGGTCCAGGCGCGATCGGCGTCTCGAACCTGGACGATCGCCGTGGCGCCGAGCTCGCGGCGATCTCTTCTCGGCCCGTGACCTACGCGATCGATGCGCCGGCCGACGTGCGTCCGGCACGGCTGTCGCTCTCGCTCGAGGGCCTCTCCTTCGAGCTGCGCACTCCGCGAGGCACGCTGGAGATCCGATCGCCGCTCGTCGGACGGCCGAACGCGTACAACATCCTGGCGGCCGCGGCCACTGCGATGGCGCTCGACGTGCCGTTCAGCGCGATTGAACGCGGTATCGCCGCCCTGGCCCACGTACCGGGCCGTTTTCAACTCGTCTCGAGCCCGAACGACGACGTGCGCGTCGTCGTGGACTACGCGCACACGGACGATGCGCTCAAGAACCTCCTGGAGACCGCGCGGCCGCTTGCATCGGGCCGCGTCATCACGGTGTTCGGTTGCGGAGGCGATCGGGATCGTACGAAACGGCCGTTGATGGGAGCCGTCGCCGCCCGGTTGAGCGACCTCGTGATCGTGACGTCCGACAACCCGCGGTCGGAAAACCCGGAGCGCATCATCGACGAGATCAAGCGCGGCATCGTGATGCCGGCCGATCGCGCCCCGAAGGGGCAGCCGGCCCCGAGATCCACGCCGTGTCTGTCGATCGCGGACCGGAAAGCCGCGATCGATCGCGCGATCCACGAGGCGCGCGCCGGCGATCTGGTGCTGATCGCCGGCAAGGGCCACGAGAAGTATCAGGTCATCGGCGATCGGGTTCTGCCGTTCGACGACGTCGAGGTCGCGCAGAGCGCGCTCGGGCGTCGGCGCAGCGGTTCCCGGGTGTCATAGCGCGTGGAAGCTCTCGCGCTGACCGGTGGCGATCTGGCCGCAACGACAGGCGGCCGGATCGAGCAAGGCGATCCGCAGCGCCGGATCGAGCGTCTGTCGATCGATTCGCGAACGATCGCTGACGGTGATTTCTTCGTCGCGCTGCGCGGTGAGCGGTACGACGGCCATCGGTTCGTGGCAGACGCGCTCGAGCGGGGCGCGATCGGCGTGATGGTCGAAGAGGTGCAGGCCGGACTCGATTCCTCGATGCGGTCCATCGTTGCTCCGGGCCAGTCCGAGGGAGAGGCAGGAACCGTCCGGCCCGCGCCGCTCGTCGTGCAGGTGGCCGACACGACGCGGGCGTTACAGAACGTCGCGCGGGACATCCGGCGCCGCTCCGCGGCGCGGGTTGTGGCGATCACGGGGAGCGCAGGGAAGACAACAACGAAAGAAGTAGCTGCGGAGTTCCTGGCCGCGCGCTACCGGGTGTTTCGGAACCAGGGGAACCTGAACAATCACATCGGACTTCCGCTCTCGCTGTTCGAGTTGCGGACGAAGCCCGACGTTGCGGTCGTAGAGCTCGGCATGAATCATCCAGGTGAAATCCGAACGCTCGTCGGCATCGCGGAGCCGGACGTCCGCGTGTGGACGAATGTCGGCGACGCGCATCTGGGATTCTTCGCCTCCGCCGACGCGATCGCCGACGCCAAGGCCGAGATTCTCGAACAGGCCGGCCCGAACGACACGCTGATTGCCAACGCCAACGATCCCCGGATTACCGCACGCATTGGCGCGTTCGCCGGACGAGTCATGACCTTCGGCATCGAGGTTGACGCCGACGTCCAGGCGGTCGACGTGACGACGCGCGGCCTCGAGGGCACTGGAGCACGCGTGCGAACGCCCGCCGGTGAGCTGCGGATCGACACCCCGCTCCTCGGCCTGGGCAACCTCGCCAACGTGCTCGCCGCCACCGCCGTCGCCGTGCACTTCGGGGTTCCGCTCGCTGAGATCGCGCGGCGCGCGGCCGCGCTCAAGCCCCCGTATCACCGTGGCGAGTTGTTGCGGCTGCCCGGCGGCATCACGCTGATCGACGATTCCTACAACTCGAGTCCTTCGGCGCTGAAGCGCGCCTTGGAAACGGTTGCCGCGGCGACCGGCAGCGCCAGGAAAGCGGCGGTCCTCGGCGAGATGCTGGAGCTCGGCGCGCACTCGGAGCGCCTGCACGAGGAGTGCGGACGCGCCGCAGCCGCGGCGGGGCTGGACTTCCTGATCACTGTCGGCGGCGCACCGGCACAGGCGATGGGACGCGCGGCAGTCTCCGCCGGGATGCCGTCGCACGCTGTCCTGCACGCTGGCACGAGCGACGAGGCGGCGGAGCTCGCCCTCGCACGCCTTCGGCCCGGTGACCTCGTGCTCGTCAAGGGTTCACGCGGCATCGGCACCGATCGGGTCGTGGAACGGCTGAAGGCGGAGTTCGCCTGATGCTCTACTACCTTCACAACCTGAGCGGCTACTGGCCGGTGCTCAACGTGACGCGCTACATCACGTTTCGCACCGCGGCGGCCAGCCTCACGGCGCTGGTGATCGGGCTCTTTGTCGGTCCCTGGATGATCCGCAAGCTGCGCGAGTTCCAGATCGGCCAGGTGATTCGGCAGGAGGGTCCCGCGACGCACCGGACGAAGGCCGGCACACCGACCATGGGCGGTCTGCTGATCCTGACGTCGGTGCTCATCCCGACGCTACTCTGGTCCGATCTGGCGACGCCGTTCGTATGGGTTGCCGTCCTCTCGACGGTCGGCTTCGGCGGCATCGGGTTCGCCGACGACTATCTGAAGATAGTGCGGCACTCGCACCACGGTCTCCTCCCGCGCTACAAGATGGGCTGGCAGGCGGTCGTCGGATTCGCTGTGGGCGGCGCCCTTCTGCTCCTCGCCAGCCATGAGCTGTACAACACGCGACTGATCTTCCCCTTCTTCAAGCGGCTCATTCCCGATCTCGGGCTCTTCTACATTCCCTTCGCCGCGTTCATTCTCGTCGGCTCGACCAACGCGGTGAACCTCACCGACGGTCTCGACGGCCTCGCGATCAGCGTGTTCGCGGTGTCGGCCGCGGCGTTCACGGCGCTTGCCTACGTCTCGACGCACGCGGTCTTCGCCAACTACCTCCAGTTGCTGCGGCTGCCTGCTGCCGCGGCGGAGCTGACGATCTTCTGCGGCGCGCTGGTCGGCGCCAGTCTCGCGTTCCTCTGGTACAACTGCTATCCCGCGGAGATCTTCATGGGCGACGTCGGGTCGCTCGGTCTCGGCGGCGCGCTGGGCACCGTCGCCCTCCTGATCAAACAGGAACTGCTGCTGCCGATCGTCGGCGGGGTGTTCGTGATGGAAGCGCTGTCGGTGATCATCCAGATCATCTCGTTCAAGTCGACGGGGCGCCGGGTGTTCAGAATGGCGCCGCTTCACCACCACTTTGAGCTGATCGGCTGGAGCGAACCCAAGGTCATCACGCGATTCCTGATCATGGCGATTGTGTTCGCGCTCTTCAGTCTGACGACGTTGAAACTGCGATGACGGAAGCCCCCGCTTTCTCCGTGCGCGGCCTGCGCGTCACCGTCGTCGGCGCGGCGCGAAGCGGTGTCGCGGCGGCGGAGCTGCTCGTGCGCCGCGGCGCGGACGTGGTGCTGACCGATGTCCGCGAGCGGATTGACGATGAAGAACGGTTGCGCGCGGCGGGCGTGAGGCTCGAGCTCGGCGGCCATTCGGAGGCGACGCTCACGAACACCGATCTCGTCGTGCTCAGCCCCGGCGTGCCGACACGTCAGCCGGCTATCGACGCCGCGCGACGCGCGGGGATCCCGGTGATCGGCGAGCTCGAGCTCGCGTCGCGATGGCTCCGCGGGCGCGTCGTCGCGATCACCGGCACGAAAGGAAAGTCCACGACGACGACGCTGACTGGCCGGATGCTCGAGGCCGGAGGGCATCGAGTCCTCGTCGGCGGCAACATCGGGCGCGCACTGAGCGCGCAAGTGGACGACTCGACTGAAGACACGATCCACGTGGTCGAGGCCAGCAGCTTTCAGCTCGAGAGCATCGACACGTTCAAGCCGTGGATTGCGGTGCTGTTGAACTTTTCGCCGGATCACCTCGACCGTCACGCGGACGTGGGGGAGTACGCCGAAGCCAAAGCCCGGATCTTCTCCAACCAGTCATCAGCCGACTGGGCGGTGTTGAATGCCGACGATCGCGCGTCGCTGCGCATCGCGACCAGCATTCGTGCCCGCCGGCTGATGTTCTCGATGAGCGACACGCTGCCTGAGGGCGTAGTGATCAGCGGCGACACGATCGTCCGGCGCAGTCAGGGCACCGATCAGCCGCTCGTGCCGCTGGCCGCAATCAGGCTGCTCGGCCCGCATCTCGTCGCCGACGTTGTCGCCGCAGCCGGTGTCGCGTCGCTCGCGGGCGTCGCGCCCGACGCGATGACGCGGGCGGTTGAAGGCTTTACGGGTCTCGAACACGCGCTCGAGCCGGCCGGGGAAGTCGGAGGCGTCCGCTTCGTCAACGACTCGAAGGCAACGAACATCGACGCTGCACGCCGCGCGATCGAGAGCTTTGGCGACGGGCTCGTGGTGATCATGGGCGGACGGTTCAAAGGCGGGGACTTCGGCGATTTGCGTGAGCCGCTCGCTCAGCGTCATGCCGTCGTCGTCGCCATTGGCGAGGCACGTCCGCTCATCCGGGACGCGTTCGGATCGGCAGTTCAGATGTGTGACGCGCCGGATATGTCGGCGGCAGTGAAGACGGCGTTCGCGTCAGCCGCGCCGGGAGACACGGTGTTGCTCGCGCCGGCGTGTGCGAGCTTCGACATGTTTCGCGACTACGCCGAACGCGGTCGCGTGTTCAAACAGGAAGTGCGTCGGCTGCAGGAGGCATGGAACAGCGCGCGTGAGCAGTGAGCAGTCATCAGTCCGGCTGGTGCGGTAAGGAACCGTCCGCTGGGAACGCAGGCTGCCCCGGTCTGCGAGGGCGGTGTCTTCGCCCCCTCCGGCTGATGACTGCTGACTGCTCAGGCGCGCACGAAGGCTGACGCACGAACGTGCGCGCGCCGGCGTGCAACTACGTGCACGGTGTTCCGGGGCAGGGCGAGGTTCGAACCGCGTCACGCGCCGCTCCCCCGACCGGCGTGAGCGCCGTGCGCGGTTCAGACTACTGTGTCGGCCCGTAAGCCCCGCGGCTTTAGCGGGATGCGGAAACCGCTCTCCCGGTTGCCGCCACATGTTTTCAGCGGCGATAGACGCCGCCAGGACGCGGAGTATGGCGCGAAAGCTCAAATCGGACAAGCTGCTCTTCACGGCGACGCTGCTGCTCGTGTGCACGAGCGTCGTGATGGTGTACAGCGCCTCGGCGGTCATCGCACTCGACCGCTACCAGCAGCCATACCTCTTCTTGTTCAAGCAGGGAACGTGGGCGCTCCTCGGACTGTGCCTCATGCCGATCGTCATGCGGATCGACTACCGCAACTACCGGCAGCCCGCGGTCATCTGGACCGGTCTCGCGATCGCAGCGCTCGCGCTCATCGCTGTCCTCTTTGGCCGTCCCGTGAAAGGCGCCACGCGATGGCTTGGCTTCGCTGGCCTTGGGGTGCAGCCCTCCGAGCTCGCCAAGATCGCCGTGATCATGTTCACGGCTGCCCTCCTCGAGCGGCGCATGGAGCGGATCGACGAGGTGTCGTACTCGCTGCTGCCGATTGGCGTCGTGGTTGGCGCCATCGTCGGATTGATCCTGATTGAGCCCGATTTGGGAACGGCGGTGTCAGTACTGATGATCGCCGCCGTGATGGTGTTCGCCGCGGGCATCCACTACCGGTACCTCGTCGGGCTCTTTCTGACGTCGCTGCCGGCGCTCTATCTGCTGCTGATGACGTCGGACTACCGGCGGCGTCGCGTGACCGCGTTCCTCGATCCCTGGAGCGATCCGCTGGGCAGCGGATTCCAGATCATCCAGTCGATGATTGCCGTCGGGACCGGCGGCGTGTTCGGACGCGGCCTGATGGCAGGCGTCCAGAAGCTGTACTTCCTGCCCGAACCGCACAACGATTTCATCTACAGCGTCATCGCCGAGGAGCTCGGGCTCATCGGCGCGACAGTCGTGCTCGCGTGTTTCTGCGTGATCACGTGGCGCGGTCTCCGCACGGCGATGCGCGCGCCCGATCGCTTCGGCGCGTTCCTCGCCATCGGCCTCACCACGATGGTCGCGTTCCAGGCGTTCTTCAATATCAGCGTCGTGCTCGGGCTCCTGCCGACGAAGGGTATCCCGCTGCCGTTCGTCAGCGCCGGCGGCTCGTCGCTGCTCATCAACATGATTGGCATGGCGATGCTGCTGAACGTCTCGCAGCACGCCTCACCGTCACACGTCGTGACGACGACGATCGCGACGCCTGATGCATGACGCCGCTACGCATCGTAATCGCGGGAGGAGGAACGGGAGGGCATCTTTTTCCGGGAATTGCGGTTGCCCGCGAGCTGCTGCGGAGGCGCCCGGACGCGCAGATCACCTTTGCCGGCACCGCGCGGGGGATCGAGTCACGGGTCGTGCCGCGCGAGGGATTTCAGCTGGATCAGCTGCGCAGCGCCGGCCTGAAGGGCATGTCGCTCGCCGCTCGGCTGCGTGGTGTGCTGCTGCTGCCCGCGAGCGGGCTGGACGCGTGGCGGATTGTGTCGCGCCGCGCGCCGCAGCTGGTGATTGGCGTCGGCGGTTACAGCTCCGGCCCGGTCGTCCTGGCGGCGGCGGTGCGGCGGATTCCCACGCTTCTGCTCGAGCAGAACGCGGTACCCGGATTGACGAACAGACTACTCGCGCGGTTCGTGAGTGCGGCGGCGGTGACGTTCGAGTCCACGGTCACATTTTTCGGGAGGAGGGGATTTGTCACAGGCAACCCGGTGCGTCCGGAGTTTTTCGAGTCGGTACCCGATGCACGCCCTGAAGGTCCGCCGAGGATTCTGATCTTTGGCGGCTCCCAGGGCGCGCACGCGATCAACCTGGCCATGGTGGAGGCAGCGCCGCGGCTGGCAGCCCACGGTGGCGGGATGGCAATCACGCATCAGACAGGAGAACGCGATCTGGAGTACGTGCGCGACGGCTACCGGCGCGCGGGCCTCACGGCGCGCGTGGAGCCGTTTCTCTACGCCATGGATCGCGAGATGAAAGCCGCGGACCTCGTCGTGTGCCGGGCGGGCGCGACGACGATCGCGGAACTGACGGCGGCGGGGCGCGCAGCGGTGTTCATCCCCCTGCCGACCGCCGCCGACGATCACCAGCGGCGGAATGCCGAGGTGCTGGCACGCGCCGGCGCGGCCGAGCTTCTCGAGCAACAGGGGCTGACCGGCGAACGGCTGGCCGAACGAATCGTCGCGCTCGCCTTGGACCAGGAGAAGCGGAGCGCGATGTCACGCGCCGCTCGCGGCCTGGCGAAGCCGGATGCGGCGCGGGCAATCGTCGACCGCGCGCTCACGCTCGCGCTGAGCGGCGCGCGGGCGGACGGCTGATCGTTCCCGGGGATCGCATGCTCGGTCGCACGCGACACATTCACTTCGTCGGGATCGGGGGGATCGGGATGAGCGGCATCGCCGAGCTCCTGGCCAACCTCGGATACGAGGTGAGCGGATCGGACTCGAGACGCTCCGACGTCACGGATCGTCTCGTGCAGCTTGGCGTGGCGGTGCATACCGGGCATCACGCGTCGCACGTTGGACAGGCCGACGTCGTCGTCGTGTCCTCGGCGATCCGCGGCGACAACCCCGAGATTGCCGAAGCCGTCCGGCGGCACATCCCGGTCATCCCGCGGGCCGAGATGTTGGCCGAGCTGATGCGGCTGCGCTACGGCATCGCCGTCGCGGGCGCGCATGGGAAGACGACGACCACGTCGATGATCGCGCTGGTGTTCGAGCGGGCAGGACTCGATCCCACGGCGGTCATCGGCGGTCGCCTCAGCGCATTCGGCAGCAACGCCAGGCTGGGCCGCGGTGACTACATGGTCGTCGAGGCCGACGAGAGCGACCGATCGTTCCTGAAGCTGTCACCAGGGATTGCCGTGATTACGAACGTGGACCGCGAGCACATGGAGGCGTACGGCACCTGGGAGAACCTGCAGCAGGCGTTCGTGGACTTCGCCAACAAGGTGCCGTTCTACGGCGCCGTGGTCGCCTGCGCCGATGACCCCGCACTGTGCGCGCTCGTTCCGAACGTCACCCGGCGCGTGATCATGTACGGCTTCGCCGATCACGTGACGCAGGGTGTGCTCGACGTAGCCGGGCACCATCAATCACTCGAGGCGTTCGGGTCGCGCTGTCGGGTGTCGATGCGGGGTACCGGCGTGCCGACCGAGATGCTGGGGGAGCTGAGGCTGCAGGTTCCGGGGCGGCACAACCTCCTCAATGCCCTCGCCGCGGTAGCGGTCGGTCTCGAAGCCGGGATTCCGTTCGAGCGGATCGCCAGCGCGCTCGCGGAGTTCCGCGGCGCCGAACGGCGGTTTCAGCTCAGGGGCGAGGCCGGCGGCGTGATGGTCGTCGACGACTACGGGCATCACCCGACCGAGATTGCGGCGGTGCTCGCCGCGTCGCGTGCGGGCATCGACCGACGCGTGGTCGTCGTGTTCCAGCCGCACCGCTACACCCGTACCCATCAGCTGATGGGGGAGTTTGGCCGCGCGCTGTCGGCGGCCGACGAGATCGTGCTGACGGATATCTACGCGGCAGGAGAGGCGCCGATCGAGGGAGTCACCATCGACGCGCTCGCCGACGCCGTCCGTGCCGTCGCGACGAATCCGGTCCACGTCGTGCGATCGCTCGAGGACCTCCCTGCCTTCGTGGCGACGCGGGCGCGAAAGGGCGATCTGATCATCACGATGGGCGCCGGCTCGATTGGGGCCATCGGCGATCGAATCCTCGCCGCCATCCGCACCCGGGATGAGTCGGCCGCCGCAACCGGAGGCCGGTCATGAGCGTGAAGGCCTCGGTGGAAAAGGGCTTCCGGCGTGCCCGGGTCAAGCCGGGGAAGCGCAAGAAAAGCCGTGGACGGGCAGTCGTGGTGGCCGTGCGGCACGCGGTGGCGATGGCGATCGTCGGCTATGCGGCCTATCGCGCGGTGAATCTCGTCGTCAGCGCCGCCCCGCTTCAGGTCGGACGGATTGTGGTTCGCGGCAACGTGCGGTTGTCGAGTGGAGAAGTCGAAGCGCTCGTCCACGGGCTGTACGGCACCAGCATCCTTCGCGCAAACCTGACCGCCTGCCGGCGCCGGCTGCTCGAATCGCCGTGGGTCGCGGATGTCGCCCTTCGGCGCGTCCTGCCGTCGACGATTGAAATCGAGGTGTCCGAGCGCCGGCCGATGGGCATCAGCCGCATTGGCGATCAGCTTTACCTGATCGATCGGGGTGGATCGGTGATCGACGAGTTCGGCCCGCAGTATCGCGAGTTCGATCTGCCGATCATCGACGGCCTCGTGCGGCCGCCCCGGGACGGTCACCCCGCCGTGGACGCCACACGTGCTGAGTTCGCCGCCCGCGTCCTGGATTCGGTCGCGGGGCAGCGGGAGATTGCGACACGGGTCTCGCAAATCGACGTGTCCGATCTTCACGACGCGGTGGTGCTGCTCGACGACGATACGGCGCAGCTGCACCTCGGAGAGGACAAGTTCCTCGAACGCCTGCGGTCGTACTTGGAAGTCGCATCGGCGCTGCGTGAGCGGGTGCCCGACATCGATTACGTCGATCTGCGGTTTGAGGAACGCGTGTACGTCCGGCCGCGCGGGGGCGCAGCCGCGATTGCCGCCAGCCGACCATCGTCGGCCGGAAAATCGTTTTAAGGGAGGATCCGTGGCACGGAAGGAACGATACCTTGTCGGGCTCGACGTCGGCACGGCGAAGATCTCGGCGATCGTCGGCGAAGCGACCGAGGATGGCGCGCTCGACATCATCGGTATCGGGGTCGCCGACTCCCGGGGAATCCGCCGCGGCGTCGTGGTCAACCTCGAGGCCGCGGTCGATTCCATCAAAAAAGCGATCGAAGAAGCGGAACTCACGGCCGGAATCGAGATAGACTCCGTGCACTTGGGGCTGTCGGGCGCGCACGTGAAAGCGTTCAACAGCCGCGGCGTGGTGGCGGTCGCGGGAAAGAACCGCGAAATCACGCGAGAGGACGTGCGTCGCGCGATCGACGCAGCGAAGGCGGTGGCGCTGCCGAGCGGGCGTGAGATCCTGCACGTGCTGCCGCAGGATTTCGTCGTGGACGAGCAGGACGGTATCGGGGCGCCGGTCGGCATGACCGGCGCGCGGCTCGAAGTCAACGTCCATATCGTCACGGGTAGCGCGTCGTCCACGCAGAACATCGTGGCCTGCGTGAACCGCGCCGGCGTCGCCGTGCTGGATACGGTCCTGGAGCAGTTGGCGGCAAGCGAGGCAGTGCTGACGCAGGACGAGAAGGAGCTGGGCGTCGCGCTCGTGGACATCGGCGGTGGCACGACGGACTTCGCGATCTTCGAGCGCGGCAGTTTGTGGCACACAGGGGTCGTGGCCGTCGGCGGCGACCACTTCACGAACGACATCGCGGTCGGCCTTCGAACCCCGATCCCCGATGCGGAGAAGATCAAGCGCCGCTGCGGCTGCGCGCTGTCGGCGATGGTCGCGGAAGACGAGACGATGGAAGTGGCCAGCGTGGGAGGCCGGAAGCCACGCGTGATGGCGCGGCGGATCCTGTCGGAGATCCTTCAGCCGCGGGCGGAAGAAATATTTCATCTCTTGTGGGATGAAATTCGACGGGCGGGGTTCGAAAAATCGCTGAACTCCGGTATCGTTCTGACGGGCGGCGGCGCCATGCTCGAGGGCACGGCGGAAATCGCCGAACAGATTTTCGACCTGCCGATCCGGCGAGGATGTCCCGCCGGAGTCGGCGGACTGGCGGACCACGTGAACAACCCGGCATTCGCCACGGGCGTCGGGCTGGTCAGCTACGCGCACCGCAACCAGGCAAGCGAGCCCGCACGGCCGGTGGGAGCCGGCGCGTTCGGCCGCGTCGCCGGGCGGTTGCGAACGTTGTTCAAGGAATTCTTCTAACGCACAGGGTTTCGCGCTCTTCACGAGGGCGCGGCAGGGAGGACCGGGATGGGTGATCTTCGCAACACAACCGACCGCGCTGACGAGTCCTTGCCACTCAGGCTGAAACTGGACAACGAGAGCCGGACGGGCGCCCGGATAAAAGTCGTGGGCGTCGGCGGCGGCGGGAGCAATGCCGTGAACCGCATGGTGAGCGCGGGTCTCGAGGGCGTCGAGTTCATCATCGCCAACACGGACTTGCAGGCGCTCAAGCTCAACGCTGCGCCGAACAAGCTGCAGATTGGCGCGAAGCTGACGAAAGGTCTCGGAGCCGGGGCGGATCCCACCGTCGGCCGTCAGGCCGCGCTCGAAGACACCGACAAGCTCATCGAAGCGCTCGACGGTGCCGACATGGTCTTCGTGACGACCGGCCTCGGCGGCGGCACGGGCACCGGCGGGGCGCCGGTGATCGCCAGCCTCGCCAGCGAGCTCGGCGCACTGACGATCGCCGTCGTCACCAAACCGTTCCGTTTCGAAGGGCGCAAGCGTCAACTCCAGGCGGAGCAGGGCCTCGAAGAGCTCCGCGAATGCGTCGACACGGTCATCACCATTCCCAACGAGCGCCTCCTTGCCACGATCACCCGGAGCACGTCGCTCAACGACGCCTTCAGCACGGCAGACGATGTGCTGCGGCAGGCGATTCAGGGCATTTCGGACCTGATTCTCGTGCCGGGCATGATCAATCTCGACTTCGCCGACGTGAAGACAATCATGGCCGGCATGGGTCTCGCGATCATGGGCACAGGCCTGGCCGAAGGGGAGAATCGCGCGATGGCGGCGGCCAACCTCGCGATCTCGAGCCCGCTCCTCGAAGACGCATCGGTGAAGGGTGCTCGAGGAGTGATCATCAACGTCACTGGTGGCCCGGACTTGTCGCTCATCGAAGTCAGCGAAGCCTCCGGCATCATCCAGGAGGCCGCGCACGAAGATGCCAACATCATCTTCGGCGCCGTCGTCGACCCGCAGATGGGTGGGAAGGTGAAGATCACGGTCATCGCCACCGGGTTCGACAGGCCTGTCGCGAGTCGGTCTCTGTCGCCCACCGCATCGCAAACGCCGGTCGATCTGCAGTCGTACGCCAACTGGAAGCAGGAAGCCAGCGAACGCGTCGCCGCCGCGGGTGGCGGCGGGGGATCACGCGTGACCTTCTCCCGTCGTCCGGCTCTCGATCTGCCGTTGACGCCGCCACAGCCCGCGGCTGACTCGGCGCCCACCGCCCCGGGCGCAGAGTTCGAGCCCGTGTCACCGCTCGACGTGCCGGCGTTTCTCCGGCGGCAGAGCGAAGGGTAGCCGCGGACGCTGCGCGTCCGCGGATGGGAAATGGCAATGGCAGATGGCAAATGGGCGAGCGGCCAGGGCCGAGGCAGGCTACGCCACGGCCCACGCTTTGGCAGCCGCGAGTGAGCCGGCCGGGGGCACAGGCCGATCGACAATTTGCGCAAAGTGCGAGTCAGCGACGTGGCTCAGCCGGTCGCTGACTTGTCTTTGATTCCAGACTTCCTCCGCTTGAGCCAACTCCATCAGCGGCAACGGCGCAGCGGCCGCGTGCGGAAACATGCCGGCCGCCTCGCCTAGGGCGGCTCGCGCGCGTGATAGACTGAATAAATCCACGGAACGCGCGAGCGGCGACGTTGCAGACAGAGCCCTCGCACCACCCCGTGAGCCGCGCCCGGTGATGGCGGTCCATCGCTGCCGACCGGTCGAGGCTGAGACACTCCGTTCGTTCCTCTCGCCGGGCGAATGACGCCGGAGTCGGCAACGGCCGACGGGTTCCGGCCCGACACTTCATGAAGAACTGGCAGCAGCGCGAACGCGCGCGGGAGACGCTCGCCCGCGAAGTTGGCTACGTGCAGAAGCCGCACGGCGGACGAGTGCGCGTCGCGCTCGCCTTCCCGAACACCTACTACGTCGGGATGTCGAGCCTCGGCTTCCAGACGATCTACCGGCTTTTCAATGCGATAGACGACGTGGTGTGCGAGCGGGTGTTCCTGCCGGGCAGGCAGGAGCTGCAGCAGCAGCTTGCGTCCGGCACGCCGCTCGTGACCCTCGAATCGCAGACCCCAATCTCCGACTTCGACGTCCTCGCGTTCTCCGTCTCCTTCGAATGGGACTACACGAACGTCGTCTCGATGTTGAGGCTGACGAAGCTGCCGCCGCGGGCAGCGGATCGATCCGGGCGCCATCCGCTCGTGGTCATCGGAGGGGCGATCACATTCGTGAATCCGGAGCCGCTGGCGTTGTTTGCTGATGTCATCGCGGCGGGTGAGGGCGAAGTGCTGGTGCCGGAGCTCATCGCGGCGCTGCGTGAAGGGAGCCCTCGAAGCGAGCTCCTCACGCGGCTCGCGAATAGTCGCGGCTTCTACATTCCATCGCTCTACGACGTGCGCTACGAGCACGACGGGACGATCGCTGCGTTCGAGGCACGAGAAGGAAGTGGCGCGCCGCCGGTGGTGAAGAAGGCGGCCGTGCGGAGCGCGGAGAAGCTCGATCCTCCGGCCACGTCCATCTTCACTCCGGATACCGAGTTCGGGTCCCGCTTCCTCATCGAGGTCGTGCGCGGCTGCGCCAATCTCTGCCGGTTCTGCTGGGCGGGCTACAACTACCTGCCGGTTCGGGCATTTCCCGCCGATCGCATTCTGCACCTGGCCGCCGAGGCACGGAAGCACTCGTCGCGTGCCGGACTGGTGTCGATCGCGTTGTGCGATCACCCGGAGATCGAGCGAATCCTGACCAGCCTTCTGGACATGGGCTACTCGATCAGTCCCGCGTCGCTGAGGCTCGACGACCTGACAGCGCAAATCGTCTCGCTGCTGCACAAGAGCGGGGAACGTACGATCACGATCGCGCCCGAAACCGGTTCCGATCGGCTCCGCCGGGTGATCAACAAGACCGTGACGAACGAGGAGATTCTCAAGAGCACGGAACTCATCTTCGAGAGCGGCATCGAGAACCTGAAGCTGTACTACATGATCGGCCTGCCCACCGAGCAGGACGAGGATCTCGTCGCCATTCGCGACCTGACGCTTCAGATGCGCGACATCATGATGAAGCACGGCCGGTCCCGGGGACGGGCCGGCCGGATCATTGGAAGCGTCAACCCGCTCATTCCGAAGCCTGGAACGACCTATCAGTGGCTGCCGATGGAGGATCCGGCGCTGACCGACCGCAAGGGGAAACGCCTGCGGCAGCTGCTGGCCGGCATCGACAACGTCTACTTCACGATCAAGTCGGAGCGGCATTCGTACTACCAGGCGCTGCTGTCGCTCGGCGACAGACGGGTTGCCTCCACCATCGAAGCGGCCGAGCGCAACGGCGGCAACTGGCGTGGCGCGGTCGCCGAAACCGGACTCGACGCAGACTTCTACATCTTTCGCGACCGCTCCCGTGACGCGCTGCTGCCATGGGACATCATCGACGGCGGCATGAAGGCGTCTTTCTTTCAAAGCGAGCTCCAGAAAGGATTCAGAGAGGAGTGGACGCTGCCCCCGAAACGGCAGAAAGACAACGCCCGTTTCCTGCCCGTCCTCTAAGTCGTTCCGGGGTTCTCAGTTCTCGTTCTAGAGTTCGCCGGCGACCGGCGTTCTGGCTTCGTGTTCGGTGTAGGCCTGCAGAATCAGATCACGCACCTTGTCCTGCGCCGCGGTATCAGACAGCGGCCGCAGCAGCGCAAAGCTGCGGCGCTCGCCATTGACCGAGTACTGGCGCGCCGGGAACGTGACGTTGCGGCCGTTGCCTGTTTTCCGTTCCCAAACCGCGAAGCCGATCAACTTCAGCCCCTCGAGCGGACCCGCTGTGAAGTGGAGCTCGGCATCAGCCAGCTTGCCTGGTGGATTCCCCTTGTCGTACGGAACAATCTTGACCGTCATGTTGCTAATCCTCGTGGAAGCGCACGCATCGCGGGAAGAAATGGCAAGGAACAGGCCGGCCGGGCTAGTGCTGTCGCGCCCGTGGAAGTGACGGCGGATGCGCGGGTTGTGGCTGACGAACCGCGGTTTCAGCCGCTGACGCCACGCGCGGCGGTGGCGTCAACGGGAACAGACGTTTCCCTGACGGACGACTCAGAGCGGGGACGGGCGATGAATTGCGAGCAACCGTGGTTGCGTGGGTGTCACTCGGCGAGCAGGAGCACCTGGGCCATCGCCAGCGCGTCGGAATGGGTGATCGTCAGGAGTGAATCGCGGACGTTCAACCGCGCGGCGTGACGCGCGGCCGCGCCGTGGAGCTGCAGCCGCGGCGGACCACCCAGCCGGATCACCTCGATGTCTCTCCAGAGGACCCCTCGCGAGTGGCCGGTACCAAGCGCCTTCATGGCGGCTTCCTTGGCGGCGAACCGGCCAGCGAGATGCGGGGCGGGGTCCCGTCTTTTCGTACAATACGCAATCTCCCCGTCGGTGAAGACCCGCCGGAGAAATCGTTCACCGTAGCGTTCGAACACCGCTGCGAGCCGCGGAATGTCCGTGAGATCCACACCGAGTCCAACGATCGTCATGACCGAACCACAGCCTAATTCCGCGTTCGCGTGGACGCAAGCCTCCTGGGGCCGCGTGCTCACGTGCACACCACTTCAGAACGTCGCGCGGCATCTGTTCACCATCGCCAATCTCGAGCTCCGTGACCGCCGGGAAGAATGGGACGCGCTCGCGGCGGAGATGGACGTCGCCCCTGATGCAATTCGGCTGATCCGCCAGGTCCACGGCGCCGAGGTCGCGGTCGCGCGGCGCGGTGCCACGGGGCGCTGGGATCCACCCGAAGCCGACGCGATCGTTTCGAACGACCCGTCGGTGGCCATCGCCGTGCGGGTCGCGGACTGTGCCCCCATCCTGCTCGCCGATCGCCGGCTCGGCGTCGTCGCAGCGGTGCACGCGGGGTGGCGGGGCACGGTCAAGCGCGTTGGGCCCACCGGAGTCGAAGCTCTCCGTCGCGAGTTTGGGTCGGACCCGGACGATCTCGTCGCGGCGATTGGGCCGTGTCTCGGACAGTGCTGCGGAGAAGTCGGAGAGGAAGTGGTCGAGGCGTTTCGGGCGGCGGACCACGCCGATGCCAACGTCAGGCGGTGGTTCGCAGCAGGCGCGAGCGGCAGGCCTTACCTCGATTTGCCAAAGGCGAACCGCGATCAGCTCACGGCGTCAGGGATTCCAGAGTCGCAGATCTTCGATGCTGGTCTCTGCACCCGATCGTACCCGTCGGATTTTCATTCGTATCGTGCGGCTGGCGCGAAGGCAGGGCGGATGGCGGCTGTCATCCGCAGTGCGGATGCGAAACGGTAAGTGGGAGTCTAGTCTCCCTTCAGCATCTTCTCCGCCTCGTCCATGGCGATGTTCGAGAGGCGGTCAGCCTCCTTGTTCAGTTCGCGTCGCACGTGCTCGAACGTGACGTCCCCAATCTCGACGACCAGGAGACGGGCACGGACGTAGAGGGGTTGGAGGCCAGGGTGCTTGACCTTGTATTCCCCGCGCATCTGTCTGACCAGCAACTCCGAGTCGGAGCGAATGCGAACGCGGCGCTCGCCGCGGTCGGCGGCCCAGTGCAGTGCCGCGAGGAGTCCGTTGTACTCGGCCACGTTGTTGGTTGCCACGCCGAGGGCGCCGTGCAGTTCGTCGACGAGCTGACCTTCGCTGTCCTCGAGGCGGACACCGTAGCCAGCGGGCCCGGGGTTTCCGCGCGCGCCGCCGTCGATGTAAGCGGTGATCACGTGGCCACGTCAGCTGCGGAAGTCTGGTGATGGAGATCGGGTCACGAGATCTGGGGCGAGGCGCCGGCCGTAGCTGCGGGGATGAAGTACAGGATCCGCGAGCAACTCTCGCATTGAATCAGGCTGTCGTTTCGCCGCACGTCGTTGAAAACCTGAGGCCGGAGCCGTACGTGACACTGGGTGCAGTGACCATCGCGCGCTTCGGAAAGCGCCTGCCCCTTGCGATGCCGCGCGACGTGCTCGAACAGCGCGACCGCCTCCGCCGACAGCTGCTTCGTCAGGGCGCTCCGCGCGTGTGACAGCTGCTGCGTCTCGCGTTCGAGACTGGTCTGCTCGGCCGCGAGCGCCTGCGTGTCTCGAGCGACGTCGTTCTGCTCCGCTTTCAGCGCCGCCTCGGCGGCCTTCAGCTCCGCGGCGAGCGTTTCGGCTTCCTCCATGCGATCCAGCAGCAGATCCTCCTGGCCGCGCACTCCCTGCTCGGCGGCGGCAATCTCGTGCTGCATCGCCTGGTATTCCTTGTTGGTCTTGACCTCCATCAACTGCCCTTTGTACTTGCTCAGACGCGTCTGCACGACCGCGAGCTCTTTCTCGATCTCGCGGCGCGCGGTCTGGCTGACGGCGATCCGTTCCTTCACGGCCGTCACTGCAGCCGATCGGTCGGCAAGCCGCGCGTCGAGCGCGGCCTGAACGGCCGGCATGTCGGCGATCCGCCGGCGCGCGCGCTCGGCGGCGAGGTCGAGGTCTTGCAGCTGTATCAGATGCTGGAGGTCAGTTTGCAAACTCAGAGTCCAGTCCGCCTCCGCACGTCGCGAGACGGCGGACCGCCTTGGGCAATATTGTAAGCCGGCACGATGGCGGGTCGATTCATCAACAACTGGCCTGCCAACCATAGCTCGGCGCGCGAACATGAACGTGGCCTGCCGCCGCCAGTGTTGGCACGTCCATTCGACGGCGAGCGGCGCGCTGGTCGTCCACTTTCGCGGCTTCGCCGCTCCGGTGGACACCCTTCGCGTGGCTTGCCACCCGGAGCTCACGCTCCCGGGGCAAGGGTGAGCGAAGGGTGGTGGGCCCACCAGGATTCGAACCTGGGACAGGCCGGTTATGAGCCGGCGGCTCTGACCGCTGAGCTATGGGCCCGTGGGAATGGTAAATGGTAAAGGGCAAATCCGCTAGGTCCTGCCTTCGAGGAACGCGCGCAGCTTACGGCTGCGCGACGGGTGGCGCAGCTTCCTGAGCGCCTTGGCTTCGATCTGGCGGATGCGCTCGCGGGTGACCGCGAAGCTCTGGCCGACTTCCTCGAGCGTGTGCTCGCTGCCGTCGCCGACACCGAAGCGCATCTTGATCACCTTCTCCTCACGCGGCGTGAGCGTCTTCAGCACCGACTCGGTCTGTTCCTTCAGGTTCAGATTGATCACCGCGTCAGACGGCGACACGACCTGCCGGTCCTCGATGAAGTCGCCAAGATGCGAATCTTCCTCTTCTCCGATTGGCGTTTCGAGCGAGATCGGCTCCTGCGCGATCTTGAGTACCTTGCGGACCTTCGACACCGGGATGTCCATCCGCTTCGCGATTTCTTCCGAGGTCGGCTCGCGGCCGAGCTCCTGCACCAGCGCCCGTGACGTGCGAATGAGCTTGTTGATCGTCTCGATCATGTGGACCGGGATCCGGATCGTCCGGGCCTGATCCGCGATCGCGCGCGTGATCGCCTGGCGGATCCACCAGGTCGCATACGTCGAGAACTTGTATCCGCGGCGATATTCGAACTTGTCGACCGCCTTCATCAGGCCGATGTTGCCTTCCTGGATGAGATCGAGGAACTGCAACCCGCGGTTCGTGTACTTCTTCGCAATCGAGACGACGAGGCGGAGGTTGGCCTCGACCAGCTCTTTCTTCGCCTGCTCGGCCTGAATCTCGCCGCGCGAGATCGTCTCGAGCGTCCGCATCAGCTGACCCGGCGTTTCCTCGAGCTCGTCGGCCATCGTCTTGATCTGGACCTTGAGCTCTTTTTGCCGCTTCAGCAGGTTCTTCCGCTCCTCTTCCTTGAGCTTGCTCTTCTTGCCCGCCTTGGGGTTCAGCTGACGCTCGATCTGGTCGATCTCGCGGCGGACGCGCATCACCCCTTCGACGGCCTCCTTGATCTGATCGATCAGGCGGCGCTTGATCGATTCCGTGAACTCGATCTTGCGAATCAGTTGCGACAGCTCGACGCGCGCGCGAAGCGCCTCCCAGCGGACCCGGCGATACTTTCGCTTGTCACGCGTGGTCGCCCCCCTTGGCGTCTTCTCGAGCTTCTCCTTGCACTTCTCGACCGCCTGCCACGCCTTGCGCACCGCGTCAATCTGGCGGAGCACCTGGCGCTTGCGATCCTCGATCTTGTCGTCGGTCAGCTCCTCGTCGTTGAAGATCACGAGCTCGCGGATGCTGCGCTCGTCGTTCTTCAACTGGTCGCCCATCTGCATGATGGTGCGCGCCACGGTGGGCGTCCGGGAGATCGATTTGATGACGGCCAGCTTTCCGCGCTCGATGCGCTTGGCGATCTCGACTTCGCCTTCGCGCGTGAGGAGCGGAACCGTGCCCATCTCGCGGAGGTACATCCGGACGGGGTCGTTCGTCTTGTCGAGCGCTCCCGGCGTGAGGTCGAGCTCGAGCTCCTCGGCCCCTTCACCGGTCCGATCGAGCAGCTTGTCCTCGCGGTACTTCTGTTCGGAATCGACGACCTCGATCCCCGCGCTGCCGAACGTGCTGAACAGATCGTCGAGCTCGTCCGACGACGTGATGTCGGCGGGCAGCAACTCGTTGACCTCGTCGTACAGCAGGTATCCTTTTTCTTTCCCGATCGAGATGAGCTGCCTCACCTCATCGTATTTTTCTTCGATCGACAACGGAGTGTCCTTTCGATTCCAAGCTTTCAAGTTCACGCGAAGACCCTCGCGAGCCTCCACTCCCCGACCGCCCTAACGGCTTTCCGCCCCCATCAATTCTTCAATCTGCTGCAGCAACGCCTGCTTGCGTACGAGAAGCGCGACGATCGCATCCTCGTGACGAGTCGCCCCGTCCTGTTGCAGCCTGTCGATCTCCCGTTGCAAGGCGGCGCGTTCCCGATCGAACCGCAGCCGTTTGAGCGCGCGAACGCAATCCGCAGCAACGGACGGTGGGTGACTCTGGCGGGCGATATCCTCGACCAGCCGAGCCTCCCCACTAGTTAGACGCTCGATCAGGGTCTGTGGTAAGGACGCCACAGGCCAGCCTTGCAGGGATCGCGCCTGCTCCAAAATCGCCGTACCGGCCAGCCCTTCCAGGTCGCCAGCCTCCAGATCCGCCATCGCCTCGAACGCGGTGGAGGGTTCATGCACGATCGTCCAAATCAGCCCTTTTTCCGCCGGCTTGAACGACCCCAGGCCCGGGGTGGCACGGGCGACCTCCGGGGCGTCCGTCTGCCGTTGCACGGCGGCTTTCCGAATCTCCGCTCGAACGACCTCTTCTGTAATCCGTGCCTTATGGGCCAACCGGTCCGCAAACTGGTCACGCTGCGCGGCGTCCGGAATCCTGGCCGCCACAGCCAGCATGTGGTTCAGGAATTCGCGGCGGCTGTCGTCACGGTTGAAGTCGTGAGCGGCAGCCGTTCGATCCAGCAGGTACTCGAGCCAGGACCGTGACGTTCGAAGCTGCGTCTGGAACGCCGCACCCCCCTGTTTTCTGATGAAGTTATCGGGATCGTCTCCCGGTGGCATCATCGCCACGTTGACCTGGAACCCCTCAGCCACCAGAAGCTCCGACGACCGGGCTGCCGCCCCCTGGCCGGCCGCGTCGGGATCAAAACTGAGGACGACCTTCGACGCAAAACGTTTCAGCAGACGCGCCTGAGCCGGGGTCAAAGCCGTGCCCGAAGACGCCACCACGTTGTCGACCCCCGCCTGGACTGCCTGCGCGAAGTCGAAATAGCCTTCCACCATCACCGCGTACCTGGCTTTGACGATGGCCGGCTTGCTCAGGTGCAATCCGTACAGCGTCCGTCCCTTCACGTAGATAGGCGTTTCCGGCGAATTCAAGTATTTCGGCTGCTGGCCGTCCTCCATCGCCCGGCCGCCAAAGGCGATTACAGCTCCGTTATCGCGGCAGATTGGGATGATCAGCCGGCCGCGGAACCGATCTACGACGCTGCCCTCGTCGCGCTGGACGACCAGACCACTTCTCGCCATGGCCGGGGCCGAGAATCCCGCCTCGAGCAACCGTGCCTTGAGACCGTCCCGCCGCGTCGGCGCGTAGCCGATCCCTAGGAGCCCGATCGTTTCGTCGCTCAGCCCCCGCGCATCGAGCATTCGCCGCGCTGGTGCCCCGGCCGCGGTCGTCAACTGCTCGCGAAACCAGGCCGCCGCCGCCTCGTGCATCTTCAGCAGCGTCTCCCGCTCCCTCTGGTCCTCGATGTCCTCCCGAGACTTTTCGGGCTCCGGCACCGTCAGACCCGCACGAGCCGCCAGCTGCCGGACCGCCTCGGGAAACGCGATTTTCTCGAAGAGCTCGACGAACTTGATGACGTCCCCGCCGAGGCCGCAGCCGAAGCAATGGAAGTACCCGCGATCTTCGTGGACAACGAACGACGGGGTCTTCTCGCCGTGAAACGGACACAGCCCCTTCCACGACGTCCCGCTCCGCCGGAGCGGGACGCGCTCCTGGACGACCTGCACGATGCTGACGTGCGACTTCAGGTCGTCAATGAAGGACGTAGGGAAGAGGGCCATCAGTTCATTGAGGATTGAGGATTGAGGATTGGGGATCGCTGATTGTGGATTGGGGGATTGCGGATTGGGGATCGCTGGATTTTGGATTGCGGATTGTTGATTGGTGACAGTCGGCCCCAATCCACACTCTGCATTCCACATTCCAGCGATCGCCAATCCACAATCCCGCAATCCACAATCAGCGATCCTCAATCCTCAATCATCAATCTTCATTCTTTTAACTCCACCACCGTGACGCCGCCGCCGCCCTGTTCCGGCGGGGCAGCCGCGAACTTCGCGACGAACGGGTGCACATGGAGAAACTCGCCGATGGCGCGGCGGAGCTGTCCCGTGCCGAACCCGTGAATCAGCCGGACGCTGTGGAGCTCCGCGACGAGCGCCTCGTCCAGGAACTTCTCCGTTCTCGTCAACGCTTCGTCCACCGTGCAGCCGATGACATTGAGTTCCGTCAGCGATCCCTCGCGGGGCTGGAGGTCGACGTTGACCCGCACGCGGCCTGGCTGCGAGGTCACGGTCGCCGCCGGCGCGAGGACGCGCAGTTCGTCGATCCGGGCGCGAAGACGCTTGCCGCGCACGTCCACCTCGGCTTCCCGGTCGTGCACGGTCTGGACCGTGCCCTCCAGTCCGAACGCGCCCACGAGTACGCGATCGCCGACTGCGGGGATGCGGTCCGGATACGGCGTGACCGGCGGCGGAGCCGTCGCTTCGGGCCGCGTGCGGAGCCGCTCGCCGATCGCGTCGATCGCCGCGCGAGCTTCGGATCGAGCGCCGCCCGTGTCGCCGGTGGGGATGAGACGGGTCGCGCGCCGTTCGGCATCGCCGGCCAGCGAGTCCATCTTGGCCTTCAGCCCGGCGACGACGTCGTCGATTTCACGACGGGCGTCGCGCAGCCGTTCCTCGATCCGTTCATCCAGCCGTTTGCGAAACGTTTCTTCGCGGCTTCGCAGCTCCAGCTCGCGATCGTGCAGCTTCGCCGTCGCCGCGCCGAGCGTTTCCCGTTCGCGCGCGAGGAGGCGGCGCTCGTGATCGAGCGTCTGCATGTCCCGCTCGATCTTGGCGAGATGCTCCGCGAGCTGCGACTCGCGCGCGCTCCGGTGCGCGCGTGCCATCTCGATAATTCCGGCGGGCAGCCCCAGCTGCGTCGCAATCTCGAACGCCAGACTGCTTCCGGGTGCGCCGTAGTTCAGTCGATAGGTCGGCGCAAACGTCTTCGGATCGAAACCAAACGCGGCTGGCGTCACGCCCGCGGTCGTCGACGCGTACGACTTCAGCGCGTCGTAGTGCGTCGTCGCGACAACCAGCGCGCCCCGCCGGCGGAAGTGTTCGAGGAGCGCCATCGCCAGCGCGCCACCCTCGATGGGATCCGTTCCGGCGCCGGCTTCGTCGAGCAGGACCAGCGATGGCAGCGCAATCGCGCGGTCCATCGCGACGACGTTGGCGATGTGCCCGGAAAAGGTGCTGAGGCTCTCGGCAATCGACTGCTCGTCGCCGATATCGGCGAAGACCGTTTGAAACACCGGGACCTGCGATCCATCCGCGACCGGGATCAACAGTCCACACTGCGCCATGAGCGACAGCAGCCCTGCCGTCTTGAGCGCCACCGTTTTGCCGCCCGTGTTCGGCCCGGTGATGACCAGCACCTGGACCGGCGGAATCAACAGGACGTCAACCGGGACCGGCCCGGCCGCGCTCGCGACCACGTCCTGACCGAGATGACGTCGAACCGCCGGAATGAGGAGCGGATGGCGGGCGGCGCGCAGCTCGAGCCGGCCGTCGGCTGCGAGGGCCGGACGGGCGCCGTCCGCGAGCACCGCGAAGCGGGCGCGCGCCTGCAGGACGTCGAGATCGGTCGCCGCATCGACGGTCCGCTGGAGATCGACGCCTCGGATGCGAAACGCGTCCGAGAGCGCGAGGAGGATCCGATGGATTTCCTCCGCTTCCTGCTGCTGCAACGCGACAATGTCGTTGTTGATCTCGACCGTGCTCAGTGGCTCCAGAAACAGGCTGGCGCCACTGCCGGAGCTGCCGTGCACGATGCCGGGAATCGCGGAGCGATTCTCCGAACGGACCACCAGGACGTAACGTCCGTTCCGATCCGTGACGATCTGCTGCTGAAGGTATTTCGCCGTATCCTTGCCGCGCAGATACGATTCGAGCGTGCCCCGCAGCCTTGTGCGCTGCTTCCGCAGCCGCTCCCGGATGTTCCTCAGCTCCGGACTCGCATCGTCCACGACGTCGCCCGACGGATCGATCTTGCGGCGGATATCCGCGACTTCGCGATCGAAAGACGCCGACGACTCGGCGATGGTCAGCAGGATCGGGACGGAGCCGCGCGCGCGGCGGACGGCTGTGAACGCCGAGTCCACCGATGCGAGGAATGACGCGAGTGCCGTGAGTTGCAGCGGATCGAGGGCGCGTCCTTCGACGGCGAGGGCCGTCAGTGTGTTTTCCAGGTCCGTCGGCGCCTGCAGGCCCACATGGTGCTCGGAGAGAAATCGCACCGTCTCCGCGGTGGCGTCGAGCGCCGCGGTCACGGCGCGCGCATCGGTCAGTGGCTGCAGGCGAACGAGCCTCGCCGTCCCGGGCGGCGTCTGCGCGAATCGGCAGACGGCCTCGACGATCCGATCGAATTCGAGGGCTCTCAGGGCGCCGGGATGCATGGGGGAGCGTCAGACCCGACAGGGCAATCCTCAACTATACCGCGCCGCAACCGCGAAAAACAACCGCGCCGTGTGCGCGCACTCGCACACGCGACCCTCTTGCCGGCACGTCACTATCGGCGCGCCGGACGGTTCTGTCAAGGCCTGATCGATTCAGTCTAAATGGTTGATGGCGCTGGCAATCGCAGCGGCGCCGAAGCCGTTGTCGATGTTGACCACCGAGACTCCGCTCGCGCAGCTGTTCAACATCGCCAGGAGGGCGGTCACCCCGCCGAAACTGGCTCCGTACCCTACGCTGGTGGGTACGGCTATGACAGGGACATCGACAAGACCTGCCACAACGCTCGGCAATGCGCCTTCCATACCGGCGACTACGATCACCACACGCGCAGTGATGAGCCGGCGGTGCTCGGCGAGGAGGCGATGAAGGCCGGCGACGCCGACATCGACGATCCGGTCTATGCAATTGCCCATGATTTCCGCGGCGACCGCCGCCTCTTCGGCAACCGGAAGGTCGGCCGTACCTGCCGCCGCAATTACGACCGTTCCGCGGCCGGGAGGTATTTCCCCAATACGCAGTGTGATGGCCCTCGCCACTTCGTGAAACTCTGCGTCTGGAAGCTTCTCGCGAACCGCACCGTACGCGACAGAATCAGTTCGCGTCACAAGCAGGCTGTGACCGGCAGAGACGATGCGGTCGGCGATGGCCGCAATCTGGACGGGCGTCTTGCCGGCGCCATAGACAACTTCCGGAAATCCCTGGCGCAGATGGCGGTGATGATCGACGCGCGCGAAGCCCAGATCCTCGAACGGCGCCTGGCGCAGAAATTGAAGAAGTCGTTCCTGAGCCGCCTCAGGCGTTGTCGTTCCTGCTTGAACCTCGTTGAGCAGGGATCGGAGCTGCAGCCGGTTCATCGCCCGAAGTCCTTGCATTGCGTTGACTTCGCGCACAGCCGAGCAGTAATATGACCGATTGGATTGACTGACGGATTCATTTCTCTATGACGTTGCCTGAGACACTCATCCTCGTCGTTTACTTCTTCGTCCTCAGCATTCTGGCGATCTACGGGTGGCACCGCTATTACCTTGTGTATGTTTACATGAAAAACAAGGGGCGGGCGCCCGCTCCGCTGCCGCCTCCGGCCGTTCTTCCTCCAGTCACAGTTCAGCTGCCAATCTTCAACGAGATGTACGTCGCCGACCGTCTGATCGACGCGGTCTGCGAAATGGAGTATCCGCGGGAACTCTTTCAGATTCAGGTGCTCGACGACTCGACCGACGAGACGACGGAGATCGCCGAGCTGGCCGTGCGCCGGCATGCGGCGCGTGGCTTCAACATCAGCTACATCCATCGCATCGACCGGCGAGGTTACAAGGCAGGAGCGCTCGAGGCCGGGCTCAAGGAAGCGACCGGGCAGTACATCGCGATCTTCGACGCGGACTTCGTTCCGCCCACCGATTTCCTGCTGCGAACGCTGCCGTATTTCGGGACCGATCCGAAGATCGGCATGGTGCAGGCGCGCTGGGGACACATCAATCAGGATTACTCGCTGCTCACGAAAATCCAGTCGATTCTGCTCGACGCGCACTTTGTCCTCGAGCATGGCGGGCGCAACCGGTCGGGCGCGTTCTTCAACTTCAACGGCACCGCGGGGATCTGGCGTCGTGAAGCGATAGAAACCGCGGGCGGCTGGCAACACGACACGCTGACCGAGGACCTCGATCTCAGCTACCGCGCCCAGCTGGCGGGCTGGCGCTTCGTGTTCCTCCCCGACGTCGTATCCCCGGCGGAAGTGCCGGTGGAGATGAACTCGTTCAAGTCGCAGCAGCACCGGTGGGCGAAAGGCTCGATCCAGACCTGCCTCAAGCTCCTGCCCAGGATCCTGCGATCCAAGCAGCCACTGAAGGTGAAGGCGGAGGCATTCTTCCATCTCTCGGCCAACTTCAACTATCTGCTGATGTCTGTCCTGTCGCTGCTGATGTTCCCGGCGATGTGGGTCCGCTACAGCACGGGTTGGACGGAGATGCTGCTGATCGACGTGCCGATGTTCTTTGCCGCGACCGCCTCGGTGGGTAATTTCTACGTAGTGTCGCAGCGAGAACTGTACACGGACTGGCGCCAGCGACTGAAGTATCTGCCGTTCCTGATGTCGATTGGCATCGGACTCTGCATCAACAACACGCGCGCGGTGCTCGAAGCCATCTTCGGCAAGCAGAGCGAGTTTGAGCGAACCCCGAAATACGGCATCGAGCGTGACAGCGACGAGTGGATCGGCAAGAAATACCACCAGTCGGTCGGCGTGCAGCCGATCATCGAAGTGGCGCTGGGCCTGTATTTCACCTGGACGGTCTTCTACGCGCTCGCGAATCAGATCTACGGCACGTTGCCGTTCCTGATGCTCTTCCAGATCGGGTTCCTCTACACCGGCCTGCTCTCCATCCTGCAGCAGTACACGGGCGAAAACGTGATGCTGAAGGCGCCAGAGATTGCCAAGTAGGGCGGAGTTTCAGCTCCGTCCGGCCACCAGCCAGCCCTGGATAACTTGTTGATATGCTAAAGGTATGACCACCGAAGCGAAGCCGAAAGCAGGGCTCGAGGATGTTGTCGCCGCGACCTCGGCGATCTGTTATCTGGACGGGGATCGCGGCGTTCTTGCGTACTACGGGTACGACATCCACGAGCTCGCGCGCGGGGCTTCATTCGAGGAGGTCTGCTATCTGCTCTGGCACGGCCGCCTGCCGAACCGCGCCGAGCTGGGCGATCTGCAATCACAGCTCGCCGCCGCGCGTCCGCTCCCGGAGGGCGTCCTCCGCCTGATGAAGCAGCTGCCGGCATCGGACGGCATGGACGTCCTGCGCACGATGACATCCGTCCTGAGCCACTTCGATCCCGATGCAGCGGACAACTCGCCGCAGGCGAACTATCGCAAAGCGGTCCGGCTGACGGGTCAGATTGCCAGCCTGGTCGCGACCCACGGACGCATGCAGGCCGGTGGTGGACTGATTCAGCCGGATCCCGCGCTCGGCCACGCCGCGAACTTTCTCTACATGCTCACGGGCGAGCGGCCAAACGCGCTCTCAACCCGCGCGTTCGACATCGCGCTCGTGCTGCACGCCGACCACGAGCTGAACGCCTCCACCTTCGCCGCCCGCGTCGCCGCCGCCACCCTCACCGATCTCCACTCGGCCATCGTCGCCGCGATCGGCACGCTGAAGGGACCGCTGCACGGCGGCGCGAACGCCGACGTCATGCGGCTGCTCATCGAAATTGGGCAGGATACGAGCCCCGAAAAGATCGACGAGGCGGTTCGAAACAAGCTTGCGCGGAAGGTGAAGATCCCTGGTTTCGGCCACCGGGTGTATCACACCGAGGACCCGCGTGCCACGCATCTGCGCCGCATGTCGAAGGAACTCGGCGAGCGCGCCGGCAACACGCGCTGGTTCGAGATGTCGCAGCGCATCGAGCAGATCGTGAAGACCGAGAAAAAGCTGAACGCCAACGTCGATTTCTACTCGGCGTCCACCTACTACACCCTCGGGATTCCAATCGACCTCTTCACGCCGATCTTCGCGGTCAGCCGCGTGTCCGGCTGGACGGCCCACTGCCTCGAGCAGTACTCGAACAACCGCCTGATTCGCCCGCGGACCGACTACATCGGTCCGGCCTATCCGCAGACGTTCCTGCCGCTCGACCAGCGGTGACAGACCTGCAAACCCGAGAACCTGGAACCTTGGAACGCTCAGAACTCTAGAACGCCAGAACCCGAGAACCCGAGAACCTCGGAATCGGACTCCGCGGGCCTGACTGCTATAATTGTCTGTTTCCGGGTCCATGGATCAACGTTTCATCCGCAACTTCGCCGTCATCGCCCACATCGATCACGGCAAATCCACGCTCGCCGATCGGTTCCTCGAGCTGACGGGCGCGCTCCAGCCGCGTGAAATGGAAGCGCAGGTCCTCGACACCATGGACCTCGAGCGCGAGCGCGGCATCACGATCAAGGCACACGCCGTCCGTCTGACCTACCACGCAGACGATGGCGAGACCTACGTCCTGAACCTCATCGACACGCCGGGGCACGTGGACTTCTCGTACGAAGTCACCCGGTCGCTGTCGGCGTGCGAGGGCGCGATTCTGCTCGTCGACGCCTCGCAGGGTGTCGAGGCGCAGACGCTCGCGAATGCCTACCTCGCGGTCGACAACAGCCTCGAAATCATCCCGGTCATCAACAAGATCGATCTCCCCGGCGCGCAACCCGACGAAGCCAAACGCCAGATCGAGGACATCGTCGGCCTCGACGCCAGCCACGCGATTCTCGCGAGCGCCAAGGAAGGCACTGGTGTCCACGAGATTCTCGAGGCGATAATCGCGCGGCTGCCACCGCCTGGCGGTGAGCCCGACGCGCCGCTCAAGGCGTTGATCTTCGATTCGTGGTACGACGCCTACCGCGGCGTGATCATCCTCACGAGGATCATCGACGGCGTGCTCAGGCCGGGCATGAAGATCCAGCTGATGGCGCGCGGCCAGGAGTACGAGGTCGAGCAGGTCGGCGTCTTCTCTCCCAAGCCGACCGTGGCGGACTCGCTCGGCGTGGGCGAGGTCGGCTTCATCTTCGCGGGAATCAAGACCGTCAGCGACGCGCAGATCGGCGACACGATCACCGAGGCCGCGAGGCCGACAGCGGAACCGTTTCCCGGATTCAAGGTAAGCAAGCCGATGGTGTTCGCCGGCTTGTATCCCGTCGAAGGCAGTGAGTATCCCGAGCTGCGCGACGCGCTCGAGAAGCTGCGGCTGAACGACGCGTCGTTCTTCTTCGAGCCGGAGACGTCGGCGGCCCTCGGGTTCGGGTTCCGTTGCGGCTTCCTCGGGTTGCTGCACATGGAGATCGTGCAGGAGCGGCTCGAGCGCGAGTTCGACATGGATCTGGTGACGACGGCACCAGGCGTCCTGTACCGCGTGACCACGACCGACGGCGAGGTGCACGAGATCGACAGCCCGGCAAAGCTGCCGGATCCGGGGCGGATCGAGAAGTTCGAGGAACCGGTCATCACTGCGATGATCCTCACGCCCTCGGAGCACGTGGGTGGGATTCTTCAGCTGTGTCAGGAGAAGCGCGGCGTTCAGAAGGGGATGGAGTACCTCGCCTCGGATCGGGTGCTCATCACCTACGAGCTTCCGTTCAACGAGGTCGTGCTCGATTTCTACGATCGTCTGAAGACGCTGTCGCGCGGCTACGCCTCGCTCGACTATCACGTCACCGGCTACTGGGAGTCGCCGCTCGTCAAGCTCGACATCCTCGTCAACGGCGAGCCGGTCGATGCGCTCTCGATCATCGTGCACCGTGACACGTCGTATCAGCGTGGCCGCGCGCTCGCGAGCAAGATGCGTGAGCTCATCCCGCGTCAGATGTTCGAGGTTGCGATCCAGGCGGCCGTCGGCAGCCGGATCATCGCGCGCGAGTCGGTCAAGGCGCTGCGGAAGAACGTGCTCGCGAAGTGTTACGGCGGTGACATTACCCGCAAGCGCAAGCTGCTCGAAAAGCAGAAGGAA
This sequence comes from Vicinamibacterales bacterium, assembly GCA_036258055.1. Lineage (GTDB taxonomy): Bacteria > Acidobacteriota > Vicinamibacteria > Vicinamibacterales > 2-12-FULL-66-21 > DATAEK01. Next base: position 140,929 of record DATAEK010000282.1, read on the forward strand.
GGAAAGCGCCGCATGAAGCGCGTCGGCCGCGTCGAGATCCCGCAGGAAGCGTTTCTGGCTGTCTTGAAGGTCGGGACGGAGGGATAGGGCCGCGGCGTTTTGTGCCGCGGACAGGCCAAAGGCCGCCGCGCGAAGCGGGTTAGTGTGCAGGAACGGGCCCCGGACAGACAGGAGGCCGCGGCGTTCTGTGCCGCGGACAGGCCAAAGGCCGCCGCGCGAAGCGCGTAAAAGCGCGTGGGGGTGGGGCCCCACGCGCACTGAATAATGCTGACCGACATCTCCGAGTAACCCGGATCTATGGCCAATACATCGTTTCAAAAATCCACCATCCGCGAATACTTCGAGTCGATCGTCATCGCCGTGATCCTGGCGCTGTTCGTGCGCACGTGGGTCGTGCAGGCGTTCAAGATCCCGACGGGATCGATGGAGAACAACCTGCTCATCGGCGATCACCTGCTGGTGAACAAGTTCGTGTTCGCGCCGGCGTCAACCGGCGCCGAGCGGGCGGTCCTGCCCGAGCGCGACATCCGTCGCGGCGACATCGTCGTCTTCAAGTACCCCGACGAGCCGGAGCGCGACTTCATCAAGCGGGTCATCGGCCTGCCCGGCGACACGCTGGAGCTGCGGAACAAGAAAGTCCTCATCAACGGTCACGAGCTCAACGAGCCGTACGTCCATTTCCTCGAGCCGGCGTCCGAAGCGGGTGAGATCACGTCGTTCGACGTTCGCGAGCGCTACGGACCAGTGAAGGTTCCCGACGATCAGTACTTCGTCATGGGGGACAACCGGGACAACTCGCAGGACAGCCGCTACTGGGGATTCCTGCCGCGGACCTACGTCAAAGGCAAGGCGCTGATGATCTACTGGTCGTACGAGTCAGGCCGCGAGGATTACACCGGGACCGGTTTTGGCGGCACGATCAAGCGACTCGGATCGGTCGCCACGCACTTCTTCACGCGCACGCGCTGGGAGAGACTCTTCCATCAAATTCACTAAGGATAAGGACACGGATCGGTTTTGCATATCCGCTGTCCGCTGTCCTCGGTGCCTTCAGCATCGAAAAGCCTGAGAACTACTCGGTCGCGAGGCGTTCACGGGCCGCGGACGCTCCTTCTTCCGCGTCAGCCGTGATGCGCGTGAACTCCTGGCGCGCGGATTCAACATAGGCTGCATCTTTCACGCTTCCAAGGTTGATTTCGACGTTGTGGCCGGCGCCGCGCAAGCCAGCGAGCAAGAGCTCGAGCGCGACGCGGACGTCGCTGGACGCATTCCGGTTGCCAAGTTCGGCGACGACGGCCGCCTGCGTAATGCCGGCGCGGCATTCGCGCATGACGTCGAGCGGCGTTTCCGTCGCTCCCCGCAACGCCGCCTGAATCGCGGCAGTCCGCGACGTCTTCTCTGCATCGCTCGTCTTGGGCAGCCGATAGGCGGCGACCACCGCTTCGTACGCCTCGGTGTCGCGATCGACGAGTGCTGCCAGTCGATCGCTGACCGTCGCGCACCGTTCGGCCACATCGCGCAGCCGGGTGAGATCGGCGTCGGTGGCGGCACGTGGCTTCGGAAGCGATCCCACCATCACGAGCAGCGATGCTCCCACCGCGCCTGCGAGGGCGGAGGCCGATCCACCTCCCGGCGCGGGATCCGAGCTGCGAAAGGCCGCGAGCAGGTCGACGACGGTGCGATCGATGAGTCTGGACATGTGATCAGGATGGCAGCGAGCCGTGAACGATCCGCCCGCGCTTGACGACCGCCGCGATTGCCGGCGCACCAACGCGGATCAGGTTGATGGCGTCTCCGTTGACGATGACCGCGTCGGCGAGCTTGCCGGGTTCGAGACTTCCGGCGACGTCGGCGCGGTCGATCGACCAGGCCGCGTTGATGGTCGCGGCCACGAGCGCTTCCTCGAACGTCAGATTCATTGCAAAACAGCCGAGCGTGAGCGCGAATGGCATCGACGGCGTGAAGCCGCCGCCGGGATTGACATCGGTCGCGAGGGCGACCGGCACCGAGGCGGCGATGAGATCGCGTGCCGGCGCGAAACGTCCCAGTTTCAGGTAGAAGGCCGCGGCCGGAAGGAGGGTGGCCGTGACGCTCGCGCGCGCGAGCGCGTCAATGCCGTGCGCTGAAGGGAATATCAAATGGTCCGCGGATCGCGCGCCGACGGCTGCGGCGACCTGCGATCCTCCGCTCGCGCCGAGCTCGTCGGCATGAATGCGCGGCTTCAATCCCGCACCCAGGCCAGCCTCGAGGATGCGGGTTGACTCCTCTGGTGTGAACACATCCGTCTCGCAGAACACGTCGCACCATTCCGCGAGACCCTCGGCGGCAACTGCAGGGATCATCTCGTCGAGAACGAGCTTGACGTACTCTTCGCGCCGCGCGCGGTACTCGACCGGAACCTCGTGTGCACCGAGAAAGGTCGGCACGACGTCGATCGAGTGTGTATCGCCGACTCTCCTGATCGCGCGCAGCAGCTTCAGCTCGGACTCGACGTCCAGCCCGTACCCGCTCTTGATCTCGCAGGTCGTGGTCCCACAGGCGAGCATCTCGTCCAGACGGCCGCTCGTATCCTCGACGAGTTGATCTTCCGTGGCTTCGCGCGTCGCCCGCACAGTCGATACGATGCCGCCGCCGGCCGCCGCGATCTGGGCGTAGGTCTCGCCAGCAAGACGGCGGCGGAGCTCGCCGCGACGATCGCCCGCGAAGACGGCGTGGGTGTGCGGATCGACGAAGCCCGGAACGATCGAGGTACCGGCTGCGTCGAGAATCCGGGCGTCACGAGCCACGTCCACGCAGGTCGGCAGGTCCGCCGATCGTCCTGCGAACACGAGCCGCTCGCCCGCGACCGCAATGGCACCATCGGCGATCACCGCGATCGTTCCCTGGCTCGCGCCGCGACGCGGTGCGGGTCCCGCGCAGGTGATGAGCTGACGGCAGTTGCGAAGGATCAGCGTCGCTGCCGGCCGCGAGCCGCTCGAGGTCACGACCGAAGTATAGCGGACAGCTTCGCCTCGACTTGTTCGACGGTCACTCCGGCGACCGCGACTCGCTTGCTGCGCGAACGCTCACCGCTCGCGATCGAGATCTGCCGTTTGGGAACGCGGAGTAACGCCGCGATGAACTCGATCAGTTCGTCGTTCGCGGCACCATCGACCGGCGCCGACGCCAGTCGAATCAGGAGAGCATTCTGGCGAACGCCCGCGACCGCCGAGCGGCCGGCTCGCGGGATCACTTTGATCGGGAGGTAGACGGAGTCGGCGCGAGACGTGAGGGGGAGCATTTCGTGTGTCGAGACGAGGAGGCGGAGTTGGAGGAGGCGGAGGCGCGGAGATCTTCTACACGGAGGACGCGGAGATATTGTTGAAAAGGGCTAGCCTGAACGAATTCACTCGACGTGTTCCTTTAGTTTCTTCGCGATCTCCGTGTAGAAGATCTCCGCGCCCTCCGCCCCCTCCAACTCCGCTGCCTCCGCCGTGCCGATCACCCTCTCTCATCCGCGACGCGCGGCGCCTCAGGGGCACGCGGGATTGAGGTCGGCACCTCGGACTGACGCGGGCGGTGGATCAGGACCTTGTCGTCAACCTTGTCCTGCTCGCGGATGAACTCCAGCGCGCGATAGAGCGATTGAATCGACGCTTCGAGCGTGCCTTCGACGTCGCGGCGGCGCAGGCGCATCTCGTTGATGTCGCGTTCGACTTCTTCGAGACGGAGCTTGCTCTTCTGGAGCAGGAGATCGGCGCGTCCCTGCGCTTCACGAACGATCAGCTTCGACTCGTTCTGCGCGGCTTCCTTGATTTCGTCGGCGAGCCGCTGAGCGGTAAGGAGCGTATTGCGCAGGTTGGCTTCGCGCTCACGATGCTCGGTCAGGAGCGCCTCGGTGCGTACGAGATCCTGCCGGAGTCGATCGAGGTCGCGGAGCGCGTGCTCGTAGTCGTCGGCCGCTTCGGTCAGAAACGCAACGACTTCCGTCTTGTCGAACCCGCGCAGGACGGTGCGGAACCGCTGCTGGCGCAGGTCGAGCGGCGCGATCCGCATGACGCGCTCGGGCGGAGACGAGCCGGCGTTCGCTGCGGACGTGCTTCCCGGAGTTTGCTCGAGCATCAGACCCTCGCTTGTCGTGTACCGAAAATCGCGGTTCCCACACGAACCATCGTGGATCCCTCTTCCACCGCGGCCTCGAAATCGTGACTCATCCCCATCGACAGATGCCGCAACGCCGTTCGGGATACTCCTTCATCCAACAGACGCTCGCGCAACTCGCGCAGCCGCACGAACCAGGGGCGCGTCTGCTCCTGATCCTCGTTCCAAGGGGGAAGGAGCATCAGGCCTGTGAGCGTCACGGCTCGCGCCTCGATCGCGGCGCGGATCAGCCGTTCTGCGTCATCCAGCGGCGCGCCGAACTTCGTGGCCTCGCCAGCGAGATCCACTTGAACCAGCACCTCCGGCCTCGTTCCCATCGCCGCCGCCGCATCGTCCAGGCGATTGAGGAGATCGAGCGAGTCGACGGAGTGGATGCACGCGAATGGACCGACCGCCTTTCGCGCTTTGTTCGACTGCAAGTGGCCGATGAGGTGCCACCGTATTTCCTTGTCGGACGTTTGTTCGATCTTCTGTAGGGCTTCCTGGACGCGATTCTCACCGAAGTCGCGCTGGCCGGCGGCATACGCCTCGCGCACGGCTTCGGCGCCGAACGTCTTCGAGACCGCGATAAGGGTCACGTCCGAAGCGGATCGGCCGGAACGGCGGGCCGCAGCCGCGATGCGGCTGCGGACCGCGTCGAGATTCTCGGCGATCGACACCTACTTCTTGATCTGGGTCAGGATCCCCTTGGCCTGCTCCGCGTACTGGCCGGTCGGCGCGAGCTTGAGGTACTCGTCGAAGTGGGTGGCCGCGTCCGGCATCTTGCCTTCGTTGAGATTCGCCATGCCGAGCCAGTAGTGCGCGTCTGCAAGCTTGGGATCGAGCTGCACCGCCTGCTCGAACTGCTTCTTGGCCTCGGGGATCTTGCCCGCGTTCCACATGATGACGCCCTGGTTGAACACCGCCGAGGCACTCGCTCCCCCGCCGCCCGGGCCGGCGGACGCGCCCGCGAGCTTCTGCGCCTGGCTGCTTGCTTCGGCAGCCTGATCGAACTTTTTCTGACTGTTATAGACGGTGGCCAGGCCGTTGTAGGCGTCAACGGAGTCCGGTTTGACCTCGATGGCCTTCTTGAACGCCGCTTCGGCGGCGTCGTAGTCCTTCTTCCGGAGGTTCACCGTGCCGATGTTCGTGTAGCACTCCACGCACTTGGGCGCGCCGGCGATCACTTCGTTGAACTTGGCGATGGCCTCGTCGTACTTGTTCTCGCCGCTCAACGCGACGCCGGCTTCGAACGCGCCCTTGAGCGCGTTGGCCTTCGCTTCGGCTTCCTTGCGGTCCTTGTCCGACGGCTCCGCGGTGCTGCCCGGGCGGAGTGAGAAGTTCACTTCCGACATGTCCATCGAGACCCGCTTGTTGAAGCTCTGGCTCATGCCGTCTTTTTCCGCGGTGACTTTGTATTGCCCAGGCTGAAGACCGATCTGAATGAACTCGCCCCGCTTGTTCGTCTTGACCTCGAACTTGCGGTTCATGCCCTCGACCATCTCGATCGTGACTTTTGCGTCCGGGACCGGCTGGTTGTTGGCGTCGACGACCTTGCCCTTCACGCCGGCCTGTGCGAACACCGGTGTCGCCAGCGCGGCGAAGCCGAGCACACACGCGCAGATGGCAAGCGACCGGCGGACGATGCATGCGCCCTTCATGCGAACCTCCGTCTGGGTATGAAGTGAGACCCGCGGGATTTCCAGAGAGCGGGTCCAGATTACGACTCGGATCAGAATCACAGGACGGTGCGGTACGCCCGTCCGGGCTCAGTTTACACGAAGTCTGCGGGACACGCGGCAGAGCTACCGCACGTTGGTAATGAGGTATTCCTTGACCGCGCCGCGCCGTGACGCCCGGGAATTGATGGCCCGCCGTGCGCTGACCTTTTGAGCCCGCAATCCCGCCCGGCCGGCCTCGGGGCTGTCGGCGTAGAGCCGACGGATGTCGGGCGCGTCCGAGTTGCTGAGGAGAATCCACGCACCCGCATCCGCGAGCCGGATCACGGCTTGCTGGAGCCGTGCCTGTTCTTCCGTGCCAAAACCACCCGCGGTGTACGAGGTGAAGCGTGCCGTGGCACTGACCGGCGCGTAGGGCGGATCGAGGTAGATGAAGTCGGCGGCTTTCGCAGCTTTGAGCGCGCGCTCGAAGGGTTCGACCTCGAGGCTGAGCTCCGGCTTCGCCAGCGCCGCCGACAGCCGACGGAGATTGGCGGCGTCGCAGATCAAGGGAGATGTGTATCGACCCGCTGGAACGTTGAAGGCGCCCCGGGAATTCAGGCGGAACAAACCGTTGTAGCCGGTGCGATTCAGGTAGATCAGCATTGCCGCAAGCTCCGGGGTGTAGTGCGCCGCAGGGTCACCAGACGCGGCGGATTCCCGCAGCCGGTTGAACGCGCCATCACGGATCTCGTAGAAGTGCTGCCGCCCGCGGCGCCGATGACCGTCTTCCAGGGCCGCCAGCGAGGCAATCGTGTCGTCGACGGCGTCACGCACCATGCGGTAGCAGCCGATGATGTCCGCGTTGATGTCCGAGAGCCGCACCTCGCGGCCTTCGAGAAGCCCGCGATTGTGGCAGTCGAGAAAAACGGCGCCGCTGCCGAGGAACGGTTCGACGTATCGAGTGAATTCAACCGGGTAGTACGGGCGCAGTTGCGGCAGGAGCTGTCGCTTGCCGCCGGCCCACTTGAGGATCGGCCGGACCGCGGTGTCGGTGGCCCCTCGTGCGCTACGCCGGATCATCGGCTGACGCGTCGAAGAAGCGCTCGATATCCGACAGTTGCAGGGTAACCGGCGCCGCCGGCAACGACGCCAGGAACCGTTTCCCGTACCCCATCGTCCGCAGCCGCGGGTCCAGGATCGCGAGCGCACCGCGGTCGCTGCGGTGCCGGATGAGACGACCGAGCCCCTGTTTCAACGCCAGGATCGCCAGTGGCACCTGATACTGCTCGAAGGCGGACTCTCCACGCGCGGCGATCGCTTCAATCCGCGCCGCGGTGATCGGATCGCCCGGCGATACGAACGGCAACTTGTCGATGATCACGCAGCTCAGTGCGTCGCCAACCACGTCGACGCCTTGCCAGAAACTGGAGGTGGCGAGCAGAACCGAGTGCGGCGTCGCCTTGAACTCGCGCAGCAAGGCCGACCGCGGTGCGCTGCCCTGAACGAGGATAGGGTACTCGAGCTCGGCGGATGCGATCCGTTCGACTTCACGCAGGTTCGCATAGCTCGTGAACAGCACGAACGCACGCCCGCGCGTCAGCTTGAGGATGTCGAGAATCTGCCGCGCGGCCGCATCGACGAACTGCGGCGATCGCGGGTCCGGCATTTTCTTCGGCAGATACAGGATCGCCTGGCGCTGGTAGTCGAATTCAGAGTCGAGGCGGATCTCCTGCGCGCGCCGCAGGCCGAGCCGGCTGCGCACGTACTCGAAGGATCCATCCACCGTCAGCGTGGCCGAGGTCAGTACCGTCCCGCGCATTCGATCGAAGAGCACCTCGCGCACAATCGATGAGACGTCGATAGGAGAGGCCCGCAGGAACACGCCACGGCCCCGCGTCTCCAGAAAGTACACGTAGTCCGGGTCGTCGGCGCGCAACAGGAAGCGGATCTCGTCACGCAGTTCGCTGGCGCGGCGGGAGAGGGCGAGGACGTCCTCCGGCACGTCCTTGGTCAGCGCGATGTCGGCCTCGAGCGCTTCGAGCGCGGCGATCAGGGTCGCGCCCTCCTCGGTGAGCCGCTGCATGTTCTGGCTTCGCACCCGCAGACGGCTGTCGCTCGCGGCGCCGCCTGGCAGCTCGTGCCGCAGCATGTCCACCGCGGCAAAGAACGCCCGCGAGGCTTCGCGGATTCTGACTTCATCGGCGGCGATCTGCTCCGCGCGGTCCGGGTCCGAGACGAGACGTGCGCCGAGCGCACGGCCGACGTCACGCGCGAGATCGTCGAGGCGATAGCTGCTGACCGACAAGCCGAAATACTGGGTCGCCACGTCCTCGAGCTGATGCGCCTCGTCGACAATCGCGAAGCTGCAGCTCGGGATCACCTCGCCGAAGTTGCTCTGGCGGACCGCCGCGTCCGCGCAGAGCAGATGGTGATTGACGATCACGACGTCGGACTCGGCCGCGCGTTGACGCATGCGGACGACGAAGCACTCCTGATAGCGCGGACACTCCATGCCGACGCAGTTCTCGGTCGTCGCCGCGATGTCGTTCCAGAACGAGAGGTCCTCGGGCAGATCTTCGATTTCGGCGCGGTCGCCGGTCTCCGTCGTGTCGATCCACTCGTCGATGACGCGCATGTAGTGGATGTGGCTGTACGCGTCACGCGGACGGCTGACCGGGGCCTGGAATCCCGCTGCCCGCAGGGCGTCGAAGCGATGCAGGCAAAGGTAGTTTCCCCTCCCCTTCATGTAGGTGGCGCTGAAGGGGACGCCAAGGCTCTCGCGGAGGACCGGCAGATCCTTGAAGAAGATCTGTTCCTGCAGGTTCTTGGTGCCGGTCGAGACGAGCGCGCGTTGCCGGCTGAGGATGGCGGGCACCAGGTACGCCAGCGTCTTGCCGGTGCCCGTGCCAGCCTCGGCGAGGAGGACACCGCCGTCCGCGAAGACCGCGCAGACGGCGTCCGCCATGTCCAGCTGTCCGGGACGCGCCTCGAAGCCGGGGAGCGCGCGGGAGAGCGGCCCGTCCGCCGCGAATGCGGCGCTGACGGCTGCGCTCAGCTCCGCTGCTCGGGGTACAGCGGGAACTTCCGGCACAGGGTTTCGACTTCCGTCTTGATGGCGCCGAGCGCAGCGTCGTCGTCCGGTGTTCGCAGCGCGCGGGCGATCATCTCGGCGATGACGTCCATCTCCGGCTCACGCATCCCGCGGCTCGTGATGGCCGGCGTCCCGATCCGGATTCCGCTGGCCACCATCGGCGGGTTTTGATCGAAGGGGATGGCGTTCTTGTTGACGGTGATGCCGGCTTTCCCCAGCGCCGCTTCGGCGACCTTGCCGGTAAGCCCGCGCGAGAACACGTCGACGAGCATCAAGTGGTTGTCAGTGCCCCCGCTGACCAGCCGGAAGCCTGCGGACGAGAGACCCACCGCCAAACGGTTCGCGTTCGCGACAATCTGCCGCTGATAGTCGGCGAACCCTGGTTCCATGGCTTCCTTCAGGCACACTGCCTTGGCCGCGATGATGTGCATCAGCGGACCACCCTGGACGCCTGGGAACAGCGCTCGATCGAGGTCCTTCGCGTACTGCGCGCGGCTGAGGACGAGACCGCCCCGAGGACCGCGCAACGTCTTGTGCGTGGTCGTCGTGACGAAGTCGGAATGCGGGACCGGGTTTGGGTGCACTTTCGCGGCGACCAGACCGGCGATGTGCGCCATGTCCGTGACCACCGGGGACCCGACGTCACGCGCGACGCGGCCGAAGCGCTCGAAGTCAAAGACGCGCGGGTAAGCGCTCGCGCCGACCATGATCATCTTCGGCTTGTGCTCGTGTGCGAGCCGCTCGAACTCGTCGTAATCGATCCGCTCGTCGTCTTTGCGCACGCCGTAAGGCACGATCGTGTAGAGCTTCCCGGAGAAGTTCAACGGATGCCCGTGCGTGAGATGCCCGCCGTGCGCGAGGTTCATCCCGAGGACCGTATCGCCCGGCTTCAGCAGCGTGAAGTACACGGCCATGTTCGCCTGCGCGCCCGAGTGCGGCTGCACGTTGGCGTGTTCGGCGCCGAACAGCTCCTTGGCGCGGCTGATCGCCAGCGATTCGGCGACGTCGACGAACTCGCAGCCGCCGTAGTAGCGTTTTCCCGGATATCCTTCGGCGTACTTGTTCGTCAGGACCGAGCCGGCTGCTTCGAGCACGGCCTGGCTGACGAAGTTCTCGGACGCGATCAGTTCCAGGCCGCTGTTCTGCCGATGGGTTTCCTGATTGATGGTGCGCGCAATCTCGGGATCGGTTTCCGCGAGCGCGCGCCACCGCAGCGGCATCTCAATGTTCGTGGACACGTTCCTGCCTTTCGATAGCCATGATCTGGTCGACACGACGCTGATGCCGCCCGGCTTCGAATGCCGTATTCAGCCAGAGCTCGACGATCTCATCGGCGAGCCCCGACGCGACAACGCGTCCGCCCAGGGAAAGGACGTTGGCGTCGTTGTGCTGCCGCGACAGGCGCGCCGTGTAGAGATCGTTGCAGAGCGCCGCCCGCACGCCCATCACCTTGTTGGCCGCGAGTTGCTCGCCTTGTCCGCTTCCGCCGATGACAATCCCGCGATCCGCGCGGCCCTCGACCACCGCACGAGCAACGTCGGCGCAGATCGGAGGGTAATCGACGGGCTCTTCGCTGTGGGTTCCGTGATCGTCAACGTCGTGGCCGAGGCGACGAATGGTCTCAACAAGATGCTGCTTCAGCGCGAACCCCGCATGGTCCGAGCCGATCGCGATACGCATCAGGGGATTATAGCGGCACCCTGCACCTTGTACGTGCCTGGGTGCCTAAGGTGCCTAGGGTGCGAGAGTGCCTAGGGTGCGAGAGTGCCAGGGGTGCCAGGGTGCCAAAGTGCCAGGGTGCGAGTGCGAGGCCGCAAAGATGCGAACGGGAGGATGCTAGAGTGCCAAAAGGGCGTACTCGTACCGCGTAGCAATCCGTCGATGTGAGGCGCAGGTGGGCGAATAGGAACGCGCGGCACCGAGCACGGCACCTTGGCACCTTGGCACCTTAGCACCCTAGCACCTTAGGCACCCTCGCACCTTAGGCACCCTAGGCACCATGGCACCGACAATTGTCATCACCCCCCGCGGCGAATCCCGCATCCAGAGCGGCCATCCGTGGGTGTATCGCAGCGACGTCCGCGACGCGCACGCGGACGGTGGCGACGTCGTTCGCGTGACCAACGCGCGCGGGCGGGCTCTTGGCTACGCGTTCTACAGCGATCGATCAGAAATCGCGCTGCGGATGGTGACGCGCGGGGAGGAAGAGCCGACTCTCGCCACCTGGCGCGCGCGGCTGGCGTCAGCGATCGCCTACCGGCAGTCGTTGGCGATCGACGCGACGGCCTATCGCCTGGTCCACGGCGAAGCCGATCTGCTGCCGTCTCTCATCGTCGATCGATACGGCGACTGGCTCGTGCTTCAGACGCTTTCCCAGGGGACTGATCGCCTGCTCCCGGTGTTGACCGGTCTGCTCGTGGACCTGCTCCAGCCGTCCGGCATTCTTGCGCGGAACGACCCGGGCGTCCGCGCGCTCGAAGGACTCGAGCAGCGAGTCGACGTCGTGCACGGCGCGGTGCCCGAGGAGATTGGGGTTCGTGAGGGAGCGATCTCGTATCAGGTCGACCCGTATCACGGGCAGAAAACCGGGCTGTTCCTCGATCAGCGGGAGAACCGCGTCGCCGCGGCGCTCTACGCACGCGGCCGTCTGCTCGATGCGTTCAGCTACAACGGCGGGTTCGCGCTCGCGCTCGCACGCCTGTGCCCCGAGGTGCTGGCGGTCGACATCTCCGAGGCTGCCGTCGCGCGCATCACGGCGAACGCGGCGCGAAATGGCCTGACCCATGTCCAGGCCCGCGCGATGAACGTCTTCGACGAGTTGCGCGAGCTCGAACGGCGCGGCGAGCGATTCGACACGATCGTGCTGGACCCGCCGGCGTTCGCGAAAAACAAAGCGTCGGTTGCGAAGGCCTTGTCCGGCTACAAAGAAATCAACCTGCGCGCGCTGAAGCTCCTGTCGCCGGGAGGATTTCTTGTCACCTGCAGCTGTTCGTACAACGTGAGCGAAGGAGACTTCGCCGACGTAATCGCGGCGGCGGCTGCCGACGCGCACGCGGACGTTGCCGTCGTGGAGAAACGTATGCAGGGCCGCGATCATCCGGTGTTGATGACCGTGCCGGAGACCTTCTATCTGAAATGCTTCATTCTGAGGAAGCTCTGACGCAAAACGGTGCCTGGGAGCCTATGGCATCTCAGGCACCTTGGCACCTCAGGCACCCTCGCACTTTTAGGCAGCATAGGCACCAGGCACCCTACTCCGCCCTCAACACGCTGATCGGCTCGACGCGTAGCGCCCGGCGCGTTGGACCGACGGCGGCCAGGAGCGCGACGACCGCGAGCAGCAGCGGAGCGATCGCGTACGTCGAGGCATCGGACGCACTGACGCCATAGAGCAGCGAGGCCAACCCGCGCGCGGCGGCGAACGTGGCGACGAGACCGATGACGATGCCCGCGAGCGTGACGCTCAATCCTTCTGCGACGACCAGCCGGACGATGTGGGCACGCGGCGCGCCGAGCGCAACACGGACGCCAATCTCCTTCGTTCGTCTGACCACGGCGTACGCGATCACCCCGTAGACGCCGATCACAGCGAGAAGCAACGCCATGCCTCCACAGACGGCGACCATCGACGTGGTCAGGCGGTCGCCTGCCGCCACCTCGTCGATGTGCGCGGCAAGCGTGCGCGTCCGGAATACCGGCACGCCGCGATCGACGGCCGCCATCTGCTGACGGATGGTCTCGATCGAGGCAGCGGAATCTCCCTCGGTCCGGGCGATGAGCGTCATCCGGCTCGGGTCTTCCTGGGCGAGTGGGTAGTAGACGGCCGGCATCGGTGCCTCGGCGATTGCCCGCTGACGGCTCGATCGCACGACACCGACGATTTCCAGGGCGCGGCGGCCCGAGTCCGTGATACGACCTCCGACCGCCTGGCCGTTGAAGTAGCGATTGGCCAGTTCCTCGTTCACGATCGCCACGCGGGTTGAATCAGTGCGATCGCGACCGTCGAAGTCGCGTCCTTCGATGAGCGGGATCTGAAGCGTCCGGAAGTAGCGATCGTCGACGATGTTGAAGGGGAATTCCATGTCCTCGCCGCGGCGCGGCGTGTAACCCTCCGGACGGAAGCCGCGGCGTTCCGTGCCGCTCATCGGCAGCGCGCGGGCGAAGCTGACCGAAACGATGCCTGGCAGCCCGGCGATTCGCTCGCGCACGGCCGCGAAGTACTGCGTCCGCTGATCGCGCGTGAAGTCGGACTGCGGGAGGTCGACCGATGCCAGGGCCGCGTTGCGGGTGGCGAAGCCGAAATCAGCGCGAAGCATCCGGTTCAGGCTCTGAATCAGGAGCCCAGCGGAGACGAGCAGCACGACCGCCATCGCGACCTGACCGACGACCAGCGCGCGGCGTAGCCCCCTGCCGGCGCGGCTGTCGGTCACGCGTCCCGACTCACCGCGAAGGACCGCCGGCGCGGACGGCCGGACGGCGTGGAGAGCCGGCGCGAGACCAAACAGGACGCCGCTGAAAAGAGAAATGCCGAGTGCGAAAGCGAACGCACGCATGTCGACGCCGGTCTGCAGCATCGCCGCCTGCTCCTGCGGGAAGAACGAGGGCAGCACATCCGCCGTCCAGAGCGCGAACAGCAGTCCAAGCGCGCCGCCGCCGGCCCCGAGCAGCAGGCTCTCCGCTATCAACTGCTGCACGATTCGCCGTCGCCCGGCGCCAAGCGCCAGACGGACGGCGATCTCCCGGGTGCGCGCCGTGCCACGCGAGAGCAGCAGGCTGGCGACATTGCCGCACGCAATGACGAGGACCAGCCCGACTGCCGCCATGATGGTCGCGCCGATCATGCCCACTTCCCCGCGGAACCCGGGCGGCAGCCGCGTATGCACCAGCGCCAGCATCGGGCGCGGCTCATTCGGCGCCGCAAGCGTGCCGCGATTGGTTGCCGGATAGTCCTGCGCCAACCGCGAGGCGATTGCCGTCAGCTGCGTTTGCGCCTGCTGGAGCGTCGCGTTCGGGCGCAGGCGTCCGACGACGGTCAGTCCGCGGTTCCCGCGCGCGTCGGGCGTCTCCGGCGGCGGGAGGTACGGACTCCAGAGCTCGAACGCGCGTCCGAGATCGAGGCCCTGGAACTCACGTGACGCGACGCCAACGATCGTGTAGGCCCGCCCGGCGACGGTGACAACCGATCCCACCGTCGACGGGTTTCTGTCGAAGGCCCGAGCCCACAGGTCCTCGCCAATGACTGCGACTGGTGGGGCCGATGGAGCCGCGTCGGACTCCGCGAGCAGGCGCCCTGCGACCGCTCGTACGCCGAGCAGGTCGAAGTACGTGCCCGTCACGGCTGACATGCGGACACGCTCGACGGATTCCTTCGTCCGCACGATGCCAATCGCATCGTCCTGCTCGGCGGCCATCGCCTGGAATGCGGAGGCGTCGCGCTGCAGCGACAGAAAGTCGAGGTACGACGAGTCGCCGTACGGCCCGCTGCTGAAGTCGCTCGTGTAGATGGCGATGAGCGAGCGCGGGTCGGCGACGCCGGGGGCCGGCCGGAACAGCAGCGCGCTGACGAAGCTGAACACCGTGACGTTCGCGCCAGTGCCAATGCCGAGCGTCAGCAGGGCGATGGTGGTGAACGTCGGCGTTCTCACCAGCCCTTTCAGGGCATACCGCAGGTCCCGCAGCAATCCGTCAATCATGCGCTGCCCCGAAGCGACGCTCGTGCCAGCGACAGCCGCGGATTTGATGGCATCGAATCGGCGGTTTCCGTCGCGCCGGCGTTCATAGATGGGACGGGCTGTCCGGGATCGCACAGCACCAAGGCGCCTGAATCGCGTGGTCGACCGGCGTTAGACTGCGGATATGCGGACCGGCGTCGCCGTCGCTGCCTTCAGCCTGGTCCTCCTGATGCTCGCATCGAGACTCCGCGCACCCGACAACCGACCGCAGTCCACCTGGCAGGATCGCACGACGGGGATGCAGTTCGTCCTGATCAACCCCGGCACCTTCGTCATGGGCAGCCCGCCTGGTGAAGCCGGGCGCGAAGCGCAGGAGACTCAGCATACCGTGACGCTGACGCGGCCGTTTTACATGGGCCGCTTCGAGGTGACGCAGGCCGAGTGGATGCGCGTGATGGGTCGCAACCCCAGCCACTTCCAGGATTGCGGATCCCGGTGTCCGGTCGAGCGCGTGAGCTTCGACGACATCGTCCATTTCCTCGAGCGGCTGAACGATCTGAGCGAACCAGGATTCCGGCTGCCGACCGAAGCGGAGTGGGAGTACGCCTGCCGGGCGGACGGCACCCGGCCGTTCGGCGCACACGCATCACTCAGTAGCCGCGACGCCAACATCAACGGAGGCTTTCCTTACAACGCGGCGCCGGATACCTTCCGCGAACGGACGATGCCGGTCGGACAGTTCGGAGCCAATCCCTGGGGCCTGTTCGACATGGCCGGCAACGTCTGGGAGTGGACCGAAGATTGGCACTGTCCGTACGGTGACAACGCGGCTACCGATCCGCATGGGCGGTGCGACAGCGAGTTTCACGTCATCCGTGGCGGCAGCTGGCTCTTCGACGGCAACAGCGCGCGCTGCGGCCTTCGCTACACGCATCGGCCGCAGGACAGCGGATACAGCCTGGGTCTGCGCCTCGTGCACGACGTCTCGTAACGATCGGTTGAGCCGCACGACGGTTACGCTCTTCACCCAAGTGCTATAGTTCGGCCATGGCCCCAAGGACTTCGCCACAACCGCTTCAAGCTGCCGATTTCACGTCGGCCTTTCCGAGCTCGCACAAGGTCTTCGTCGAGGGGCGCCGGGTCCGCGTGCCGATGCGCGAGATCACGCTGTCCGGCGGCGAGCCGCCGCTGCGCGTGTACGACACCAGCGGTCCCCAGGGCTTCGACGTCCGCGACGGTCTGCCCCTTTTGCGCCGTGAGTGGATCGTCGGACGAGGTGACGTGACCTCGGGGCCGCGAATGCTGCGACTCACATCGCGGGAACCAGCGCGGGGGATTGCCGAGCGGTCCGGTTCCGCGCTGCGAGGAACCGGGGCCGTCACTCAGCTTCACTACGCGCGCCACGGCACGATCACCACGGAGATGGAGTTCATCGCAATCCGCGAGGGCTTCGATCCGGAGTTCGTGCGCGCTGAAGTAGCACGCGGGCGCGCGATCATCCCGGCGAACATCAACCATCCTGAACTGGAGCCGATGATCATCGGCCGCAACTTCGCGGTCAAGATCAACGCCAACATCGGCAACTCCGCCGTCACGTCGTCCATCGAGGAAGAAGTCGAGAAACTGCGGTGGTCCACGCTCTGGGGCGCAGACACGGTCATGGATCTCTCAACGGGCCGCGACATTCACGAGACCCGCGAGTGGATCCTGCGTAACGCCGCGGTGCCGATTGGAACCGTACCCATCTACCAGGCGCTCGAAAAGGTCGGCGGCCGTCCCGAGGAGCTCACCTGGGAGATCTACCGCGACACGCTCATCGAACAGGCGGAGCAAGGGGTCGACTACTTTACGGTCCACGCGGGTGTCCTGCTGCGCTACATCCCGATGACGGCCCGGCGCGTGACGGGTATCGTCTCGCGCGGCGGATCGATCATCGCGAAGTGGTGCCTCGCGCATCATCAGGAGAACTTCACCTACACCCGTTTCCCCGAGATCTGCGAGATCATGCGCGCGTATGACGTATCGTTCTCGCTCGGCGACGGGTTGCGGCCCGGATCGATCGCCGACGCGAACGACGAGGCGCAGTTCGCCGAGCTGAAGACGCAGGGAGAGCTGACGCGCATCGCCTGGGAGCACGACGTGCAGGTGATGAACGAAGGGCCCGGGCACGTTCCCATGCACCTCATTCGCGAGAACATGGAGAAGCAGCTCGAGTGGTGCGACGAAGCGCCGTTCTACACGCTCGGCCCGCTGACGACCGATATCGCGCCCGGCTACGATCACATCACGTCAGCGATTGGCGCTGCGCAGATCGGCTGGTACGGCACCGCGATGCTCTGCTACGTCACACCGAAGGAGCACCTCGGACTACCGGACCGGGACGACGTCAAGGCTGGCGTAATCGCCTACAAGATTGCCGCGCATGCCGCGGACCTTGCGAAAGGACATCCGCGCGCGCAGGCATGGGATGATGCGCTCTCGAAGGCGCGGTTCGAGTTCCGCTGGGAAGATCAATTCAATCTTGCACTCGATCCCGTGACGGCGCGCGCCTATCACGACGCGACGCTGCCGGCCGAGGGCGCGAAGGTCGCGCACTTCTGCTCGATGTGCGGTCCAAAATTCTGCTCGATGGAGCTGACGCAGCAAGTACGGTCCATGGCCGAAGCCGAAGCGGGCATGAAAGAAAAGTCGCGCGAGTTCCGCGAGAAGGGCGGCACGATCTATTTGCGGCAGGACGGCTAGCGGCTGGAGCCTCGGTTCCCGGAACTCATTCTCCGCGCAGCGTGACCATCGGATCGACGTGTGATGCGCGGCGCGCGGGGACGATCGTTCCGGCCGCCGCCGCGCTTGCGATCAACAGCGCGCTCGACGCGAACGCACGGATGTCGAGCGCCGTGACGCCGTAGAGCATCCCCGACACAACGGACGACAGCAGCAGCGCCAGGCCAAGACCGACGGCGATTCCCAGTCCGAGCGGTACGAGAGCTAGCTGAATCACGTAGGTGAGAATCTGCCGTTCCGAGCTTCCCAGCGCGCGGCGGAGGCCAATCTCCCGTGAGCGGCGGGTCACGAGATGCGACAGCACCGCGAAGATACCCATCCCGCTCAAGGCCAGCGTTGCCGTCGAAAAAGTGCTGACCAGCACCGCAAAGAACCGCGGCGCCGCATACTCGAGCGCCAGTTCGTCGCGCATCGTGCCCGTCCAGTGGACCGCCGAGTTCGGCGCGACGCGTGCGATCGCGCGCCGGAGCGGTTCGATGAGCGCGGCCGGGTCGCCGGAAGTGCGGGCGCCAATCGAGATTTGCCGCGAGGGCACGGCGCTGAGCGGCAGGTACACGTCGATGTCCGTGCCACGCGCGTCGGTCGGATCCCCGTAACGGATCAATCGCCCCGTCCCCTGCTCCCCCAGGCCATCGTAGGCCACGTTCTCGACGACGCCGACAACCGCGATGGTCACGGCGGGGTTCACGCCGTCGTCATCCAGCGTTGCCTCGCGGCCCATGACCGCTTCGACGCCGCCGAGCCGCTCGGCCAGACTGCGGCTGATGAGCGCGGGCGTGCGCAGGCCGCCACGATCGCTGTCGGTTACATTGCGTCCGGCCACCAGAGGAATCCGCAGCAGGGAGAGGAACGACGCATCGATCATGTGGACCCCTGTGGGTAGCCCTCGATTCTGCGTGTCACCCCCAAGACTAGCGGCATGGACGCGCGTGCGATCCGGATCCCACGGCGGGAGGGTCGGGGACACCAGCGCGACCGAATCGGCGCCGGGGACGGAACGAAGCTCGCTCCGCAATCGCTCGAAAAACGCCGGGAACGCCGGCGCGTCTGCGACATCGAGACGATTGGCGGTCACCGCCAGCCGCGCGATGCCTTCGACCTGATACCCGAGCGGAACAGCGTGCAGCTTCGAGTACGACAGGAGCAGCAGACTGCCAGCCACGAGCACGACCAGCGTGAACGCCGTCTCCGCGGCGACGAGCACGCCGCCCCACTGCCGTTCCTTCCGGCCCGACACGCTCGAACGGCCGCCCGTCCTCAACGCTTCGGCGGGGGCCGTGCGCGTGGCGAGCGACGCGGGGATTGCCGCGGCGATCATCGAGACGAGCACGATCGAACCGAACGCAACCAACACGGTTCCGGCATCCGGCGCGAGGACGATGTAGGTCGGCAGCGCGACCGGCGACAGCTGCAGAAATGCCGTGAGCACCGCGGGAGATAGCGCGACACCAATCGCGCCGCCAATGCCGACGAGCAATAGGGCCTCGAGCGCAGCATGAGCGGTAATTTGCCAGCGGTGCGCGCCGAGCGCGATCGCAACCGCGGTCTCGCTTTGACGCGCAAGGGCGCGCGACGCGAGCAGCCCCGCCACGTTCAGCGCGCCGACGAGCAGCAGCAACACCGCTGCGGAGAGGAGAATCCATCCACCAGTGCGCAGCCGCCCGCGCCAGTTCTCACCGAACGGCTCGACGCGCGCGCCCAGGCCTCGGTAGACCTCGGGGTATTGCCGTGCGACTTCCTGGAAGTGCGAGCGAATCTGTTGCTCCGCGACGGCAGCCGTTACGCCTGGACGCAGACGTCCGAGGACCCACGATTCGCGTTCAGCACGTTCGGTGACGAGCCTGACAGGTTGGTACTGTGGAAGGGGCGACCAGAACTCGACGACATCTTCTTCGACCGTGCCCTGAAACGTTCCCGCGACGACGCCGGTAACGGTGACCGGGCCGGCGTCCGTCCGGAGTGAGCGACCGATGACGGCGGGATCGGATCCAAACTGCTGCCTCCAGGTCGCCTCGCTGAGAACGATCACACGCTCGGCTGCCGGCCGGTAGTCATCGTCCTGCAGCAGGCGACCGAGCTGCGCCTGCACACCGAGCGTGCTGAAGTAGTCCCGTGTCACCGCTTCGCCGCGGATGCGGCGGGCTCCGCCGTCGAACATCGCGACCGTGCGGCTGCGCGCCGTGGCGAGCAGCGCGTCGAACGCCGGAATCGAGCCTTCCAGCTCGCGCACTTCCGGGATCGACAGCGACACACGCGCATCCGTGCCGTCGTCGCGTGCGAGCCAGACGCGTACGAGGCGATGGGATTCCGGAAACGGCATCGGCCGCAGAACCGTGGCGAATACCACGGTGGCGACCGCGCTGGTCGCCGCGACACCAAGGGCCGCGCACGCAATCGCGGCGAGGCTCACGCCCGGCGCGCGGCGCAGACCTCGACGCACCATCTTGAAGACGTTGGACATGGGGACGATTATCGGCGTGCGGCCGAGGGAGTGAAAGACAACTGGTCACGAAAAGGCGTGACTTCGTCACGAGGGAGGACGATTCTTCTCGGCGTTCGGCGTTCGGCGTTCGGCGTTCGGCGTTCGGCGTTCGGCGTTCGGCGTTCGGCGTTCGGCGTTCGGCGTTCGGCGGCGTGGGCGCGACCTGAAGGTCGGGCCTACCTGGCGTCCGGGGCCCGCGGAGTGTCGCCGCTGGAGACGGGCACGATCATGATGATCGTCTTGAACCGCGCAGGCTCGACGCCGCGTTTCGGATTGAGGTAGCCCTGGCCTCCACCCCACGTGTAATCCTTGACCGTCACGCCGGGCGGAAACGCCATCGTTTCCTCGCGATAGCGGCCGACGTCGAATTCGTGGACCGGCGGCTCGTCGTACACGAGCTCGCCTTTCTGCTTCAGCACGTTCTTGTAGTAGTTGACGACGTCGGTGAACGATGCATTGGCACCGAAGAGATAGTAGCGTTGGCCCCGGCCGGCATCGTACGACGCGATGAACTGCGCTGTCGGGAACACTGGCACGCCGAGCGTGCGCTCGTCTGGCGCTGCGGTCTGCTCCGCCGACGGAGGCGGCGCGGGGCGCGCGATGGGCGGGCCTTGTGTCGGCTTCTGCGGATCGCCGGGGCGCGGGAATGGAACCGGCGTCTGTGCGAGCGCCGCGCGACAGACGCCGAGTGCCGTCAGCAGCACGATCGCGCGAAAGCTCGTCCTCAACATGTGCCTATTATAAGACCGGCCGTCAGATGCCTCCGTCACGAACTCACAGTCCCGATGCGATCCTCGCCTGGTGCCGCGCCGAGCAACCGTGGCTGCGCGAATGGCTCGAAACGCTCGTTCGTCACGAATCCCCGAGCACGAATCGCACTGCCGTAAACCGGCTCGGTGATGAGATCGCGAGACGGCTCGAGGCGCTGGGCGCGACGGTGGATCGTCTGTCGGGTGGTGAACGTGGGGACCACGTGCGCGCCACGTTCGACGGCGAGGGTCCACAGATTCTGCTGCTTGGTCATTTCGACACGGTCTGGGACGTCGGGCAGCTGGAGACCATGCCGCTGCGCGAGGAGGCGGGCAAGCTGTTCGGTCCCGGTGTCTTCGACATGAAGGGCGGCATTGCCGTCTCCACCCTGACCCTGCGCGCGCTGGATCGTTTCGCAGACGCACAGAGACCGCGTGTCACGATGCTCTGGACTGCGGACGAGGAGGTCGGGAGTGGCACGTCACGCGGAGCGATCGAAGGGGAGGCGCGCAAGAGCCGTGCAGTGCTGGTGCTGGAGCCGTCGCTCCCGGGCGGCGCGATGAAAACCAGCCGGAAGGGCTGCGGCGAGTTCGACGTGACCGTGCACGGAGTCGCGGCGCACGCGGGTCTCGATCCGGGAAAGGGCGCGAGCGCAATTCACGAGCTTGCTTATCAGATCGTTGCGGTTCAAGCGCTGCAGGATCTCGACAAGGGCATCAGTGTCAACGTCGGCCTGGTTTCCGGTGGATCGCGCCCGAACGTCGTGGCGGAGCGTGCCCGGGCCACGATCGACGTGCGCGTGCCGAGCGTCGAAGACGCAATCCGCCTCGAGTCCGCGGTCAAGGCGCTGCGTCCGCGCTCGCCACGCACCTCGCTCGACATCCGAGGCGGATTCGAACGGCCGCCGCTCGAACGCTCGGAAGCGGTCGTGCAGCTCTACGAGCTGGCACGCGAGGTCTCACGGGCGCTCGGCCGCGAGCTGGGCGAAGGCGGGGCCGGCGGTGGGTCGGACGGGAATTTCACGGCCGCAATCGGGGTTCCTACTCTCGACGGGCTGGGACCGCAGGGCGAAGGTGCGCACGCGGTGCACGAGCACGTCGTCGTGGACGATCTACCCTGGCGGGCCGCGTTTCTGGCTGGTTTGGTTCTCCGGCTGGGCGCGTTAAGATAGAGTCAACCATCATGGCAAACGGTGTCAAAACGGCGCTGCTGCTCGGCCTCCTCAGCGGACTGTTGCTGGTCATCGGCGACATCGCGGGCGGCTCGAACGGCCTCATGATCGCGTTCGTCTTCGCCGCGCTCATGAACCTCGGATCGTACTGGTTCTCGGACAAGATCGTCCTGCGCATGTACCGCGCGCAGGAGGTCGGTCCGACGCACCTGCTCTATCAGATCACCGAACGGCTGACGCGGCGAGCCGGCCTGCCGATGCCGAAGGTGTACGTGATCCCTGATTCGTCACCGAACGCGTTTGCGACGGGTCGCAATCCCCAGCATGCGGCTGTGGCGGCGACGGAAGGGATTCTCCAAGTGCTCAGCGAG
>DATAEK010000283.1:0-39658 GCA_036258055.1 Vicinamibacterales bacterium
CTCCCGGTCGAACCGCCGAAGCCTCCCGAACCACCCAAGCCGGAGGACGTCGTCAACCCGTTGGTACCGGTCAAGAAACCCGGCGGCCGCTAGGCAATCTTCGCGACTTTCGCGCCCAGCCCCTGCAACCGCTCCACCAGCCGTCCGTAGCCGCGCTCCACCGTCTCGAGCGGCGACAGCCTGCTCTGTCCATCCGCAGCCAGCGCGGCGGCGATGAGCGCCATGCCTGACCGCAAATCGCGGCTGTCCAACGGCCGGCCGCGCAGCTTGCGCGGGCCGCTGATGATGATCCGGTGCGGATCGCAGAGGAAGAGATCCGCGCGCATCGAGCTCAATTGCTCGAGCGCAAACAGCCGCAGCTCGTACATCCAGTCGTGCACCAGCGTGCGTCCGTCTGCTTGCGTCGCGAGGACCGTCACGAGGCTGATCATGTCGCTCGGAAATCCCGGCCACAGCCCGGTCGTGATGCGGCGCACGGCGCTGAGCGGCGACGACTCGAGCGCGAACCGTCCATCCTCGCACGCGCATTTGAGCCCCATCTTCCGCAGCGGCGCCGAGACGACCTCCATGTCCCGCGCACGGGCGCCGGTGACTTCGATGTTGCCGCCGGTGATCGCGGCGACCACGCCCCAACTTCCCGCCTCGATGTAGTCGCCGTCGAGGCGATATTCGACCCCTCGAAACCGGGCTGGCCCCTCGACCCGAAGCGTCGTCGATCCTTCTCCTTCGATTGACGCGCCCATCGCTCGCAGAAACCGGCAGAGCTCGACGACATGCGGCTCCATCGCGGCGTGGCGGATCTCGGTTCGCCCCTTCGCGGCCACGGCGGCGAGAAGCGCGGTCTCGGTGCCGGTGACTGACGCTTCCTCGAGGTAGATCGAGGCGCCAGAGAGCCCCCACGGTGCTTCGAGGACGTGGCCCGGCTCGTCGAGTGGCACGGCGCCCATCGCGACCAGCGCCTGCAGGTGCGTGGCGATGGTGCGGCGCGCGGGGAAATCGCCTCCCGGTTGTGCCAGCCGTGCGGATCCGCGTCGCGCCAGGAGCGGCCCGAGGAGAAGGACGGATCCGCGGAGCTTGCCGACCAGAACGGGATCGGGCCGGTCGGTCACGACCGATTCGCAGCGCACTCGCAAGGTTGACGTGCCTGCACCTGAGACCGTTGCGCCCAGGCCCTGCATCAGCTGCACCAGCACCTCGACGTCACGGATCCGTGGGATGTTCGTGAGGACACACTCTTCTTCGCTCAACAGACACGCGGCCAGCAGCGGCAGCGCCGAGTTCTTGTTGCCTTCGACGGCTACGCTGCCCTCGAGCCGTCGCCCCCCTTCGATCCTCAACGTCGCCATGTCAGTCTTCCCCGAGATACACGATTTCCTCGCGAAGGTCGACACCGAATCGATCCCGGACCGTCGCCTTACAGCGTGCGATCAGCCGGCGGATGTCGGCGGCCGTCGCGCCACCCTCGTTCACGATGAAGTTGCCATGAGTCGGCGAGACGACGGCGTGCCCTTCGCGCGCCCCCTTCAGGCCGGCGCGATCGACGAGCGCTCCGGCGGACGGCGGGATTCCTTCGGGCACCTTGTCAGTCGCGGGATTCGGGTTCTGGAAGATGCAGCCGGCGCTCGCGGACTCGAGCGGCTGCGTGCGCTTGCGAAAGGCCAGCGATTCGCGCGCCACAGTGCGGAGCGCGGCAGGGTCGCCTGTCGTCACGCGGAAATCCGCGGAAACGACCATCTCTCCTGTGCGATGGAGTCGCGAGTAGTCGTACCCGAACTCCATCTGCGCAGAGTCCACGTGCAGGAGATCGCCAGCCCGGGACGCCAACGCCACGCTGGTCACGAGCTCACTGATGAGACGTCCCTTGAAATGTGCGTTGCCGTAGACGGCGCCACCGACGGTTCCGGGCGTGCCGGCCCACGCCTCGAGACCGGCGGCGCCGTGGGTGATCGTCCAACGCACGAGCCCGTTGATCGTTACGCCGGAATCAGCCCGAATGTGGCGGTCGTCGAGGCGCGCCACCTCGCCGCCGCGAAAGCGCAGGACGATGCCCCGTATCCCTTTGTCCGAGACGAGGACGTTCGACCCTCCGCCGAGCGCGCAGATTGGCACGTTCGCGTTTCGCGCCAGCGTCAGAATCGACCGCGCTTCGTCTGATGTACGCACGTCGATCAGCCAATCCGCGGTGCCGCCGACCTTGAACGTGGTCAACGGCGCGAGAGGGGCGTTTCGGTGGACGCGATCTCCGTCAACTGCGGACCTGAGCTGGGCGTCGAGATCGATCGTCACCGCCCCTCCAGGCGCGCGCGCCGGTTCTTCAACGCATCGAGCGCTGCCTGCCGCGTGCAGGCCGTGAACTCGACCCAATCACCGGGCGCCAGCTGACCGGCGACCGGAAGGTCGGCGGTGATGACCGTCGCGATCTTCGGATACCCACCGGTCGTCTGGCGATCCGCCATCAGCATGATCGGTTGTCCCGACGCCGGCACCTGCAGGGAGCCAATCGCCGTGGCGTCTGAAAGGATATCCGCGGAACCGCGATGCAACAGCGGGGGTCCCTCCAGGCGATACCCGATCCGGTTCGAGTTGGGCGTAATCGTGAACCGTGAGCCGTAGAGCACCTCGAACGCGCCCGGCGTGAACATCTCCGCGTGCGGCCCGGGGATCACCCGCAGACGGGCCCCGCCTGACGGCAAGGGCAGCGGATAGCCCCGAGCAGCTGCCGCGCCCGACGTGGCGACGTGGCCCAGCGGAAGGATGTCTCCCGCCTTGAGCGCGCGTCCGCCGAGCGGTCCCATTCGGCTGATGAGACTCGTCGCCGCGCTGCCGAATATCTGCTCCGCCTCGATCCCGCCGCGGACCGCAAGCGTTGCGCGCGCGCCGGCCGAACGCGTCCCGACGCGTAAGCGAACGCCAGGGGACACTTCGAACGGCGTGTGCATCGGCAGTGGAGTGTCGCCGACGGCCAAACCAAACGTCGCGCCTGCGACCACACAGATCACGGGCGCATCGAACTGCAGCTCGGGTCCCATCAGCGTGATTTCGAGCGCCGCGGCGGTCTCGGCGTTACCTGCAAGTCTGTTCGCAAGCCGGTGCGAGTACTCGTCCATCGGACCGGCAACCGGCACGCCTCGTGACTGCAGCCCCCACCGCCCCAGATCCTGGATGGTGGTCAGCATGCCCGGCTTGATGACGGTCAGTGATGGCATCGAGACACTCCGACCAGCGGGTTCAACAGCGAATCAGGAGATCACGAGTTTCAGATTCACCCGAAACGATCGAATTCCTCGGCCGTGATCTGCCGGAACCTGACCCGGTCGCCGGCCCTGAACAAGAACGGCTCGCGCCGGCCTGGATCGTACGGCTTGATCGGCGTCCGGCCGATGATGTTCCAGCCCCCGGGCGTCGCAGCCGGGTAGACGCCCGTTTGCCGGCCGGCAATCGCGACGGAGCCCACTGGAACGGCCGTCCGGGGCGACGAGCGGCGCGGAATCGCGATACGCGCGTCGACTTCGGCCATGTACGCCCAACCCGGCACGAACCCGACCATGAAGACGCGATAGGTCTCCCCGGTGTGCAGCCCGATCACTTCCTCTTCGGAGCAGTCGCCGAAGCGCGCAACATCAGGGAGATCCGGACCATATACGCCGCCGTAACTCACCGGAACCTCGACCAGGGGGCCCTCGGTCAGCTCTGCGTCCGCCAGCTCCGTGACGGATGCCGTCAGCTGATCCTCCATCCACGCCGCGTCGACACGCAGCGGATCGAAATACGCGGTGACCGAACAGTAGCCGACCACGGCATCACGCAGCGCCGCTCCACAGCGAGAGGCAATGGCTCCCGCCACGGCAATACAGAAGGCGTTCAGCTCGGGATCGATTCTCTGCGGAAACTCGACGACCAGCGCGGAATCTCCGGCAGCCACGATGCGAAACGGAAACATGCGAGCGTCAGCGTGAGGCTCGCGCCGCGAGCGCCGCGAGCAGTTTCTGATGAATGTTGTCGAACCCGCCGTTCGACATGACGAGCACGAGGTCGCCGGACCGGCTCTCGCGCGCAACCGTCCGAACGATCTCGTCGACCGTCGGGAGGTACCGCGCGTCCACGCCCTCGCGCTTCAGGTCAGCGATCACCTGTTCGCTCGACAGCCGTTGATCCTCCGGCACGCTCGATCGAAACACCGGCGGAAGGATCACGTGATCCGCCACCCCGAGCGCTTTGGCGAAGTCATCCTGGAACACGCGCCGGCACGACGTCGCCGATCGCGGCTCGAAGATCGCCCACAGCGGACGATGCGGGTAGGCCGATCGCACGCCGGCGAGCGTTTCGGCAATCGCTGTCGGATGATGCGCGAAGTCGTCGTACACCGACACGCCGTCAGCGGTCCCGCGAAGCTCCAACCGTCGGCGCACGCCCCGGAAGCCCTTGAGTCCTTCGGCCATCGCCGGCGTGCTCAACCCGACGGCGGAGCCAACCGCGATCGCGGCCAGCGCGTTCCGCACGTTGTACGCGCCCAGGAGCGGAACCTCGAAGCTGCCGAACGGTGTCCCGTGCCGTCGCACGCTGAACCCGGTGGACGTGGCGTCTACGCGAAGGTCGTGCGCCTGCCAGTCAGCGCCATCGCTGAGCCCGAACGTTTCCACCTTGCAGCGTGCGCGTGGCTTGAGGGCCATCGCCTCCGTGTTGTCCGCACCAAGCAGCAGGAGCCCCCGCCGCGGAACCAGGTTCACGAAGCGCTGAAAAGCCAGACGAATCGCGTCGAGATCCGGATAGATATCGGCGTGGTCGTACTCGATGTTGTTCACGACGGCGATGTCCGGAAGGTACTTCAGAAACTTGGCCGTCTTGTCGAAGAACGCGCTGTCGTACTCGTCTCCCTCGATCACGAACTCGCGACCGCCGCCGATGCGGTAGCTGCTCTCGAAGTTCTCCGCGATCCCGCCGATGAAGACGTTCGGGTCGGCGCCACCGTGCGCGAGCAGCCAACCCGTCAGCGAGGTGGTCGTCGTCTTGCCGTGCGTTCCCGCGATCACGACCGAGCGGGCGCCCCACAGAAAGTGATCGCGGATCGCCTCGGGGAGCGAACAGTAGCGAATCTTGCGATCGAGCACTTCCTCGAGCTCGGGATTCCCTCGCGAGATCGCGTTGCCGACGATGACCAGATCAAGATCGGCGGTGATGTGCTCGGACCGATAACCTTGAAGCGTGGTAATGCCCTGCTGCTGGAGAAAGTCGCTCATCGGGGGGTAGACGTTCTGATCCGATCCCCGCACGTCGAACCCTTTGTTCTTCAGCAACGCCGCGAGCGTGGCCATGGCCGTTCCGCAGATCCCGATGAGATGCACACGCGTCATGTCAGGTACGTTCTCTTCTGATCCATCCCAGGGATGGTTTCGCCATTACCATTTGCCATTTGCCATTTGCCATTTACCATTTACCATCCGTCAGGTAACGGCCGCTTCTTCGATCACGAGCACCGGCCGGGGACCGGACACGACGCGGCTGCGCACGCCGAATGGCAGCGTCAACGTCGCGCCTGTCGTATGTCCCGAAGGCAGGCCGTAGAGAATCGGACCCGGAAAGTCGGTCAGGACATCACGGACCGCGGCCCTCGCTGCGGGGCTGCCGCCCGGCTCGTCACAGTTCGGCAATTCTCCAAAGACGATGGCCGATGCACGCGCCAGGAGTCCGCTCAGGCGCAGCTGCGTCAGCATCCGATCGATCCGGTAAGGCCGCTCCCCTACCTCGTCGAAGAAGAACACGCTGCCCGCCGGCGGATCGAAGGCGTACGGCGTGCCGAGCGACGCGGTGAGCTGGGTGAGCGTTCCGCCGACGAGCATGCCGGCCGCTTCACCGGGCTTCAGGCTCTCGAGCTGCGGATGTGAGATCTCGCCGACAGGTTCGGTTCGGCAGAGACAGCGCTCGAAGGTGTCACGATCGTAGCCGGATGCGCCCTTCGCCAGGCGCCGTTCGAGCATGGGACCGTGGAATGACACGAGAGCGCAGCGCGTGGTCAGCCAGGCCAGGATTGACGTGTTGTCGCTGTAGCCGATGAACGCCTTCGATGTGCGGGACACCGCGGCCGCGTCGAGCCGCGGCAGCAGCTGCGCACTGCCGTAGCCGCCACGGGCCGCGACGAGCGCGGCGATCGACGGATCGTCCCACGCGCGCTGCCACGCCCGCGCCCGGATCTCGGGCGAACCTGCGACGTAGCCGGTCCGCTCGAACACCGATTCATCGAAGACCGGCTCGAATCCCAGCCTTCTGATCTCGGCGATCCCGGCGTCGAACTCGTCTCGGGCGAACGGGCTGGCGGGGGCGACGACGGCGATTCGATCGCCCGGTCGAAGGGCCGGGGGCTTCCGCATCGGTCAGGCGAACCTCGCCATTTCCGCGGCCACGGCCTGATGCTCGTCGCGGCCGAGCGCCGCACGCAGCGCCGGCCCGCTGAGCGGCCGCTTGCGCGCCCCGGTCAGGAACCGTTCCTTGACGCGGCGGTGTCGCGCGAGCGCGTCCTCGAGCCGTTTGAGCGGCAGGGTGCCGTCCTCGACCGCGTGAATCACTGCCTCGAGCGCGGCGATCTGCGGCTCCTGGGTCGCGCCGCACATGAGCACTGCATCGCAGCCCGCTGCGATGGCTTTGACGGTCGCCTCGGGCACGCCAAAGCGGCTGCTGATGGCCTTCATCTCGAGGTCATCGCTCAACACGAGGCCGCCGTATCCGAGCTTCTGCTTCAGCAACCCGTCCACGATTGCCGGTGACAGCGTACCGGGCAACTCCTCGTCGAGAGCTGGGACGAGGATGTGCGCCGTCATGATCGCGGCGACCTCTGCTTCGATGGCGGCCCGAAACGGTACGAACTCGACTGCCTCGAGGCGATCCGGCGAATGCTCGATGAGCGGCAGCTCGTGATGCGAGTCCGTGCTCGTATCGCCGTGACCGGGAAAATGCTTGCCGCAAGCCGCGATGCCTTCGCCCTGGAGCGCCTGGATGATCGCGGTCCCGAGCCGCGCCACGTCCTCGGCGCGTTCCGCGAGCGCTCGATCGCCGATCACGGGGTTCTTCGGGTTGGTGTGAACGTCGAGCACCGGCGTGTAATCGAGCGAAATGCCGACCGCTTTCAGCTCCGCCGCGAGTGCGCGGGCGAACCTCGCGGCAAGCTTGGCGTCACCACTGCGCCCGAGCGTCATCATCGGCGGCCACTCGGTGAACGGCCGCTTCAGCCGTGCCACTCGCCCGCCCTCCTGGTCGACGCTGACCCAGAGTGGCAGCTCCTGCGCGAGCTCCGCCGCCTGATGAGCGAGCTCCGCGACCTGTTCGGGCGACTCCACGTTCCGCGCGAAAAGGATCACGCCGCCGAGATCGAACTCACGCGCGAGAGACCGGAGATCGGCGGGAATAGAGTGTCCGGCAAACCCCGCGATCGACAGCTGTCCCACGTGGCGACGTATTTCCCTCGACGACATATCGCTGATTATCTCACGGAGGATGGATGGTCGCCTCGAGACAGGTCCAGTCACCCGACCACTCTGAATCGACAGGGGCTGGCGCCGCCCTCAGTCTGAATTGCTGCGTCTCAGCGGCGAATGCCGGGCGTTTATAATCGTCAGGTGCACATCGATTCCTCTGCGCCGACTCGCATCGATCTGGCGGGCGGCACGCTCGACATCTGGCCGCTCTATCTGTTTCACGAAGGCGCGCAGACGCTGAACGTCGCGATCAGCCTGCGCGCGCACTGCAAGATCCGCCCGCGCGAGGATCGGCGCATCGTCATCACGTCGGAGGACACGGGCAAGCACGTCGAGGCAGACCACTGGAGCGCGTTGCGAGACAACGCGGAACTGCGGCTGCTCGGATGGCTGCTCCACCATTTCCAGGTCGAAGGCCTCGAGATGACCACCCGCAGCGAGTCTCCGGTTGGTGCCGGCATTGCCGGGTCCTCCGCGCTCAACATCGCCGTGTGCGGCGCCCTCGCAGCCTGGACCGGGCGGCCGTTGTCGGACGATGCGCTGCTGCAGATTGCGATGAACGTCGAGGCTCAGGCGATCGACGTACCGACCGGCGTTCAAGACTATCGACCGGCGCTCTACGGCGGCATCTCCGCGGTCGAGCTCGGTGTCGCCGGAGTCCGGCGTGTCGGGCTGCCCGTCGACGCACAGGAGCTGGAGCGGCGGCTGGTGCTGGCGTACACGAATGCCAGCCGGAACTCGGGGATCAACAACTGGGAAGTCACGAAGCGGCACATCGACGGCGACCGGGAGGTCCAGTCGCGCTTCGCCCGCATCCGTGACATTGCCGCCGCGATGCGCGAGGCACTTCAGCGCGGCGACTGGCCGGAGGTCGGGCGGCAAATTGCCACCGAGTGGGACAACCGGAAGGGGCTGGCGCCTGGTGTGACGACCGACCACATCGACGCAATGCTCGCCACGGCTGCCAAGGCCGGCGCGACGGGGGGCAAGGTCTGCGGCGCCGGCGGCGGAGGCTGTCTCTTCTGCATCGGTGAACCGCAGGACATCCCCGCGATCCGTCGGGCGCTCGCAGACGCCGGCGCCCGGCTGCTCGACTTTCGCGTCGACACACGTGGGCTCCTGGTCGAGTCCGGCGTGGTCGCTTGACGGATGGTGCAGCCACGACGTTCACGTCAGGCGGCAGCCGCGCAGGACGACAAGTGTGGATAATCTCGCGATTGCACGGGTCCTGACCGAGATCGGCGACCTGCTCGAGATCAAGAACGAGAACCCGTTCAAGATCCGTGCGTACCGCAACGCCGCCGAAACGATCATTCACGCCGCCGAGCGCGTCGCGGATCTCTCGCCGGCCGATCGCCTGCGTCTGCCTGGGATCGGCAAGGATCTCGCGGCCAAGATCACCGAGCTCGTCGACAGCGGTACGATCGCCTACCATCGCGACCTTCTCGAGGAATTCCCACCCACGATTCTCGACCTGCTGCACCTGCAGGGAGTCGGGCCGAAGACGGTGGCGCTCCTCTACCACGAGCTTGGTATCAAGACGCTGAGCGACCTCGAACAGTCCGCGCGGGAAGGGCGCCTGCGGTCGCTCAAAGGCATGGGCGCAAAAAAGGAAGCGCTCATCCTGAAAGCCCTCGAGGAGCGAACGCGCGTGACCGGACGGCGGCTGCTCGCCGAAGCTCACGACGCCGCGGCGTCGCTCGTGGCCGCCCTGCGCGAGGCAGCGCCCGATGCGGTACTCCACACGGTCGGCAGCCTGCGACGCGGCTGCGAAACCTGCGGCGACCTCGACATCGTCGCTGCCGGTGCGCCAGCAGGGATCATGGAGGCTTTCACCACCTACCGGCTCGTCGAGCGCATCCTCGCGCGCGGCGAGACGAAGTCGAGCGTGCTCCTCTGGGGCGGCTTCCAGGCGGACCTGCGCGTCGTGGCCCGGGAGAGCGTCGGCGCGGCGATGCAGTACTTCACCGGCTCGAAGGCCCACAACATCGCGCTGCGCGATCGGGCGATGCAACGCGAGCTGAAGCTCAACGAGTACGGGCTCTATCGGATCAGCGACGATACCGCCATTGCGGGAGAGTCGGAGGAAGGCATCTACGAGGCCCTGGGGCTCGCGTTCATCCCGCCGGAACTCCGGGAGAATCGCGGCGAGATCGCCGCCGCCGAGGCGCGCTCGCTGCCGCGCTTGCTGACGCTCGAAGATCTGCGTGGCGATCTTCACATGCACACGACCGCAACCGACGGCCACGCCGACGCCGAAACGATGGCCCGTGCGGCCCAGTCTGCGGGGCGAAGCTACATCGCGATTACCGACCACTCG
Organism: Vicinamibacterales bacterium; assembly: GCA_036258055.1. Lineage (GTDB taxonomy): Bacteria > Acidobacteriota > Vicinamibacteria > Vicinamibacterales > 2-12-FULL-66-21 > DATAEK01. Next base: position 9,787 of record DATAEK010000283.1, read on the forward strand.
CGTGCCCTGGCGATGGCCAACGGCCTCGACGAGCGGGCAGCGCTCGCGCACGCGCGCGAAATCCGGGCACTGAACGATCGGTTGGAGGGCATCACCGTCCTCGCGGGTATCGAGTGCGATATCCGTCCCGATGGCACGATGGATCTCGCCGACGATTGCCTCGCGGAGCTCGACATCGTCATCGCCTCGGTCCATTCCGCATTCAATCAGGATGAGGCGCAGATGACCGACCGGATTCTCAAGGCCATCTCCTGTCCATGGGTCGACGTCATCGGGCACCCGACCGGACGCCGGATTCTCAAGCGGGACGGCTATCGCGTGAACATGGACCAGATCATCGGCGCGGCCGCCGCGGCGGGCGTGGCGCTCGAGATCAACAGCCAGGTCGAACGCCTGGATCTCGACGAGGCGCTCGCGCGCCTGGCGCGCGATCGAGGAGTGAAGCTGACAATCGACTCCGACGCGCACTCGCCGGCCGCGCTCGGTCTGCTGCGCTGGGGCGCCATCGTCGCGCGTCGCGCATGGCTGACGGTCGACGATGTGCTCAACACCCGGCCGGTCGAGGAGCTTCGCGCGTCGCTTCGCCGCCATCGGAGTCGGGGGGGACGATGAGCGTGAAGAGTCGAGATCCGCTGGCTGAGATCCGGCGGCTCTACTTCGGGGCGAAGCCGTCCACGATTCAGAAGGATTTTGCCCGTGCGATCGATCTGCTCAAATCGATGTCGGGGGAAAAGGCGCGTGAGCGCGCCACGGTCTACATGCAGGGCCTTGCCGAAATGCGCAAGGAGTGGCAGGGCCGCAAACGCGGCTGAGCCTACTTCGCCTGCTTCACCGCGAGGCGGCGGGCAGCGAGACGCAGCACCTCGGGTACGTTGCGATCGATGCTGATCCTCTTCATGTCCTTCTCGTTCAGGCGGTGCAGCAGCTGCATCGAAATGCCCGGCGGCGTCTTTGCGTTCTTCGTGAGCGCGAGCGCCACCGCGTAATTCTTGAGCCACGTCCGGTTCGTGCCGATGATGCGCAGAACGTCCTCGGAGACATTCGCCATCTTGGCAAACGCCTCGACCTCCGCCTCGGTCAGCTTGGGGCTCGTCAAAACCGCCGTGGCCACGATGCGATTCGTGTCGCGGATGAGCGTCGCGCGCTGCTCGCGTGTACCTTTCATCGCCAGCTTCATGCGATCGGTGATGCTGAGGGACGACAGCAGACGATTTCTTCCGTCTTCGTCCTTCTCGTCGCCAGCCTCCGGCAGATCCGGAAGCGTGTCCAGCAGCGGTTCCGCGTAGGCCTCAGACGCTGGCTCAGAGGGGGTAATCCCTCTCCCTGCGAAGAAGGCCAGGATCTCGCCGGGAACGTCCGTGCGCGCGAGAAAGGCACGCAGCGGCGCCTCAGGGAGTGCCGCGAGAGTGGCGGCTGTTGCGTCCCTGACGTCGCTGTCGGGGTCGTCGGACAACAACACCAGAAGGGCAAGCTGTTCGTGGGCGCGCGGTGCGAGCGCGCCTCGGGCAGCGAGCAGGCGAATGTCCCGCTCCACCTCGCCGCGGCGGAACAAATCGATCAGCGGTGATCGGTAACCTGGGTCCATCGGAGCTTCTGACCTCGCTCGAATGCCTGTCGGACGCTCCCGACTATCTCCCTCAGAACAGGTTCGGCTCTATCGTTATGTTCGCGCACCGGATCCGCGAAGAGGCCGATTGCCGCGATCCCCGCGGCGCCGGCAAGCGCCGCCTCCTCCGCACCCGCGATATCGACACCGCCAATCGCCAGGACCGGCGCGGCCGCTGCCTCGCACACGGCCGCAAGGGATGCGACGCCCGCAACGGCGTGATCGTGGCACTTTGACTGGGAGCGGAACACTGTTCCGAACAGCAGATAGTCGCACGCCTCCCGACGCTCGCGGAGACACGTCAGATCGGCCATGTGAATCGACCGGCCGATCAGGAATCCCGCGGGCACGATTTCACGGACGCGCGCGCACGCTGGCGCTGACGACGGCAGATGTACGCCGGCTATCCCAGTGGCCAAGGCGACGTCGACACGATCGTTCACGACAACGCGGGCGCTTGTCGAACGCGCCACGCCGGCGATCTCGCGTGTCAGCATTTCGAGCCGTCGATCCGCCAGCCCTCGCTCACGAATCTGGATCAGATCGACGCCGGCCGACGCAACCGCGCCGGCCCATTGCAGGAGCCGCTCGCACGCCGACTCGTCGTCAGCCGCGCCAAGCCGCGTGCGATCGCTGACGGCCATGATGACTGGCGTGGACAGGGGGGCGGCGAACATCCGCGGTCCTTCACAGGCTGGCCGGCGGGGCTTTTTCGTTCCGCTGCAGACGGGCGCCGAAGGCGGCGGCGAGCTCAAAGAGGCCCGCAATCGCGGTGATCGCACCGATCCCCGAGATGGCGCCGCGCGAGAACGGGCTGGCGAGAAAATGCTCGAGCGCCGGCATGGCCTCGACGAACACGTTCCGATCCCAGAACGTCGACCAGGGGGCCACGATCAGGATGATGCCACTTTCGAGAAAGTAGGCGGCAAAGAGGATGCGCGTCAGAAAGGGGATGACTAGCCTCCTGTCTGCACGCGCGCCAGCCGACCGATTCGTGCCGGCACGTCACGGTAGTCACCAGCGTCGGCCTGCAATTCAAGGAATACCGCCAGGGCCCGCGCCGTTTCCCCGGCCCCGTCCAGCACGACGCCCAGGTCGTACAGCAGCGCACGGCCGTCTTCTGCCGTCGGCGCCGGCGCCTCGGACGCGCGTTCGAACCATTCGACGGCCCGCTCCGTCTCTCCGCGGCTCGTGTGCAGACGTGCCAGCAGCGAGGCTGCCTCGAACCGCTGCTCCGGCGACTTGGCCGCGGTCTGAAGCGATCCCATCGCCTCTTCGACCATATTCATGTCGAGATAGGTGCGTGCGAGCTTCATGTACTGTGCCGAGAAGTCCTCATCTGCGGTCTCGGAAGCATCGGTGCGCAGATCCTCGAACACCTCTTCGAGACTCTCGCGCCCGGATAAAGCGACGCGAGGTTTCAGTTCGCCAAGCGCTCCGGTGAGATCGATTTCCTCTTCCCGGGTCTCTCGCGCGGGCGACGGCGGTGGCGCGACGGCGACGGGCGTCGCGATCTGCTCGATTGACGGCAGGGCCGGTGCCGGTGGAGGTGTCGGCCCGCTCGCGGGCTGCTGCGCGGCGGTATCGGCAGGTTCGGGCGTCAGCGCTTCAACCTCTTCGACCTCTTCAGCCCCTGACGCGGCTGCCGCCGTCGGGACGTTCGCTGTCTCTGCGACCGGCGACGGGTCGCTGCGCAAATCGACGAACGGATCCTTGGCGGTGAATGGCGACGCGCCGCTCAACCTGTCGGCGATGTGCGTATCAGGATCGAAAACCCGCAGCATGGTCAGCGCACGGCGGAACCGCTCGATGTGTGCGCCCTCCCACGGCTCCCGCGCCACGAGATCCTCCGCGATCACCCTGGCCTCGGCCGCCTGCCCGGTTTCGAGGTAGGCGTCGGTCAGCTGCACCTGCGCCTGGTACATCGTGGTCTCGAGTCCGCCATCGACGCAGACTTCGACGAGCTTCAGGAGCGCGGGCACGTGACGTGGCACCTCACGCCCGAACCGTTGCAGCACCTCGGCTGCCCCGGTGAAGTCCGCGTCTGCAACGGCCGCATCAACCGACGCATCCACCCACACGAACGCCTGATCGGGCTGGGATGCGGTGAGCGACCAGCCCTTTTCAAGAAAGGCGTGCCGGCGAGCACGGTCCATCGACAGCACGTGAGCAAGCACTTCGCGAGCGCCGTCGAGGCGGCCGGCGGTCAGCTCGATCTCGGCCAGCGTTCCGAGAAGCTCCGGGTCGTCGCCGGCGGACTCGCGGGTGAGGAACTCCGCGGCCGACTCGAGATTGCCGGCCTGGACGGCGGTGCGAACGAGGGCGGCGCGCCCCGCGTGATCCTGGGGGTTCAACCGGACGACGTGACGCAGCGCCTCGAGCGCTTCGGCCGTGCGTCCCTTCTCGAGCAAATCGTCGTGAATCGCCCGGTAGCGCGCCGCGGCCCCTTCGGTATCGCCCATTTCCTCGACGATCCGGGCGGCGGCGTGCCGGGCATCGAAGTCCGACGGGTCGAGCGTACCGACACGAATCGCAATCTCGGCGGCGCCTTTGTGATCGCCGCGCGCCCGCCGCCGATCGGCCACCGCGTGTAACTGCGTCTTGGCGTCAGCGAGCAGGCCCTGCTTCGTCGAGACCTCGGCGAGTACGAGCTGGATGGACTCGTCGTCGGGTTGAATCTTCAGGATCTTCTTGTAGAGCGCGCCAGCCTTCGGATAGAAGCCTTCGCGCAGGAAATGATCGGCGATGCGGGTGTATTGCTGGACCGCTTTGTCGGTCTGGCCACCGCGGGCGTACAAATCCCCCAGGGTGTTCGCGGTGTTCCAGTCGCGAGGCTGATCCTCGACGACGCGCAGGTACTCGGCGATTGCCGCGTCGAGCCGTCCCTGGCGGAGGAGCTTCTCCGCTTTCTTCAGCGTGACATCACGATCGAAGGCCAACGGGATTCTCCGCGGAGCGTGGACGCCGGAATGCGGCGTGAAGGGAGTCAGTGCATCCTATCAAACAGCGATGGCGGCCGGAACGAGCGACGATGGACATCTGAATACCCATGGGCCGCAACCGCCGCGAGGTGATCCCGCGTGGCGTACCCCTTGTGTCGATCGAACCCATACCGAGGGTCCCGCGCGTGCAGTTCGTCCATCATGCGGTCGCGCGTGACCTTGGCCACGATGGACGCCGCGGCTATTGCCGTACACCGGCTGTCGCCGTGCACGACCGCCCGCTGCGCCACCAGCAAATCCGGAATCCGGAACGCATCCACGAGCACGAAATCCGCCGACGGCGTGAGCCCGAGCACCGCGCGCTGCATCGCGCGCAGCGACGCCTGGTGGATATTGATGCGATCGATCTCCTCGCAGTCGGCTGCCGCCACGCACCACGCGATCGCCGTTCGGGTGATGCGCTCGTAGAGCCGTTCGCGCTCCAGGGCGGTCACGGTCTTCGAATCGCAGATGCGCGCCACGTACCGCTCGGGGGCGAGCACCACCGCCGCCGCGACCACCGGACCTGCGAGGCATCCGCGCCCGACCTCGTCGCAGCCGGCCACGTTGACAAACCCCATCCGCCGGATCGCGTTCTCCAGCGTCCTGAAGGCCCGGACCTTGACCATCCGCTGTCCCCGACGTTCGTGCGCCGCGTCGCGGTCAGGCCGGCTGCTGCTTCTTCTGCTCCTTCATCCGCGCCGCCTTGCCCTTCAGGTCGCGGAGGAAGTACAGCTTCGCCCGTCGGACGCGCGCGGTGCGAACGACATCGATCTTGTCGATGATGGGAGAGTGCAGCGGGAAAATGCGCTCGACCCCCTGGCCGAACGACACCTTGCGCACCGTGAACGTCGCGCGGGCGCCGCCGCGGTGCATGCCGATCACCATTCCCTCGAACACCTGGATGCGCTCTTTGTCCCCTTCACGCACCTTCACGTGGACGCGGACGGTATCGCCAGGCTTGATCGCCGGGCGCGTGGTCAGATGAGGGCGCTCGACGGTCTCTACGGCAGTCATCACACTACTCCCTTCTCTCTTCATCAACCAATTCCAGCAGCACATCCCGGTCGCCGGAGCTGAGGTCAGCGTCCTCGAGGAGGTCCGGCCGACGCTCCAGCGTTCGTGCGAGCGCCTGACGGCGCCGCCAGCGCGCGATCTCCGCGTGATGCCCCGACAGGAGCACCTCCGGAACCTTCAGGCCCTGAAACTCCGCGGGCCTCGTGTACTGCGGAAAATCCAACAACCCGCGCGCGAACGTGTCGCGCGCCACCGATTCCTCGTCCCCGACGACGCCCGGTACCAGCCGGGCCACGGCATCCGTGATCACCAGCGCCGGCAACTCTCCGCCCGACAGAACGTAGTCGCCGATCGAGACCTCTTCGGTCGCCAGGTGCTGACGCACGCGATCGTCTACACCTTCGTATCGGCCGCACAGGACGACAACGTGCGAGAGATCGCTCAAACGAGCCGCATCGCCGTGCGTGAACCGCCGGCCATCTGGCGTGGTCAGCAGGACGGCGTCGGGATTTCCCCGAACCGTCCGGATATGCTCCACCGCGCGAAACAGCGGTTCGGGCTTCAGCACCATCCCCGGCCCGCCGCCAAACGGCACGTCGTCGACCACCCGGTGCCGGTCCGGCGCGAAGTCGCGTAGATCGTGAACCTTGACGTCCAGGATCCCGCGGCCGATCGCGCGGCCGACTATACCCTCCGCCAGCGGCGCCTCGACCATCTTCGGAAAGATAGTGACGATGTCGATCTTCAACATCGCTACCGGCGGTTCAGTTCGATCAGTCCCTCCGGCGGATCCACGACGATCCGGCGTCCCGCAGGATCGATCGTCACGCAGATGTGCGCGGCGAGCGGTATCAGAATCTCTCCGCGGCCATCGCTCACCACCAGCCGGCTCAGTTCCATCGGCCCTTCGACGGCCGTCACGCGTCCGACCTGCGCGCCGGACGTGTCGAGCACGTCGCACCCGACGAGCTCGTGATGGTGATACGTGCCGGCCGGCAGCGGTCCGACCGACGTCAGCGGCACGTGCAGCGATGTTCCGGCAAGCGCCTCGGCCGCGTCCATGGTCTCGACCCCTTCGAACCCGACGATCGGCCGGCCGCGATGGAACCTCACGTCACGAATCGTCCGGCGTTCGAGTCCGCCGGCCGGTGACCCGAGGAGAACGACGCCACCGGGCTTGAAACGCTCGTCGGCGAAGTCGGTCTCGAGGTCGATGATCACCTGACCGCGATTACCGTGCGATCGAGCCACGCGCCCGATCAGCAGAAGATCGTCCATGCCATCGGGGACGCTAGTCGCCGTCCCGGAATTCCAGCGTCGCCTTGATCCCTTCGAGCTCCGCGGTCGTGGTCACCAGCGTCCGCATCGCCGCGGCCGTGCGCCCCTGCCGGCCAATCACGCGACCGAGATCCCCCGGCGCCATGAACAGCTCGACCAGCATCTGCCCGTGATTCGACCGCTCGGTCACCCGGACGGCATCCGGATGGTCCGCCAGCGCCCGGGCGATGAGATCGACGACGTCGCGGGCGCGGCTCACTGCGCGGGCTGCTCCGTTGCGGCCACCGCCGCCGGCGCCTCGGGCATGCGGGCCACGAGCGTCCGGACGGTGTCCGACGCCTGAGCGCCGGCCTTCAGCCAGTGCGCCAGCCGGTCGCGATTGATCTCGAGCGTCTCCGGCTTCGTGCGGGGATTGTAGGACCCCAGCACCTCGACGAAGCTGCTGTCGCGCGCCGTCCGCGAGTCGGTTACGACCACGCGGAAGTACGGCCGCTTCTTGGAACCCGTGCGCCTCAAACGTATCGCCAGCATCTCTTTCCTTTCGACCCTGTCCCGAATCACGCGCCTCGGACCGCTTACCGGTTCATCAACGACTTCATCATCCCGAGCCCGCCGCGCTTCTTGCCGAGGCCGGCCATGCCGCCCAACTGCTTCAGCATCTTCTTCATCTGGATGAACTGCTTCAACAGCCGGTTCACCTCTTCGACCGACGTGCCGCTGCCCTTCGCGATGCGCTTGCGACGGCTGCCGTTGATCAACTGGTGATTGTTCCGCTCCTTCGGCGTCATCGAGTTGATGATCGCCTCGACGTGCGCGAGCTGCTTGTCGTCGATGTTCTGACGGTTCGCGGCCAGCTCTTTGAGCCCGCCCATGCCGGGCAGCATTCCCACGATCTGCTCGAGCGGTCCCATCTTCTTGATCGTGCGCAGCTGATCGCGAAAGTCCTCGAGCGTGAAGTCGTCCTGACGGATCTTGCGTTCGAGCTTCTCGGCATCCTCGAGCGAAACGGCTTCCTCTGCCTTCTCGATGAGCGACAGCACGTCGCCCATGCCGAGGACGCGCGACACGACGCGATCGGGATGGAACGGCTCGAGATCCTGCAGACGTTCGCCGCTGCCGACGAAGGCGATCGGCACGCCGACGACGCCGACGACCGAAAGGGCCGCGCCGCCTCGGGCATCCCCGTCCATCTTGCTGAGGACGACGCCGGTAACGCCGATGCGCCGGTTGAATTCACCGGCACTCTTGATCGCATCCTGCCCCGTCATCGCATCGGCGACGTAGAGCAGATCCGTGGGCTGCACTGCCGCCTTGATCGCCTGCAGCTCGTCCATCAGTTCGTCGTCGATGTGCAGCCGGCCGGCGGTGTCGACGATGACGACGTCGAACCCGCTATTCTTCGCCTCGGCGACGGCAGACGACGCGCGCCGCACGGGATCCGTGTCTCCCGCCGGATCGTGCACGCGTACGGATGCCTGCTTGCCGACCACCGTCAACTGTTGAATGGCGGCGGGTCTCCGCACGTCCGTGGACACGAGCAGGGGATGCTTCCCTTGCTTCGCCAGCCATCGTCCGAGTTTTCCTGAGGTGGTGGTCTTGCCGGAACCCTGGAGGCCGAGGAGGAGAATGACGCGGGGTCGTGCGTTGGTCTGCGGCAGCCCTCCGGTGGTGTCACCGAAGAGCGCCAACATTTCGTCGCGGACGATGCGGACGACCTGCTGCGCCGGCGTCAGGCTTTTCAGGACTTCCTGATCGACGGCGCGGTCGCGCACGCGATCGATGAATGCCTTGACGACCTTGAAGTTGACGTCCGCTTCGAGCAGCGCCATGCGGATCTCGCGAAGCGCGGCCTCGACGGTCTCCTCCGTAAGGCGGGCTTCGCCCCGAAGCGAGCGGAAAACTCCCTGCAGGCGGTCGCTGAGCGAGTCAAACATCCTAAAAGCGTCCTAAACGACTCAGGTGCAAACCCTTATCCTAACAGAGCTTGGCGGGGTTGACAACCGGCTGGGTCGGCCGGCCTTCCTATCGCAGGAAGCGGTCAGCATATCCCGGCGATGGCAACAGACAGGAGTCCCGCGTGCCGAACCAGCGGTAGCGGTTCCGGGCCACGAAGTCGTAGAGCGCGTCTCGAATCAGGCGCGGAACGATCACGAAGCCCCAGAGAAGGGGCCAGGGAAACGCGAGACGCCGGACGATCCGCAGGGCCGCGTCGGATCGCGTGAACACGCGCCCGTCTTCGACCAGTACGACGCCGTCAGGCAAGGAGCCCTCCGCGTGCGCCGCTTCGAGGACGCGGTTTGCCGGGTCGGAACCGAGGGATGCGAACTGAAAGTATCCGGCCGGGTCGCGTGGCATCACGAACCGCACCGTTCCATTGCAGAGGTTGCAGACGCCGTCGAACAGCACGACCGCCATGCGGGCCAGCCCCTCACACCGATGAAAGCTTGTGACCGAGCTTCTCTTTCTTCGTCTGCAGGTAGCGGCGCGTGTGTTCGGACGCGGGAATCTCGAGCGGGATCCATTCGGCCACTGACAGGTTGTAGCCCTCGATCCCGACCAGCTTGCGCGGATTGTTCGAGAGCAGCCGCATCGAGCGCACACCCAGGTCGCGGAGAATCTGCACGCCGATCCCGTAATCGCGCTGATCGGCCTTGAAGCCGAGGCGCTCGTTCGCTTCCACGGTGTCGAGCCCCTGATCCTGCAGCTCGTAGGCGCGGATCTTGTTGGCCAGCCCGATGCCGCGTCCCTCCTGATTCAGATAGAGAAGGACTCCGCGTCCCTCGTCGGCGATTCGCTGCATCGCAGCGTCGAGCTGCGGACCGCAATCACATCGCGCCGAGTGAAACACGTCACCGGTCAGGCAGCGGGAGTGGACGCGCACCATCACCTGGTCGCCGTCGCCGATCTCCCCTTTCACGAGGGCCACGTGCGTCTCGCGATCGATGATGCTCTCGTACGCGATCACCTTGAAGTCGCCGTGATCGGTTGGAAGCGACGCCGTCGCGATCCGCCGCACCAGGCCCTCGGTCCGCATCCGGTACTGGATCAGATCCGCGATCGTGATCATCAGCAGCCTGTGCCGTTTCGCGAACTTCGTCAGCTCGGGCACACGTGCCATCGTCCCGTCGTCGTTCATGATTTCGCAGATGACGCCGGCTGGATACAGTCCGGCAATCCGCGATAGATCGACCGCCGCCTCGGTCTGCCCGGCGCGTACGAGCACCCCGCCCTTGCGCGCCTTGAGCGGAAACATGTGGCCGGGACGGGCGAGGTCCGCCGGGCGGGTCGACGGATCGATGGCAGCGAGGACGGTCGCCGCGCGATCACCGGCGGAAATGCCGGTGCTGGTGACGCCCTTCGCCTCGATCGACACGCAGAAAGCGGTGTCGAAGCGCGCCGTGTTCTGGGGCACCATCTGGGGCAGGTCCAGCTCGGCGAGCCGATCCTCTGTCATCGGCATGCAGATCAGGCCGCGCCCGTGCTTGGCCATGAAGTTGATCGCCGATGGCGTGATCTTCTCCGCGGCAATCGTCAGGTCCCCTTCGTTCTCGCGATCCTCGTCGTCGACGACGATGATCATCTCTCCGTTGCGGATCGCCTTGACGGCGTCGTCGATCGACGCGAACGGCGATCGCTTGCCTCGCCCGCGTGTTTGTTTCATGGCTCGTAGCCCGCCTTCGATCCGCGCCGCGACGCGATCCCGCTATTCAGCGTTGTGTGCCACATCGCGCGTTTCCATCGCCCGCAGTACGTACTTGCCCAGAATGTCCGTCTCGAGGTTGACGCGATCGCCTTCCCGCGCCGCGTGAAGGTTCGTGTGATCCCAGGTAAATGGGATGATCTGCACGTCGAAGCGATGCTCGTCGACGCCCGCCACGGTCAGGCTGATGCCATCGACCGCGATCGAGCCCTTGCGAACGATGCCGCGTGCGAGAAACTCCGGAAAGCGGATCGTGAGCCAGTAGGCGTCACCTTCCTGACGAATTTCCTCGATCGCCCCTGTGCCGTCTACATGACCCTGGACGAAATGCCCGCCGATGCGCGCTTCTGCACGCAGCGGACGTTCGAGATTCACGGTAGCGCCGCGCGCGAGCCCACCGATCGTGGTCACGCGCATCGTCTCGGGGGACACGTCCATGTGGACCACGTCCGCATCGGCCGCCACGACCGTCAGACACACTCCGTTGACCGCCAGACTGTCGCCCGGCGAGAGTGCGGACGTCAGATCCGTGGTGAGGCCCAGACGGATCCCTCCCGCCTGACTCTTGATCTCGCGTATCTTGCCCAGCGCCTCAATCAGTCCCGTGAACATAGCCCTCAATCATGATGTCATCACCAAGCGCGGTGCGCGAAACTTCGTCGAGGCCGGTCAAATGCACATCCGGGTCGCTCAGCCAGGGGATCGCGCCCTCGCCAAGCGTGCGGGGGGTCACGAACAGCTGCACGCGGTCCACGAGGCCGGCCTGCCACGCCGCACGATGAAGCGTCGGGCCGCCCTCGAGGATGAATGACGTCACGCCCCTCTCCATGAGACGCCCGCAGGCAGCCCGGAGATCGTACTCGGCGCCAGGCGAGTCACCCTCGAGGACTTCGAGCCGGGCTCCGGCCTGTTCCAGCGCATCCGCCTGCGATCGCGCCGCTGGGAACGCGTCAGCAGTCGTGACGATTATCACCGGCCCCGCCTCGAGCGTCGACAGGACGCGCGCAGACGGCGGTGTTCGGAGGCGCCGGTCGAAGATCACACGCACGAGCGGCCGCTGACGGTAGGCGATTCGTGGCGTCAGCAGCGGATCGTCCGCGAGCACGGTCCCAGCCCCGACGGCGATCGCGTCGACCTCGGCACGTTCGCGATGGATGTACCGATCGGCGGCCGGACCGGTGAGGCGCGTACGCGCACCGCGAACGCCAGCGACCTTGCCGTCAGCGCTCAGCGCCGCCTTCATCGTCACGAACGGCCGGTGCCGTTCCATCACGGTCACGAACGGCCGGTTCAAACGCAGCGCCGCGCCCGACAGAGTGCCGACGGTGACGCTCACGCCGTGCTCGCGTAAGTACCCGACGCCGCGACCGCTCACGATCGGATTGGGGTCCGTCATGGCGATGACCGCGCGGCGAATCCCGGCGGCAGCCACGCGCGGAGCGCACGGACCGGTCCGGCCAGTGTGGTTACAGGGTTCGAGCGTGCAGTAGAGCGTCGCGCCCTTCGCGCGCGGTCCGGCGTCATTCAACGCGACGACCTCGGCGTGCGGCCCGCCCGCGAACGCGTGCGCGCCACGACCGACCACGACCCCGTCATCGTTCACCACGAGCGCACCGACCATTGGGTTGGGGCTCGTCTGCCCCCGTCCGCGCTCGGCCAGTCCAAGGGCACGCGCCATGTGGTCGGTGTCGTTTGCCGCCGTCGGCTGCGGGAGTGGGCCGGGGATTACCACTTCTCTTCGAACAGCGCGTCCACGTACTCTTCCGGTGAGAACGGGACGAGATCGTCGATCCCTTCGCCCGTGCCCACGTAGCGGATCGGCAGCTTCAGATCGTGGGCAATCGCGACGGCAATGCCGCCTTTCGCGGTGCCATCGAGCTTCGTGAGGACGATGCCGTTGACGCCGGCGACCGCCATGAACTCCCGCGCCTGCGCCAGACCGTTTTGACCCACAGTGGCGTCGAGGACGAGAAGGACTTCGTGCGGCGCACCCTCGACCTCGCGCGCGGCGACGCGACGGATCTTGTCCAGCTCGGTCATGAGGTTGACGCGCGTGTGAAGGCGGCCGGCCGTATCCACGAGCACGACGTCACGCCCGCGTGCTTTTCCGGCCGCGATGGCGTCGAAGACGACGGCTGCCGGATCGGCTCCAGCGCGCGCGCGAATGATGTCGACGCCCGCGCGCGTGGCCCAGATCTCGAGCTGTTCCACTGCCGCCGCACGGAACGTGTCCGCCGCGCAGATAACCGGCGACCGCCCCGAGTCTTTGATCAACCGCGCGAGCTTCCCAATCGTCGTGGTCTTCCCCGTACCGTTCACCCCGACGATCAGCACGACGTGCGGGTGATGGCCGTTACCCATCGGCACGTCCGCGCCCTTGAGAATCGTCAGGATCTCGTGCTTGACGAGATCGCGGAGGGATTCGTCGCGTCTCTTTCGCGCGCGGACAGCCTCGACGATCCGCTCCGTGGCGGCAACGCCGACATCCGCGGAGATGAGCGCTTCCTCCAGCGCTTCGATCGTCTCGACGTCGACGGGGCGGCTTCGGCGTTCCGGCTGGTCGGCAAGCTTGACGACGTCTTCGAAACGCTCGACGAATTGCTGTTTTGTACGGGCGAGCGATTGCTTGATCTTGTCGAAAAAACCCATGGATGGATCGATTCTAGCCTCTGTGCTCCGCTTCGGCCCGCTGGCGCCGGCCCATCAACGCTTCGACCGCTTCGCGCGGCGAGCGGCGGCCGTCGAGCACGGCCTGCATCTCGGCGGCGATTGGCAACTCAATGGCGTGGCGCACGCCGAGCGCGAGCGCCGCACCGGTCGTGCGCACACCCTCAGCCACCATGCGCATGCCGGCGAGCACGTCGGCGAGCGACCGCCCGCGTCCCAGCTCGATGCCGACGCGGCGATTGCGGCTCAGATCGCCGGTGCACGTCAGCACGAGATCGCCCAGGCCACTCAGACCGGCAAGGGTCTCGCGGCGCCCGCCTTCCGCGTCCGCGAGGCGTGAGATCTCCACGAGCCCTCGCGTGATGAGCGCGGCCATCGCGTTGTGTCCAAGACCGAGCCCTTCGACCGCACCGGCTGCAATAGCGATCACGTTTTTCAGGGCCGCCCCAATCTCGACCCCGGCCACATCGTCGCTGACGTATAGCCGGAACGTCGGGCTGCGGAACTGCTCCTGCACGTGGATCGCCGCGGCTTCGCTGGTGGAGGCTGCGAGGACAGCGGCGGGAAGCCCGCGCGCCACTTCGACCGCGAACGTCGGGCCTGACAGGACGACAACCGGCCGGTCGTGGCCGGTTTCCTCGGCGATCACCTGTGACATGCGGCTCAAAGATTCGCTTTCGAGTCCCTTCGTGGCGCTGACGAGCACGGCCTCTGGCGAGATCCAGATCGCGGCATCCCGGACAACCGCGCGCAGGCCGTGCGACGGCACCGCGAAGAGCACGCAGGCCGCCCCGTCGACAGCCTCGTTCATATCGCCCGTCGGAAGCACGGCGTCCGGCAGCGTCTGACCAGCGACGTATCGGGCGTTCTCCCGGGTCGCGACCATGTCCGCAACGAGCGCCTGATCGCGCGCCCAGAGCCTGACGTCGTGTTGCGCCCTCGCAAGGTGAATCGCAAGCGCAGTGCCCCAGCTTCCCGCGCCGAGGATGGCGATCGTCTCGCGCTTCACGCGTTCACACGCTCCTTCTGTCGTGCACAAGCGACCGAGTTGGCATGACAGGCATCACGCGGTCTCCCGCTGACGTCCCATGCGCCGTTCGGTGCCGGCACGGAGCCGGCGAAAGTTCGCGCGGTGTCTGAACAGGATCAGCGCCGCACTGCCAGAGGCCGCGCTGACGACGGCTGCGGGCGCGCCGGCCAGCCAGGCCGCCGGCGGCAGCGCGAGCGTTGCCGCGATCGAGCCGAGCGAGACGTATCGTGTCAGCCAGACCGTGAGCACGAACAGCATCACTGCGAAAGCCGTGGCCGACGGGGCGAGCACCGCAAAGACACCCGCGGCGACGGCGACACCCTTGCCGCCGTGGAATCGGAGCCACACGGGATAGATGTGGCCGACGACCGCCGCGGCCCCGGTGGCAGCCACGAGGGCGGCGCCGCCGGACGCGAGTTGCGCGAGGGCTACGGCTGCCGCGCCTTTGGCGACGTCGAGCGACATCACGGCAATGGCGCGGCCCGTTCCGGTCGTGCGCATCACGTTCGCGGCGCCAACGTTGCCGCTGCCTGCCACGCGCACGTCGATGCCCGCGCGCCTCGCGAGGAGATACGCAAACGGCACCGAACCCGCGAGATAGCCGAGCAGGACAGCCAGCATCATGACAATGGTACCCGCAACAGCACTTCGTATTGCGAGCCTTTGGGGGACAAGCGGCTTCGGAACAGGGTCACCGCCGTAACCGTGAACGGCGGCACGTCAGACGATTCGGTATCCAGCGCATCACGCAGTGCCCGTCCACGCGCGCTGCGGGGATCCCTGACCCGCGCGACGGTGAGATGTGCAGTGTAGACCTTGCGATCCGGCTCGAAGCCCAGCGGAACAACGCGCGTCGACACTTCGGCGTTCACCGATCGAAGTTCCGCGCCTCCCTGTGGAATCCCCATCCAGATGACGCGCACCGGGCCGGAGGGAGGAAAGGCGCCGAAACCGGCGACACGAAGCGGGAATGCCGCGGTTGGAAACGGCTGGTCGAGCGCAGTCATCACTGACGACAGTCGATCGTCGGCGACCTCGCCGAGGAACCACAGCGTCACGTGCAGCTTTTCGGATTCTACCCAGCGCGCGTCAAGGCCAGGTGATGACCGCGCGAGACGCGATCGAAGCCGGGTCACGGCGGCATCGATCGCGGAACGGGCGATCGGAGGCAACTCAATGCCGACGAACAGCCTCATCGCGCACGATCATCTTCCTGACGACGTCCATCGCGGCCTGCGTCGCCCAGAACTTGATCATCGATCGCGACCCTGCGAGCAGCAGCGTCCGGACCTTGGCGGCCCCCTCCGGGCCGACCACTGCAATCGCCACCGTCCCGACCGGCTTTTCCGGCGTTCCGCCATCCGGGCCGGCGATGCCGGTAATGCCGATCCCGAAGCTCGCGCCAGTCTTCGAACGAATGCCGTCCGCCATCGCCACGGCCACCGGCTCGCTCACCGCTCCGTGCGCCGCGATCAGATCCGGGGAAACGCCGAGAAAGTCAGTCTTGGCGCGATTGCTGTACGCCACGACACCGGAGAGCACGTACGCGGAACTCCCGGGCACGTCAGTCAGCCGTGAGAGGAACAATCCGCCCGTGCAGGATTCCGCGGCGCTGATGGTCAGGCCGCGATCGCGCAGCAACTCGCCGAGAATCTGCTCCATCGGGCGGCCGTCGAGGCTGAAAACGGCCTCGCCCAGAGCGGCGACGAGCGCCTCGCGCGCAGACGTCAGCCGTGCCTTCGCCTTGACCGGATCGTCCGAGCGCAGGCTCAAGTGCACTTCAATCTGCCCGGGCGTGGCGAGGATCGTGGTCTCGATCGGCGGCGTCTCCTCCCGCCATGTCGAGTAGATCGGCTGGATGGCCTCCTCGATGTGCGACTCCCCGCGTCCGGTGGTCAGCAGCACCGTGCGGTAGATTCGTTCGCTACCCGATCGCGAACCGAGAGGACCAGCGACGAGCCTCTCGAACATCGGCTGCAGTTCGCGTGGCGGTCCCGGGAGAAGCACGACGACCTGGCCTTCGTGTTCGATGAAGAGCCCGGGAGCCGTGCCGTTCGGATTGTCGAGAACTATCGCCCCGCGCGGCACCATTGCCTGACGCCGGTTCACCTCCGGCATGTGCATGCCGCGGCGGCTGAACCGCTGTTCGATCCACTCCACAATCGACGCGTCTTCGGTGAACGGCAGATTCAGCACGCTCCCGACGACGTCGCGCGTGACATCGTCGTCAGTCGGCCCGAGGCCACCCGTCAACACCACGACATCCACGCGGTCGAGCGCTTGACGAAAGATCTTCGCGAGGTCATCCCGGCTGTCGCCGACGACGGCCTTCGCGCGCAACTCGATGCCGAGCGCTGCGAGCTTCTCAGACAGGTAAAGTGAATTGGTGTCGAGGCGAGTCGAGCCAAGAAGCTCGCTGCCGACGGCGATGACCTCGGCCGTGCGGAGCGGTCGATCGGCGGTCATGCCAGCCAACCCGCCGACAGCCAGATGGCAACACGCAGCGACAGGTTCGCGTACACCCCGGCCATCGCATCGTCTGCCATCACGCCAAGACCACCATGCAGCTGTTCGAGGCGATCGGCAGGGTACGGTTTGATCACATCGAAGATCCTGAAGAGCACGAACCCGGCGATCGCAGCGGTCACGCCGACCGGAATGAAGGCAAGCGTGACCAGCATGCCGACCACTTCGTCGATGACGACAGGGCCAGGATCGGTGCCGCCGAAATGCCGTTCGGCGGCCGACGCTGCCCACACACCGAGCGCGAAGAGGCCGGCGATCAGCCCGACTTCGACCACCCTGGAGTGCGACCACCACACCAGGGCGTACACGACCAGCCCCGCAGCCGATCCGACGGTCCCTGGTGCGAAGGGAAAGTACCCGCAGTACGCAACCGTCGCCACGAAGACCGCGAGGCGCGTCACGCTCTGATCACGCGCGTCTCGGCGACCTTGTCGTGCAGAGCGCGGCCGTCCGCGCTGAAGAGCGCGACGATGAAGCCCAGCCCCGCCGGCAGCAGCGATACGAGGTACGCGGCTGAACGCACGACCGCACGATCGAACGGAACACGAGAGACCGCCGCAGTGTCCAGCACCCGGACGACGCGAATCCCAGCGATCATCTTGCCGATTGTCTGGCCTCCGGCCGTGGTGAAGATCGCCGCGTAGCCACCATTCAACAGCAGGAGGAAAGCGCCGAGTGGGATGGGCGGCAGAGCACGCGCGTCAGCGAACGTGAGGCCGAGCAGCCGGAGCGTCAGGTACACGACGCCGACGTCGATAGAGCCAACAATCAGCAGATCGAGACCAGCGGCGAAGAGCCGGGCGCCTGCCGGGGCAGCTTCGACATGATGCGCGGGCACGACGGCGCGATCGTGTGACGGCGCGAAAACGCGCTCTGGTGTTGACGCCGCCGGCTCGTCCGCCAGCTCGAGATCGAGCTCGGGCTCGTCCTCGAAATCCGGCGTATCGGCACGCTGCGGGCGCGGGCGCGTGATTACCGGCGCGCCGCGTCGCACGGAGAGCGGCGGCCTGGGCACGGCCGGCGGTGTCACCAGCGGCGCATCGACGGATCCGTTGCCCGTGAAGAGCGGCAGATCGACGGTCGCGGCGGCTGCGGCCCGCCGGGCGCCCGAGCGGTCCGCGTCGGCGTCGCGATCGTCGACCGTCCGCACGGGCGTCGGTACAGCCGTGCGGCTCCCCAACTGCAGATCCGCCATCGGCCCGACCGGCTCGTCGCCGATGCTGATTGGCAGATCGAGGGGCGCCTCTGCTTCGATGAGCGAGAAGTCGTACCCGCAGTTCCGGCAGCGCTCACCGCTGTCGAAACTGATGTACTGACACTTGGGACACCTCATTGCTTCGAGACCTGCGGGCGGTCCGGCGTCCGACCGTCGGCGCTCGACGATGCGAGGAGCTCGCGCTGGATCGTCGCGCGCAGGGTGTCGGCCTCGAGCCAGAGCGCATCCCCATGCCGCACGCCCTCGAGCGCAGCCAAGGCTTCGTGAAGATGGCCTTTGGCATGAAGCGATCGCGCCCGGGCGATCGACGCTTCAGACGCCGCCGGCACAGGGAGCGGCTCGTCCGGTACGCGAACCGCAGAGGGAGCAGGAGACGTGCCGTCGAGCTGCAGCCAATCGGCTCCGCGAGCCCAGAGCCACGCGGCGGTCGCCGCGACCGCGACGCCGGCCGCAACCCCGAGCGCGATCCATTTCGCCCGTGAGTGATCGGTGCGCGCCGGGACTACGCTCGCATCCGTGCTCACCGCCGATCGCGTCTGCGACCACAACCCGGCGTCGTGAGGACCATTGGCGGCTTCGAGGCGATTCAGTCGCTCGAGGACGGCAAGCGCCTCCTCGCTCGACGCCCCGCGCTCGACAGCGGAGGTCAGGAGCCGTCGCGCCGCGGCGCCGTCGCCACGAACGAACGCATCCACGCCCGACTGCAGCAGCTCCTCACCTTCCCGCTGCTGTTCGGAGATTGCGCTGCGGGCGCGCTCGATGTACGCGCGTGCCCTCGCATGCCCGTGGTTGAGGAAGAGGACGCGCGTCCAGACACTGATCGCCAGATCGTAGTGTCCGGCGAAGTAGTGGTCGAGACCGCTGAGGAGGAGATCTTCGACGCGGGCATCACGCTCGCGCTCCGGGACGTCGGCCCCTGTTGGAGGGCGATCGGAGCGAAGCGGGTCGGTCATCAGAATGGAAGCAATGCAACGCGGCCTGCGAGGATCACGCGCCGCGACGGCACCGGCGATTATGTTCCTTCCAGACCGCTCCGGTCAACGCGGAAGCGCGCGCCGACGGGCCTCGCAACCCAACTGTGGTACAACGCTGCTCATGCCGATCATCGAATCGATCCCGAATGTGAGCGAAGGACGCCGCGCCGACGTCATCGAGCGCATGGCCTCGGCGATTCGTCAAGTGGCAGGTGTGCGGCTGCTGGACTATTCATCGGATCCGTCGCACAACCGTTCGGTCTTCACGCTCGTCGGCGATGCGCAATCGCTCAAGGCCGCCACACTCGCGCTGTTCGAGCAGGCGGTGTCCGCAATCGATCTTCGCAAGCATCAGGGAGAACATCCGCGGCTTGGCGCAGTAGACGTCGTGCCCTTCGTCCCCATCGAGGGCGTCACGATGGATGAATGCGTAGCGCTCGCGAAGCAGGTCGGCGCCGACGTCGCCGCCAGGTTCGACGTGCCGGTGTATCTGTACGAAGAGGCGTCGGCAAATCCCGCACGAAAGAACCTGGAGGACATCAGGCGTGGTGAGTTCGAAGGGCTCGCCGCAAAGATGGCGTCGCCCGGATGGACGCCCGATTTCGGGCCGGCGACTCCTCACGTGTCGGCCGGCGCGTCGGTCATCGGCGCGCGCATGCCGCTCATCGCCTACAACATCAACCTCAACACCGACCGGCTCGACGTCGCGAAGAAGATCGCCGCGGCGATTCGTCACAGCAGCGGCGGTTTGCGCTTCGTCAAGGCGATGGGGCTCACCCTCGAGGATCGGAAGATCGTGCAGGTATCGATGAACCTGACCAACTACCAGAAGACGCCGATTTTCCGCGTGTTCGAGATCGTCAAACGCGAGGCCGCACGATACGGCGTCACCGTGCTCGAGAGCGAGATCGTCGGCCTCGTACCATCGGCGGCGCTGGTCGCGTCGGCGGAGTTCTACCTCCAGCTCGAACGCTTCGGAGCCGATCAGGTCCTGGAAAACAAGTTGATGAAGTAGGCAGCCCGGACGTCAGACGGTCTCTTCTTCGCCTTCGGGCTTCCGGACTGGCGCGATCCCGAACGCCCGCATCTTCCGATACAGGTTGCTTCGTTCCACGCCGAGCGCTTCCGACGTCCGGGAGATGTTGCCCTGATGTGTCGCGAGCGCGCGCAGGATGTAGTCGCGCTCGAACCGCTCGCGCGCCTCGTGTAATGGCAGTCCGGCGCCGGCGCCCGGCTCCCCGATCGTCAGGACCGTCCCGTCGAGGAACGTCAGGTCCGCCGCGACAATCGTGTCGCCCGGCACCATGATCATCAGGCGTTCGATCACGTTTCGCAGCTCGCGGACGTTTCCGGGCCACTGATAACTCTGAAGACCCGCCTTGGCGGCAGAGTCGAACCGTTTCGGCCGGCGACCGTATTCCCTGGCCAGCTCTGACATGAAGTGGTCCGCGAGCAGCGGAATGTCGTCGGAACGATCCCGCAGCGGCGGCACGAAGATCGGAATGACGTTCAACCGGAAATAGAGATCCTCCCGGAATCGTGCCGCTCGAATCTCCGCCGTCAGATCCTTGTTCGTCGCGGCCAGCACGCGGACGTCGACGCGGACACCGGTGGCGCCTCCGACCGGCTCGACGACCTGCTCCTGCAGCGCGCGCAGCACCTTCGCCTGCGTCTTCAGGCTCATGTCGCCAATCTCGTCGAGGAAGAGCGTGCCGCCATCCGCGAGCTCGAACTTTCCTCGCCGATCCGACACGGCACCCGTGAACGAGCCCTTCACATGGCCGAAGAGCTCGCTTTCGATCAGCTCCTCCGGGATTGCCGCACAGTTCACCTCGACGAACGGGCCGGTCCGACGGCGGCTCAACGAGTGAATGCTCCGCGCGACCAGCTCTTTTCCGGTTCCGTTCTCGCCGTAGATCAGAACCCGCCCGTTGGTCGGCGCCGCCATCGCCACCTGCTCACGCAGCTGCGCCATGACGTAGCTCTCCCCGACCATCGTGAGGTGGCGATCGACGTGGGCGCGCAGCGCACGATTCTCCGCCTCGAGCCGGCGCTGCCTGACGGCATTGCCGACCACGAGCACGGTCTTCTCGAGCGAGAGCGGCTTCTCCACGAAGTCGAACGCGCCAAGTTTGATCGCGCGCACCGCGGACTCGATGTTGCCGTGCCCTGAAATCATGACGACCGGGGCATCCACGCGGCGATCCCGCAACCGGCTGAGCGTGGCCAGCCCGTCCATGCCCGGCAGCCAGATATCCAGCACGATCACGTCGTAGGGCGCGCGCGCCACGCGATCGAGGCAGGCTTCGCCGGAGTCCACGGCCTCCACGAGATACCCTTCGTCACGGAGCACGCCGCTCAGCGCGGACCGGACGCCCGCCTCGTCGTCGACGATCAGAACGGAAGGCTTCACACGATTCTCATTGCGCCGGCTGGGCTCACCGGCAGGTCAGAGCGGCAGATCGATAGTGAATACGCTGCCGCTCGGACTGTTGTCGGTCACCTCGATGCTGCCGCCATGCTCGGCGATGATGCGGCGCACGATCGCGAGACCCAGGCCGCTGCCGCGGCGCTTGGTGGAATAGTACGGCATGAACAGCTTGTCGCGGTCGCCGGGCGAAATACCTGGGCCGTTATCCGCGACGACGATGCGCACGACCGCATTCGACGCGTCATGGCGTGTCTCGATTCGAATGGTGGGGGGTTCGCCGTTCTTGCGTGGCGCTGCCCCGCTGCCCCCGAGTGCCTCGACGGCGTTGTCCACCAGGTTGATGACGACGCGACGGATCTGTTCGACGTCCACCCGCACGGGCGGGAGGCCATCCGCAAACTGCTGATCGATGCGGATCTCTCGGAAGAGTCCGTTGTAGAGCACGAGCGTCTCGCTCAGCACGGCGTTCAAATCCGCGGGAACCGCGCGCGGCGCCGGCATCCGCGCGAACTGCGCGAACTCGTCCACCAGCTCCTTCAGCGACTCGACCTCTCCGACGATGGTCGAGGTGCATTCCTCGACCAACTCGCGAGCGGCCGGCGGAGCGCTCGTGAAATGCCTCCGCATGCGCTCCGCGCACAACTGAATGGGGGTGAGCGGGTTCTTGATCTCATGGGCGAGCCGTCGTGCGACGTCCCGCCACGCGGCGACCCGCTGCGTTCTAATGAGCGGCGTGACGTCGTCGAACACCAGCACCGCCCCTTCGATGCTGCCATCCTCTGCCTGCAGCGCGGTTGCGGCGGCAGCGAGATGGAGCTCGCGCCCGTCGCGCGCCAGCGCGAACTCCTGAGCGCCCGGCTGGGGCTTTCCACCGCGGGCATGTCGCAGCAGCGTCTCCATCGGCCGAAGGTCCTCGCGATGGAACACCCTGTCGGCGTGCGCCCCAACCACGGTGCGATCGACGCCGAGGAGGCGGAGCGCGGCACCGTTGATCGTTTCGATCCGCCCGTTCGCGCCCAGGGAGATGACCCCCGTCGCGATCCGCTCGAGCACCGTCTCGATGTAACGGCGCCGTTCGTCGAGCTCGGCGTTCTTGCGTTCCAGGTCCTTTCGCGACAACTCCAGCTTGCGCTGCCCGGCTTCGAGACCGCCGGCCATCGAGTTGAAGGCTTCGACGAGCGAGCCGAATTCGTCGCGGGTCTCGGGTTCGATACGGTGATCCAGATGCCCGGCACCGATTTCGCGCGCGCCCGCGGCCAGGCGCTGCACCGGCCGGGTGATGCGCTTCGCCAGGTACAAACCCATCCAGGTCGCACTGACCAGGATCAGCAGGGTCATCGTCAGAAAGAGCGACAGGTAGATGCCCTTCAACGGCCGCTGCAACACGCGCATCTGACTGTACGACTCGTAGGCCTCGGTGATGCGCCGCGAGTGCGAGGCGAGCTCGCCCGACAAGTGATCGCTGGCGATGATCACGCCGACGGGCCGGCCGCCGGCGTCCTTGACGAGCGTCCCCGCGCGCACGAGCTCGCTGCCGCCGACGAGCGGCTCGAGCGACTGCGGATCGCTCCCGCCGTTCAGCACGCGCGACGCCAGCAGATCAGCAGACGCGCGCACGTGACCGCGGGGCAGCGTCGGTGACTCGACTGACACCAGGGGTACGGCCTCGAGGTGCGACGCCGCATCGGTCTGGACTCGATACACCTCGACGAGCGACACCCGTCCCTGAGTCACCTCGGAAGCGATGGCACGCCGCACGCTCTCAGCGTCGGCTGAGGCGAGCACGCTCGTCGGGATGCTGCGTCCAATCCGGGCAGCGGTTTCGGCGACGCGCGCTTCGCGTTCGCCAATGTAGTCACCGGCGATCCGGTTCGCCGAGCGCAGCACCTCCTCGATGGGCGGGCTGAGGAACTTCTGTGTGCTGCTGCGAATCAGCTCGCTCCCGACGAGCAGCACGAGCACGGACGGCACAATCGTCAGCCCCAGCATCGCCAGCACGAGCTTGGCGCGGAACCGCGAGAACGGCAGGCCGCGGCGGCGTTCGACTGCGAGCTTCACGATGTTGCGCGCGAGCACGAACACCAGCGCCACGAGCATCGTGAGGTCCGCGGCCGAGACCGCGTAGAGCACGACCTCGCTCAGGAAATCAGGGCTCAGCTCGGTCGAACGATCCGCGAGCGTCACCATCGCGACCAGCGCCGCGATCAGGAGAATGATGCCGAGAAGGACGAGGCGGGGGTTGTCGCGAAACGGCCGCCGTTCGCCGGTCGCCGGTCGGACGGGCAATCGGGGGCGAATGACGTCGCGCGCAAGGCTCATGCAGGGCTCTTACATATCGGGCTGGCGCGTCACTGAATGAACGTGAACTTCGCGAGGCCGGCGATTCCTCGCTCCCACGGCCAGACGAAGGCCGCGTTGCGCGGCATCGTGTGCGCACGCACGCGAAGGTAGTATTCGGCGTTGCGCTCGAGCAGGCCCGTATTGAACAGCGGCAGCTTGTCGAACGAGGTCAGCATCTCGCGCGCCGCGTCCTCGCGATCGACGGTGTCGGCACGTTCGATCCGGCCGTCTTCCTTGAGCGTGACGTGATACCGCCGGGTCAGGTTGTCGTAGCGCACCGTGGCCATGACCGTCGCTGCCGCGATCGTTCGGTCGAGCCACATCGCCGAGGACCGCTTGAGCTCGATGTCGTAGACGAAGGTGATCGGCATGCCACTGTGAATCGCCGACCGGAGATCTTCGCCGAACTCGTCGTTCAGCCGGAAGGTGACCAGCACCCGGCCGTCACGCGCGAGCGGCGTGACCTGGATGCCGGGACCCGCCCAGAGCGCGGCTGGGATCAGAAGGAGCAGCAGCGCCATCGCTGCCCAGAGACGCACCCGACTCATGTTTATTCCTTGGTGTTGAGCAGATCCTTCAACTCGGACATGAATTCGCCGATGTCGCGGAAATGCCGGTACACCGATGCGAACCGCACGTACGCCACTTTGTCCAGACGCCGGAGCTCGTTCATCACGAACGCGCCGACTTCCTCGGTGCTCATCTCACGCTCGGGCTTGTCCTGCAGCGCGGATTCGACACGATCCGCGATCGCCTCGAGCGACGCCACACTCACCGGGCGTTTTTCGCACGCTTTGAGCAGTCCGGCAAGCAGTTTCTGCCGCTCGAACCGCTCGCGGCTGCCGTCTTTCTTGATCACCATATACGGGATCTCGTCGATCCGCTCGTAGCTGGTGAACCGGCGCGCACAGCCGAGGCACTCTCGCCGCCGTCGAATGACTTCCCCTTCTTTGCTCTCGCGGGAGTCCACCACCTTGTCCCCAAGGTGGCCAC
This sequence comes from Vicinamibacterales bacterium, assembly GCA_036258055.1. GTDB lineage: Bacteria > Acidobacteriota > Vicinamibacteria > Vicinamibacterales > 2-12-FULL-66-21 > DATAEK01. The sequence goes on from DATAEK010000283.1 coordinate 34,546, forward strand.
AATACGGACACTTCACCGGGCGCTCCGCTTCCCGGGCGGCACCATCGCCGCCCGCCCGTCGCGCTCTGCTCTGGCATCGTAGCGCTGATTGCCGGCCGCAGGTGCGCCGGCTTTCATGGGACCCGATCCGGCTGCCCTGGCTCCCGCCTCGGTCGACTGGTCTGCCGGCGGCGCCGGCGCGGACTCGGCCAGCTCACGGACACCGGTCAGCGTCAGCCCCTCGCTGAACATGAAGATCGCGCCGAGGATCGTCACAGGTAAGAACGAAATGGCGTGCAGAACGAACGCGCCCCCAAGAGCACGGTCCGGTGGTGCGCCGAAAAACATCTGCACGGCAATCCGGTAGGCCGCGTGGAATCCGCCGATCGCGCCGGGCGTGGGCACCGCCACGCCGACCACGAGAATAGTCATGACCAGGAACGAAGCCGGATAGGGGAACGTAATATGAAATGCCCGCGACGTCAGCCAGATGCCGAGGGCAATCGACATCCAGAGCGGGACGGAGAGGACGAGCGCCACTACCAGCCGGCCGGGCTGCCGCATCACCGCCAGGCCCTGCGCGAACGTCTCCACGAACTTCGCCACCGCACGTGCGAGCCGTGCCGGCAGCACGCCTTCGATCTTGAGCGCGAGCCGTCCGAGCCGCTCCGGATGACCGGCGAGCGCAAATAGCAAGGCCAAACCGATAACGGACGCCGCTCCGGCGAACGCGCCGCCGACTTTCACGCGCGCCAGGAGCGCAGGATCGCCGGTCACGACACCAGGTGCGGCCGTGAAGACGAACGACGCGAATAGGAGCAGTACGACGACGAGGTCGAGCAGCCGCTCGAGCACGACTGTAGCAAAGGCCGCCGTGGCGCTGAGCCGCTCACGGCGCGCCAGCAAGTACGGCCGGATGACTTCGCCCGCGCGCGCCGGCAGCAGAAAGCTCGCGGCAAATCCGATTACCGTCGTCCGGAACGCCACGCTGAATCGTGTCGCACCAATCGGAGCGAGCAGTGACTGCCACCGCCACGCGCGCAGGGCGTACGTCGCGAAGGTCGCGACGAGCGCCAGCAGAAGCGGGACGGGTTCCGCGCGTCGGGTCTCGGCCAGCACACCGCCGAGATCCGCGTTGTGGAGCGAAAATGCCAGCAGGCCCGCCGTGAGCAGGAAGATCAGGACAGCACGAACTGGTCGCCGCATGTGCAGGACAGTCGGGATTAGAATTCTGGAGACAGAGCGCGGGGTGACGAGGCCGGCCTGAGCCGTCCCCTTTCGGCGGTCTACCGCTCGCCAAGGCCGGCGGCCCCCGGGCCGCAGACCCGTCGAACCCCTGCGGACTGTACTACACGCACCACGCCAAGTCTATGGGAAAACGCGAGTTACTGCTCGTCGTCGGCTTCATCGTGGTCGGCGCGCTGGTCTATCAGCTCACCGCCCCGCCCGCGCAGGCCGGTGGGCAGAGCTTCTCGGCCTCACGCGTCATGGAATCGCTTCGAAGGGCGGTGCGGGGCAATCGGGCCACGACGGAGGTCACCAATCAAGCCACTTACCCGCTGGCAGCGGGCACCGACGAGCTCCGCGTCACCCTCAACGCCGAATCGCTGACCATCACCGGCGAAGACCGCGACGACGTCGCGGCGGAGTTGCGGGTCTGGTCCAATGGCTACGACGACGCCGAAGCCCAGGAGCTCGCCAAGGCGACTGTACTCAAGCCTGTCGAGGGCGCGGGCAGCCTGTCGATGGGCATTTTCTACCCACAAGCCGGCCGTCAACGGGCCAACGTCACATTGAAGGTTCCGAGCCGCCTCCGCATTCAGATTGCGTCGTATGGAGGCCGTCTGACGATCACCGGCGCGACCGACGTCGAGCTGCTGAACACCCGCGGCGAGGCGGAGGTCAAGGGGATCAGCGGTCGCGTTTCTGGAACGCACCGCAACGGCGAGGTCAAGATCGAAGACGTCGGATCACTGAAGCTGACGACCCGCGGAACGGACGTGCGCGTGGCCAACGTTCACGGCGCCGCGACGATCCAGACACAGGCCGGCGAGCTGCGAGGTTCGGCGATCGACGGCCCGCTCGACGTCGATGCGAATGCCACCGACATCACCTTCGAGCAACTCGAGAAAGCGAAGGGGCCGATTCGAGTTACCGCGGTAGCCGGGTCGATCACGATGCGCGGCGTGGCCAGTGATGTCCGCATCGACTCGCGCAACGCCGAAGTCGAGGTCGTGATGGACAAAGCGGCGCCGCTCGCCATCTACAACGAAGGCAACGATCCGATCACGGTCACGCCTCCCTCGACCGGCTACGAGCTCGATCTCCTCGCCACGACCGGCGGCCGCATCCGGCTGCCCGACGGCGTGCTCGAAGTCAAATCGGATCACTCCGAGGAACGCGCGGCCGGCGCCGTGCACGGCGGCGGTCCGACGATCACGCTTCGCGCCAACCGCGGCGACATCGTCGTGCGAACTCCAGACGCGCCGAAGCACGAGGGATCGGGCGCGCAGCGATGACGTCGGCGGCGGGCGACGCGCGCGCGCCGATCGCAGCCCTCGATCGTTATTGACTCGCCTCGCGTCGATCGATAAGCTCACATTTTTTCGCGAGGCCATCGTGATCTCTACCGCCCCCCTGCTCGAAACATCCCTTCAAGGTCTGACCCTGCATCGCCGCGGCAAGGTGCGGGACGTGTACGAGGTCGGCGACGCGCTGCTCATCGTCGCGACCGATCGCATCTCGGCGTTCGACTACGTGCTCGGCTCCGGCATTCCCGACAAGGGGAAAGTGCTGACGCAGTTGTCAGGATTCTGGTTCGAGCGAATGGGCGACCTCGTACCGCATCATCTCCTCTCGATGGATCCGGAGGCGTATCCGGAACCCGCGCGGCGGCACGCCGACGTGCTGCGCGGACGTTCGATGCTGGTGCGGCGCACGAATCCGGTACCGGTCGAATGTGTGGCGCGCGGTTACCTGTCCGGATCGGGCTGGAAAGAGTACCAGCAGACTGGAGCAGTCTGCGGCGTGAAGCTGCCGTCAGGCCTCAGGGAATCCGACCGCCTGCCCGAGCCCATCTTCACTCCGGCCACGAAAGAAGACAGCGGTCACGACATCAATATCAGCGAGGAGCAGGCGGGACGGCTCATCGGAACCAGTCTCGTCGCGCGATTGAAAGCGCTGACGCTCGAAATCTATCGACGCGGCGCGACTCACGCGGAGTCGAAGGGGATCATCGTCGCGGACACGAAGTTCGAGTTCGGGCTGGTAGGCGACGGCGATCCGGCACGCGACGTCGTGCTCATCGACGAAGTCCTCACGCCGGACGCATCGCGGTTCTGGCCGCGTGCCGAATACGAGCCCGGACACGGCCAGCCAAGCTTCGACAAGCAATTCGTCCGCGACTACCTGGAACAGATCCGCTGGAACAAGCAGCCACCGGTCCCATCGCTGCCCGATGACGTCATTCGCCGGACGCACGACAAATACGTCGACGCGTTCCGCCTGCTGTCTGGCCGCGAGCTGCAGTAGCCGCCGTGCGGGACCAGCTCGAAAAACTCGTCCAGGAAATGCTCGAACGAGGCGTGCTGTACGACGATGCGCGCCGCGAGTTCGAGAAGGTCTTCCTCACCCGGGCGCTCCAGCGGACCAAGGGGAGCGTCGGGGACGCGGCTGAGCTTCTGGGGCTCCACCGCAACACCGTGGCGCGAAAAATGGCCGAATACCGCCTGAAACGGGGCTGATCGGCCGCGGGCCGGCTGAAGCCGGACACCACCGGCGGAAGCCGAGCGCTACAGACCTCATTAGCACTCTCCCCTATTGACTGCTTGACAGACCCGCGGCGGCTTCCTATACAATTAGCAGTCGTTCGCGCCGAGTGCTAAGGCGCAGAGCGGCCCGGCTTCATCTGGATACCAGGATTCACCCGGGGTTGATTCAACACCCGCTCAACACTCAAAACACACGTGGAGTGAGATTGCCATGGCAGCTACGCAGACGACCGTCCGGATCCGTCCCTTGCACGATCGCGTGATCGTGCAGCGCCTCGAAGAAGGGGAACAGAAAGTCGGCGGAATCATCATCCCCGACACCGCCAAGGAAAAGCCGCAGCAGGGCAAGGTCATCGCTGTCGGTAAAGGCAAGGTCGAGAAGGACGGCAAGGTCACGCCGCTCGACGTCAAGGAAGGCGACACGGTGCTCTTCGGCAAGTACTCCGGCCAGGAGATCAAGCTCGATGGCGAGGAGTACCTGATCATGCGCGAGGAAGAAATCCTCGGCGTTATTGCCCAGTAGGTTCGCGAGGAATGGCGCGGCCCGATCGAGTGCGGGCCGCTGAAAACCGGTGACAACGGTAGAGGCCGGCTGAAGCTGGCCCTCAGACGGAGATCAACAAGTTATGGCGAAGCAGATTATCTACGGCGAGGAGTCGCGTCAGGCCATCCTGCGCGGCGTCAACCAGCTCGCCAACGCAGTGAAGGTCACACTCGGCCCCAAGGGCCGCAACGTCGTCCTCGACAAGAAGTTCGGTTCGCCGACGATCACCAAGGACGGCGTGACCGTGGCGAAGGAAATCGACCTCAAGGATCCGCTCGAGAACATGGGCGCCCAGATGGTGCGAGAGGTCGCGAGCAAGACCTCGGACATCGCGGGTGACGGCACCACGACGGCGACGGTGCTCGCCCAGGCGATCTTCCGCGAGGGCGCGAAGAACGTCGTCGCCGGCGCCAACCCGATGGAGCTCAAGCGCGGCATCGAGAAGGCCGTCGAAGTTGTCGTCGAGGAGCTGAAGAAGCAGTCCAAGCCGGTGAGCGGCCAGGCGATTGCCCAGGTCGGCACCATCTCGGCGAACAGCGATGACACCATCGGCCGGATCATCGCCGAGGCGATGGAGAAGGTCGGCAAGGACGGCGTCATCACCGTCGAGGAAGCCAAGAGCATGGAGACCTCGCTCGAGGTCGTCGAGGGCATGCAGTTCGACCGCGGCTACCTCTCGCCCTACTTCGTGACCGATCCGGAGCGCATGGAAGTGGTGCTCGAGAATCCGGTCATCCTGATCCACGAGAAGAAGATCAGCTCGATGAAGGACCTGCTGCCGCTGCTCGAGCAGGTGGCGCGCGCGGGGCGTCCGCTCGTG
>DATAEK010000286.1:0-20208 GCA_036258055.1 Vicinamibacterales bacterium
TGGGGGGGGTGGGGCAGGTAGGCGCACCGAAACTACCTTACCTGCCCCTACCCGCCTTACCCGCCCCACCCGCCCCACCCTGCCCCACCGCGATCAGTTGTTCGCGATGAGCGCGGTGGCTTTTTCGACGTCTGCGCGCAAGCGGTCGATGGCTGCCGCGACGATCGGGATGTAGGCGCGGGCTTCGTCCCACTGCTTCTGCTCGATGCCTTCGCGGATCCCTGGCAGCGTCTTGACACCGTAGCCGGTGTAGAACCCCGGCGCGTAGGCCACGTGCTTGAACCACTCGCGGCGCGGCAGTCCCGCATCGTGTTTGAATGCCCGTTCTGACCGATACAGCGTTCGATTGAGCTCCTCGAGGCTTCCTGCAAGCGCGGGAGGAATGCTGGTTCCCTGCTGCACGGTCTTGAGCGCCTGTTCGTAGCGCCGTGCTGATGCATCGAGCTGGTTGAGCGAGGTACGAATCGGATCGAGGTTGATCGTCTGGCCTTTGCCGTCGAGCAGTTGGCGGATTTCATCGACGTACCCACCAAACGTCTTGGAGACGCTGGTGAACTCGAAGGGCAGCACGTCCGCGTTCGCCAGTCTCAGGAGCGCGGTCCCGGTGAACCGAGACAACGCGGTGCCGTGCGCGAAGTTGCCATCCGAGAACTGCGTGAACCAGTAGAACGAGTCGTAGACGGAATGATAGACGCCGCCGTCTCCATCTCCGCCGAACCCGACGTTTGCCGACGCGATGGTGAGGTAATCCACGAACGCGGTGTAGTCGGATCCCGAGCCCAGCGCGCCGATCGGCAGATCGCCGGTGATGAGTTTTTCCTTCGCCGCTTTGGTTTTGGCCTGTTTGAGATCGTGCTCGCGTTTCGCTTCGAGTGCGCTCTTGCCGCTGCCTTGCGGATCGGGCACGTCCCGCCCGACTTCGTTGAAGAAGGCCTGCAGCGAATGCGAGCCCTGCATGTTGAGCCAGCCTTTGCCGCTGCTGTCGGTGTTGATGTAGGCGACACCCTTCTGCGCGAGCTCGGCCTGATGCTTCTCGACCCACTCCGTCGATCCCAGCAGCCCCCATTCCTCGCCGTCCCATGACGCGAGGATGATCGTCCGCTTCGGTTTCCAGCCGGTCTTGAGCAGTTCGGCCAGGCCGCGCGCCGTTTCCATCAGAGCCACGTTGCCGCTGGTCGGATCCGACGCGCCGTTGACCCAGGCATCGTGGTGATTGCCGAAAACGATCCACTGATCCGGAGACTCCGAGCCCGGGATGCGCGCGATCACGTCGTAGAGCGGCCGGACCTGCCAGTCGAACGTGAGTTTCATGTGAACTTTTGCGGGACCCGGTCCAACGCGATAGCTGATCGGCAGACCGCCTTTCCAGTCGCGCGGCACGTCCCGGCCCTTGAGCTGACGCAACAACGGCAGCGCATCACCGTAGGAGATTGGCAGCACCGGTATCTTCAGGATCGTGACGGCGTCGGCGCGATTCAGTTGTCGCGCGCCCGGCTCGGACGCCCAGCCGGGGCTGAGCGGATCCCCCGGATGCACCGGCATGTCCATCACGCTGCCGCGCTGCACGCCTTGCTCGGGACGGTACGGGCCGTCCGGAAAGACCTTCCCCTTCGAGAACCCATCGTCTTTCGGGTCCGAGTAGATGATGCAGCCGATGGCACCGTGCTCCGCCGCGACCTTCGGCTTGATGCCGCGCCAGCTCTTGCCGTAGCGCGCGATGACGATCTTGCCCTTCACGTCCACGCCGAGCTTGGCCAGCTGCTCGTAGTCTTCGGGCACCCCGTAGTTCACGTAGACGAGAGCTCCCGTGACGTCGCCGTCGGCGGAGTAGGCGTTGAACGTCGGCAGTTGGCCATCATCGGTCGAGTCCTTGTCGGCGTCCACCTTGGGTTCTTTGAGCGTCGCGGAGTACTTCTCGGGCTCGACGAGCTCGACCGTGCGCTCAACGGGATACGGCATGAGCGCGCTGAACTCTTCGATCGTCGCGTCGAGTCCCCACGACTTGAACTTCGCGAGCACGTACTCCGCGACCTTGCGGCTTCCCGGGCTGCCGGCATGGTGGGGGTCCTCGCTGATCATGCGCATGTACTCGCGCATATTGTCCGGACTCGGGATCGCCTGGTATCGCCGTTCGAGGTCACGCTCCGCGGCGGCGGAAGTCTGCGTGAATCCGCGCAGCGGAGGTGGCGTTTGGACGGATGGAGCGGCAAGAAGTGCGAGGATCGCGAGCGCGACGAGACGGGGCATTGGGGGATTCTAGCTGACGCCGGCGCGGTAGAAGTAAGAAGCTAGAGTCAGAATCGTTCTGCAAGCAGGCTGTCCCATGTAGCCAGCGGCGCGAGCAAAGCGAGCGCTGGCAGGCCGTGACAGCCTTGAGCCGCAGCGAGCGCGAAGCCGCGAGCTGCAGCGTCTGGGGGTGGGGCCCCAGACGCCCTGAAGAATGTGGGCCCCGCGGCAAAGAAATGCAGACAAAGTCGAGCGAATAACTACTCGGCTCGCAACGCAACGCTCGGATCCACTCCGGCTGCCCTTCTAGCGGGCAACAGCGCCGCGCCCAGCGCGACGAGCAGCATCAATCCAGCCGCCGCAACGATTGAGACGGCGTCGGTCGGGCTGACCTGGAACAGCAGCGTGCGGGCGAAGCGTCCGAGAGCGAGCGACGCGCCGATGCCGACGATTGTTCCCGCGGCTGCGAGCGTCATCGACTCCCTGACGATCATCGTTAACACGGATCGCGGGTTCGCGCCGAGGGCGAGCAGGATGCCGATTTCCTTCGTCCGTCGCGACACCGAGTACGCGATGAGCCCATAGAGGCCGCCGCAGGCCAGGATCAGCGCCGCGACGCCCAACGTGACGGCGAGCACGGCAAGACTCCGCTCCTTCACGAGCGATTCGCGGATCCGATCCGCGACGGTTTCGATGCGCACCGGCACCCGCGGATCGATCGAACGCACGGCCGCCAGAGTTGTGTCGGAACCGTTCACCCCCTCGGATGCGCGAGCCACCGTGACCAGGTTGGTGCCGGTCATGAACTCCCCAAGCTGTGCGCACGGCAGGAACGCGATGCTCCTGGTCGTTTCCTGTAGGCGCTGATACTTCACGTCCTGCACGACACCGACGATCTCGAGATCCTTTCGGGAGGCGCTCTTCCCGACGCTGATACGGCGGCCGACGGGGTTCGACTCTCCGAAGTACTCGCGGGCAAGCGACGCGTTGATGAGGGTGACCTTCGGAGCCGACGCGCTGTCCGCGTCGGTAAAGTTCCTCCCCCGCAGCAGCCGAATGCGCACGGTATCGAGGTAGCCGGGCGAAATGGCGTTGAAGTACACGTAGCGAGACTTGGAGACCGGAACGTCCGCTCCGTCCACGGCGATGCTCTGCGTCCAGTAGCCCAGCTCGTTGCTGATGGGCGGCATCCAGGACAGGGCGGCGGACTGGACGCCTGGGAGCCGGCTCACGTTCTCGAGCAGGTCCGAGTAGTACATCGCCAGCCGTTCTTCGCGATAGCCCGATCCCACCGGGTCAGTCGTGATGATCGCGATCCGGTTGCGCTCGAACCCCGCGTCCTGCGAAAGGATCAGCAGCAGGCTTCGGGTGAAAAGGGCAGCGCCGGCCAGTAGGAGGACGGTGAGCGCGACCTGCACCGACACGAACGACTTCGCCATCGTCCAGCCACGGAGTATCGCCAGACCGCCACGCGCCGTCAGGCCAGGCGAGGGATTGCGCGTGGCTCGCAGCGCTGGGACGAGGGCCGTCGCCGCGGCCGTCGCTATCGACAGCGCCAGCGTGAAGATCATCGGACGTCCCGTGACCGCCATATCGAGCGCAATGGGATCTTCGAAGGTCGACAGCAGCGTGACGAGTGCTCGACCTGCCACTGATGCCAGCAACACGCCGCCGGTCGCGCCCATCGCGGTCCAGACAGCTGCTTCTGTCAGCAACTGCCGAATCACCCGGCCGCGGCTCGCGCCGATCGCCAATCGCAGCGCCAGCTCCTTCCGTCGCGCGTCGGCGCGCGCGAGCAGCAGGTTCGCCACGCTGGCACAAGCCACGGCCAGGAGCAGACCAGTGAGCGCGAAGAGCAGCCACAGGGATTCGACGAACTGATTCCGCACGCGCGAGTAGCCCGCGCGTCCCGGCTGGAGCGACGTTGTCCGGGCGAGATACCGCGCACGGCGCTCCGGCGGCTGGCCTTCCCACGTCGTCGCCTCCATCACCGCCGGCCAGACTGTCGCAAGCGCCGCATTCCCTTTGTCAATCGTGACGCCGGGCGCCAGCCTGCCCATCAGGTGCAGCCAGGCGCTCGTCGGCGAGCGCAGGGCGGCGGGCTCGGCGATGGCTGTGACCGGCACGGTCAGCTCCGGCGAGAGACCTGGCGCCACCCCGAAGAACCCCGGCGGCATGACGCCGATGATCGTGAAGGGCAGACGATCGATGCTGATCCGCTTGCCGATGATCGAGGGATCGCGATTGAATCGGCGTGCCCACGCCGCATCGCTGATCACCGCCACGCGGCCGTCCGGCCCCCCGCCGGGGCCGTCGTCACCTTCGTCGAAGGTCCGGCCTCGCGCCGCGGCGACGCCGAGCGTCGAATAGAACGCGCCCGTCGCCAGCGTCACGTCGGTGCCTTCAGCGCCCGCGCTCCACCCGACGTTCCGGCGATCGATGTTCCACGCGAAGAGGCCGGAGAAGAGACGATCGCTGCGCGCGTGGAGTTCCGTGAAGATCGGATACGAAAACGACGGATCCTTGAACCAGACGAGTTGATCCGGTTCGCGCACCGGCAGCGTACGAAGCGCGAGACCGTCCAGCAGACCGAACACGCAGGTCGTCGCGCCGATGCCGATCGACAGGATCAGGACGACCACCGACGCGAACGCGGGACCTCGTCGAATGGTCTTCACAGTGTAGCTGACGTCCTGCCACACGCTCTCGAGCCGCGGGGGCATCCAGATCGCGCGCGCGTCCTCACGCGCGAGCGTGATGTTCCCGAGAGCGCGACGGGCCGCGATCTCCGCCTCACCCTGAGTCATGCCAGCGGCTTCCAGGTGCTCCTGACGCATAGCGCGATGGTGCTCGAGCTCCTGCGTGAGGTCGCGCTGGGCGCGGCTCGATCGGATCAAATGCGTGATTCGACGGAAGAACGTCAGCATTCTTAGGTTGCCGCGGGGCCCCACATTCTTCAGGGCGTCTGGGGCCCCACCCCCAGACGCTGCAGCTCGCGCGTTCGCGCTCGCTGCGGCTCAGGGCTGCTCGCGCCGCTGGCTCGTTGCGACAGCCTGCTTTCAGAACGATTCTTGTCTCCTACCTCCTACCTCCTACCTCCTGACTTCTGCTCAGTCCGTCCTCAGCGCGACCACCGGATCAACGCGCGTCGCGCGGCGGGCGGGCAAAAGACCGGCGAGCGCGGCGACGATCATCAGCAGTGCGCATGCGCACGTGACTGTCAGGGGATCGGTCGTGCTGACGCCGTAGATCAGGCCGTTGTGCACTCGAGGAACGAGATAGAGCGCATTGCCGATGATGCGCGCGAGCGCCAGCGAGATACCAAGGCCGACCGCCGTGCCGATGACGCCAAGGCGCGCGGCCTGTCCGAGCGCGAGGCCGAGAATGCTGGATCGGGGCGCGCCGAGGGCGAGCCGAACGCCGAACTCCTGCGTCCGCTGCTGGACGGTGTAGGACATCGTGCCGTAGATGCCGACGGCCGCCATCACGATGCCCAGCACGGCGAAGACGCCGATCAACAGGAGGTTGAACCGCGCCGAGCGAAGATCGTCGTCTACGAGCTGGGCCATCGTCGTCACGTTGGAGACGGGCAGGTCAGCATCCACGGCCAGGACCTCCGCGCGCAGCAGATCGACGACACTCGCCGGCGGGACCGCGGTTGTGGTGATGACGTGAAACGTCGAAGGGGGCGACTGCGCGAGCGGGACGAAAATGCTGTTGAAGTCGACTTCGTGGATCCCCACCTCTTTCATGTTCGCCGCGATCGCGACAATCTGAACGGTCCCTCGACGGACCCATGACGTGCTCGATTCCATCAGCACGAGCTCGCGGCCGAGAGGGTTTTCGCCCGGGAAGATGCGCCGCGCCAGGTTCTCGTTGATCACCGCAACCCTGGCCCCTCCCTCGCTATCGCCCTCGTTGAAATCGCGCCCCTTAGTGACGGCGATGCCGAGCACACCAAAGTATCCGGGCGTGATCGCGCGAATGATCGCCTGCGGCTCCTCTCCAGCATCGGGCCTCGGTCGATCCGTCACGACGAAGCGCACGTTCGGACCGCTGCCAAGCGGCACGCTACTGCCGGCGACCGCCGCGGTTACTCCAGGGACGGCTCGCGCTCGCTCGACCAGGCTTCGAGCCAGTGGAACAACCTGACGCCGATCCGCGTAACGCGGTCCGAGTGCGGAGACCCGCATGGCCAGGCGGTTGTGCGGATCGAAGCCAAGCGGCACGCGTGTCAGCCGGACGAAGCTGTTGACGAACAAACCGGCGCCGACAACGAGCACGAGCGTCATCGTCACTTCCGCGACGACCAGCGCATGCCGCGCGCGACGCTGGCCCGGGGAGGCGGCAACGGTTCGGCCTCCCTGCGCGAGCACACCGCTCAAATCACGGCGCGAGGTCAGCATGGCTGGTGCGAGCCCGAACAGAATCGTCGTCAGACCCGAGACGATGAGCGCAAACAGATAGACTCGGACGTCGAGCTCGATGTGCGACCCGCGGCTCAGATAGTCGGGTGGGAGCCACGAAGGCAGCAAATCGATGGCCCACTCCGCGGCGAGCAGGCCGAGGGCGGCCGCGGGCAGCGTCAGCAGCGATCCCTCGACGATGAGCTGCCTGACGAGGGCGGCACGCCCGCCGCCGAGCGCACGACGGATCGCGAACTCGCGATCGCGTCCGAGGGCCCGGGCCAGCAGAAGACCGGCGACGTTGACGCAGGTCAACAACAGGACGAAGAGCGCGGCGCCCAGGAAGAAGAAGAGCGGACGCCAATTCCAGCCGGTATTGGACTCGCGGAGGCCGTCGATCCGAATGCCGCGTCCCTCGTACGCCGCCGGATATTCGTGAGCGAGCCGCTGCGCGATCAGCTGCAGATCGGCTCGAGCTGATTCGAGCGAAACACCGTCCCGCATCCGGCCGATCACTCCCAAGTCGCGGCTCGTTCGGTCGTGCAGCGATTGCGGATCGACCACGACGAAGAGATCGGGACTGACCATGAAGTCGTACGGCGCCGGCGACATGACGCCGATGACGGTAAAGGGCCGATCGTCGATCGTGATGTTGCGGCCGACGATCCGGGAATCGGTCGAGAAGTGCCGGCGCCAGCACGCATCGCTGAGCAGTACCATTCGGCTCGACGAGCGGTCGTCTTCGCTGTTGAACGCGCGACCCAAAGCGGGGTCCCGCCGCAACGTCGCAAAGTAGTTCGAGGTGACCGGCATCACGCTGACCGACTCGGGGACGTTGCCGGCGCGAAGCACGCGACGGCCGCGACTGCCGTACGCGGCGAGCTGCTCGAAAGCGCGGCTTTGCGCACGCCAGTCGACGAGCTCCGGTCCGGACGCACCGTTGTACTGTCCGCGCAGATCCTTGCCGGTCGTGTAAACCTCGACCAGACGATCGGGATTCGGAAAGGGAAGTGGTTTCCAGAGCTCGAATTCGACGACGCTGAAGACCGATGTCGTCGCGCCCATCCCGATCGCGAGGATCAGGATGGCGGTGGCAGCAAACGTCGGTTGCCGCCGCAGCATGCGGAGGCCGAACCGGACGTCCTGCCACAGCCGTTCGAGCGATGGCCAGATCCAGACCTCGCGCGCATCCTCGATTGCGAGCGTGACGTTGCCGAGTGCGCGACGGCTGGCGACCTCAGCGTCGCGCGGGGACATACCACTTCGTTCCAGCTGCTGCTGGCGCAGCTCGCGATGATGCTCGAGCTCCTGCGTGAGGTCGTGTTCAACGCGGCGCGCTCGGAACAAATGGGTGAGTCGACGGAAGAATGTCCGCATCTCTTAGTGTGCCCGCGGGGCCGACCGCCTGCCTTCTTAGGCGGTTTCTAACACCCGCTGGATTGCCACGATGAGGCGCTCGAACTCCTGCCGCTCGGCGTTGAGCTGTTTGCGGCCCGCGGCTGTCAGCGTGTAGAAGCGCGCGCGGCGATTGTTCTCCGACGCACCCCACTCACCCTTGACCCACCCGTTCAGGAGCAGGCGCTGCAGCGCAGGGTAGAGCGAGCTCTCGCCCACCTGCAGCACATCCTGCGAGACCTGCCGGAGGCGTTCGGCGATGCCGTAGCCGTGCAGCGGTCCGCGCAGCAGGCTGCGCAGCACCAGCATGTCGAGTGTGCCCGGCAGCAGGTCGGGCGGCTGATTGGTGAGTCCCATCGCGCTCCCATCGTTAGACGATGGGAAGAATGACGCGGTTGGCCGGCGATGTCAAGCCCCATCGACTGTCGATGGGGAACGTCTACTTCAGCGCGCGGTCGATGGCCGCCTGCGCGAGCGGCGCCATCACCGCATAGCCCTGGGCATTCGGGTGCAGGTCGTCGGCGCTGAGTTCCTCGCGGAGCACGCCGGTCCCATCCACCATCGGTGAGAAGTAGTCGAGATACACGTGGCCGTGAGCGGACGTGTAGCTCTTGATCCAGGCGTTGAGGGCGTTGATGCGCGCCATCGGCCGGAGCGTTGTCTGCGGCACCGCGCCCGCGGCGGTGTGATAGGCGCTCGTCGGCAGGAGACTCGCCAGCACGACGCCAATCCCGTGCGCGTGGGCGAGCTCGCTCATCGTTTCGAGATTCCCCTGGATCTCCTCGTTGGTCATCGGTCCGGTATTGCCGGCGATGTCGTTGGTTCCAGCGAGAATCACGACCACCTTCGGCTTGAGGTCGATGACGTCGGGGCGGAATCGCACCAGCATCTGCGGCGTGGTCTGACCGCTGATGCCCCGGTCGACGTACGGCTTCCCGGGGAAGAAGCCGCCGAAGCGCGGCTGTTGCCAGGCGTCCGTGATGGAGTCGCCCATGAACACCACGCGATTCTCCGACGCCGACGGCGGCTGGACCTGCCGGTTGTCGTCGCGATAGCGGCCGAGCGCCGGCCAATCCAGGCGGCGGATGTCGTTGCGCATCAGCGCCTGCAGCGCAGTGGCCATCTCCGGACAGGTCGCTGCCGTTGGTCCCGCAGTCTGCGTCGCAGGGGCCTGCATCGACGCTGGAGCGGAGAGCGCAACGAGGATCGAAGCGATGAGGATGAGGCGAGTCATCATGGCCGCTAATGGTAGCCGGAATCGTGACCCGAGTCTCCTGGTGGGACGATACCGCCGGCTGTCGCTGATCACGCGCGCCGCGCGACCGTTCGTCCCATCGACATTCGATGGGTGTGAACCACGCGCGTGCACTGCACGTAGTAGACAGGAGTCGAGGACCAACCTTCGAGAGGCCTCGTTCGTCAAAGAAAGTGATCGCGCGCGACGACATCACCGGCATGAGGAGCGCTTATGTCCATATTGCTTTCGTGGATACTGGAGCCGCTCGTCGCGATGCACGTCGCGCTGGCCGTCCCCGGTTTCGCGCAAACGGACGTTTCGTTGCGAACCGTCTCGCTGCGATCGTCCGTCGACGTCGCGCGTGAGTACCGCCCGCTTGCCGAGACATCGCCCGACGACGTCGAGCTGCCGAAGAATCTGATCGTACCGGCGCTCTACCGCGAGCTCGTCGAATCGATGCGGCTGCGCTCGGCGACCTTCCGTCGCCAATGTCTGCGGATCGCGAGCGAGTCGCGGTTGACGGTCGTGCTCGAAGCGGGCCCGCCGCCGGCGCATCTTCGTGCACTCGCGTGGACCCGCGTGGCGCGGGTCGATGGGCGCCTCGATGCAGTCATTCGCCTCGGCAAGGACTACCCCGCGCCTGGACTGATCGCGCACGAGCTCGAACACGTCATCGAGCAGCTCGACGGTGTCGACCTCCAGCGAAAGTCGCGTCTCGATTCAACCGGCGTCCACGAGTGCATGTGCGGAGGCGCGACCGCGTTCGAAACCGCGCGCGCCGTGCGCGCCGGGCTGCAGGTGACGGCGGAGCTGCGCGCACACCGCCGCTGAGGGACCAGTGGCGGGACGATTTGTCAGCGGCGCCGTGGCGGTTGGGATTGCGTGGCACCTGACGGCGGCGGCCTCCGACGATCTCGTCACGATACGGCAGCACGATACGCTGCGCTCCCCGTTCTCCCCACCCACGGTCGACATCACCGCAGACGGCCGATTCGTGGCGTTCGAATCGTTCGCGCGGCTGGTGCCCGCCGACACCAACGGCGACGCTGACTTGTACGTGCTCGATCGGCGAACGGGAGTGACCACACTGGAGACCGGAGCGCTCGAGCCGGGCGTGACCGTCACGCGACCCCGGATCAGCGGCGACGGCCGCCTGCTGGTTTTTCAGATCACCCGCTTGCTGGAGAGCGGCGCACCGCAGAGCGAGATCGTGCTCTGCGATCGTCAGAAGGCCACGCTCACCCTGGTCTCGAAAGGGGTGCGCGGCCAACCCGCCAACGGCAGCAGCCGCGATCCCGACATCAGCGACAACGGCCGGGTCGTCGTGTTCTCCTCGACGGCGACGAACCTCACGAGCGATCCCGATGCGAACGCGGCCGAAGAGGACGTGTTTGCCTGGGATGTGGCGTCCGGCATCCTGCGCCGGGTGAACGTGACCGACGCCGGGTCGCAGCCCTCGATCGGCGCGAGCTTTCGGCCGTCGATCAGTGCCGACGGTCAGGCGATCGCCTTCGTGTCACTGTCGGATCTCGATCATCGAACACCCGCACGCCCGACCGGCGCTCAGCGGCGCCCGACTCAGATCTTCGTCCGTGACCTGGCGCTCGGCAAGATCACACGCATCAGCCGCACGTCGAAGGACCGGCCCCCGGAAAAGCCTTCTTCATCGCCGGCGATCAGTGGAGACGGCCGTTACGTGGCGTTCGTGTCCGAATCGCCGGAGATCGTCGACGACGATCGCAACAACGCGTCAGACGTGTTCCTGTTCGATCGTTTGAAGGAGACGATGACGCTGGTCAGCCGAAGCGCTGCCGGTGGATCGGCGAACGGCGTCAGCACGAATCCGGAGGTGTCGTTCGACGGCCGCTTTGTCGCGTTCCAGTCCGATGCGTCGAACATCGTGTGCGCGCACCGTTGTCCGGCGGCGTCAGAGGACGTCAACCTGTTGTGGGACGTGTTCGTCTTCGACCGCTTTGCCGGCCGAAGCGTACTGGTGAGCGGTGACGAAAACGGTGGATGGATGGAGGCCAGCGATGGTCCTGCGCTGGCTGCCTCGGCGCCGGTCGTCGCGTTCTCATCGCGCCATGCGATCGACATGGCTGATCGCAGCAACGATTTCGATCTGTTCATCCGCGCCCCGTTCGAACCACCGCCGATCAGCTTGCGGATGAAGTAGTTCTATCCTCACCGCCGGGGTTTCAATCGAATCGCGAGCGCCAGATTCGCTTTGGCGTCGGGGTAGTCAGGACGAAGCCGAAGCGCCTCGTGAAAGTGTGCGATGGCCTCGTCGTAATGTCCGATATTCGCGAGCGCCGCGCCTAGGTCGTTGTGGATTTCGGGAGCGCGCGGATCGGCGCGAAGAGCCGCTTGAAACGCGGGTACCGCTTCGGCGGCGCGGTCCGCCCCTGCCAGCGCGATCCCGAGATGGTACTGCGCGGGCGCGTAGCCCGGGTCGATGCGCGTCGCCGCGGTGAACTGTGCAATCGCCTCTGCAGTCCGGCCGCTGCGCAGCAGCATCGACCCGAGGTGGTCCTGAAGCGGCGCCGATCGTGGTGTGCGCTGCGCAGCCCGGGCGAGGACGTCCACGGCTTCGGTAGGTCGGCCCGACTGCGCGAGTGCTCCGGCAAGGTTGCTGAGTGCCTGGGGATCATCACCGCTGAGCTCAGCCGCGCGCCGATGCTCCGCGATCGCCTCGTCCAGCCGTCCGCCGCCTTGCAGCACCAGCGCGAGCCCGGCGTGCGTACGCCAATTGCCCTCGTCCAGTCTGGTTGCGTCACGCAAATGGACGATCGCCTCGTCCATGCGGCCATCGAGCTGGAGAACGGTTGCCAGGTTGTAGTGCGCGGCGGCGTAGTCCGGCTTCATTCGCAGCGCTGCCTCGAAGGCCGCGCGCGCGTCGGCGATCCGCCCCGCGGTCTGATACGCGACACCGAGGTTGTACTGCGCATCGACGAGCCTGGGGTTGAGCCGCAGCGCCTCCTGGTGTTCCCGAATCGCATCGTCGAGCCGTCCTTTGCGCTGCCAGGCGCCACCGAGATTGTTGTGCGCTTCGGCCGAGTACGGATAGAGCTGGAGTGCCTGCTCGAGGCTCGCTACTGCCTCGTCTACCTCACGATCCGATCCCTGCACCTTCGTGGCTGCGAGATTGTTGAGGCAAAGCCAGCAGGCCGGGTTCTGCGCGAGCGTGACGCGAAACAGCCGGTCGGAGTCGACGTAGTTAGCGCTCTGTGCTCTGGTCAGCAGAAAAAGAGGCAGACCGATGGCAATCAGCAGCACGGGCTCTGCGATCGAGCGCCCAGCGGCGGCCTGACCACGGGTCGTGAGCCAGGCGGCCAACGCCGCGATGACCGGCAGCGTCGCCAGGTACTGAAAGTGATCGGCAACGAATGAGTAGCGGAACGGATAGACGTTGAAGAACCCGAGAGCGGGGAACAGGATGCCACAGAAAAGCAGCGCCACGGCGAGAGGCGCACGCGTCCGTCGGCGAAGACTCCAGCACATCGCGATTGCTGCGATCGCCACGATCGGAAACAGATATTGCCGGAAGGCGCTCGAATCGATCGACCATCTCGGGTAGACGAACATCAACGGTGACGGCCAGAGAATCTTCGCGAGATAGAACCACGCCGCGCGGCCGGCGATGAGGATCCGATCGATCGCCCCGAATTGGTATTCGGCGCCCTGCGCGTGGAGCGACAGCCGTTCGACCATGATCGTGGTCAGCCCCGCGGCCGCACCAAGGGCCACGAGCGGCACGAGGGGCAGCACATCGCGCCGCCTGTCGAGTCGCCCTCGCTGCCACCAGAAGACGACGAGCAGAGCTGCCGGCAAGACGGCAGCGACGCTTTTGCTCAACACCGCTGACGCGTAGAGCACGATCGCAGCGACGTAGGATCGCCACTCACGCCGCTCGTCGAAGTGCAAATAGACAATCGTCGCGCCGAGCACGCACGCGCCGGAGAGCGTGTTCTTGAGCTCGGTCATCCACGCGACTGATTCCACATGCACGGGGTGGAGCGCGAACACCAGGCCGGCGAGAAGCCCGCCAGTTATGCCGAGCCGGCTCACAATCAGCACAAACAGAAACGCCGACGAGGCGTGAAGGGCGATGTTCACCAGGTGGTAGCCCAGCGTGTTGTCGCCGAACAGCTTGTGGAGGATCCAGAAGGCGGTGTGCGCGACCGGGTAGTACTGCTGCGTCGCGCCGACGTCCAGCCAGATCCGCCGCAGACCGTCAACTGATTGCAGATCGCTCCGCGTCAGGTGCGCGTCGTCGTCCCACAGCATTCCGCCGTGCCACGCCGGCTGATAGGCGAGCGCCGTGACGAGCAAGAGCGTCGCCCAAATCAACGACAGCCGTCGCCACGAGGAACCAGGAATTGAAGTTGGTGGAGTGGTCGAGACCTTGCCGACCTTTTCCCGCGCCGCCCGCGGTTTGGCGGTCCTGGTCGCCATGAATAGGGCAGGTGAATCGGAATTG
This sequence comes from Vicinamibacterales bacterium, assembly GCA_036258055.1. Classification (GTDB taxonomy): domain Bacteria; phylum Acidobacteriota; class Vicinamibacteria; order Vicinamibacterales; family 2-12-FULL-66-21; genus DATAEK01. The sequence goes on from DATAEK010000286.1 coordinate 13,745, forward strand.
GCAAAAAAAGAGAGCGCGGAGGATTCTACACGGAGGCCGCGAAGCTCACGAAGACCCAATCGGTCTCCGCGTCCTCCGAGCCTCCGTGTAGAGATTTCTCCGCGCCCTCCGCCTACTCCGCGCGAATCGTTACCAGGTGACGCGCCAGACGAGCTGAACGACGCGGTTCGAATTCTCCTGGACGTCGGTAATCCGATAGTTGTCCGCGTTCGTGCTGGTGCTGACAACCGGCACGAAGTTCGGATGGTTGAACGCGTTCAGCATCTCGCCGCGGAACTCGAACGTCGTCCGTCCGACGATCCTGACGCGCTTCACCGCGCTCAGATCGAACCGCACATACATGGGGCCCGCCAGCACCAGCGACCGCGTGCGTCCCGGGCACTGGCCCGCGCCGACCGCTACTTCGATACAATCCGGGCCGTTGGCCGGCGCAAGGTAGCGACCGGTTGGCGCGCCCATGTTGCTGTAGCCACTCGCCGAGGTCGCCGACACGTTGAAGGCCTTCACCGTGTTCTCGACGATGTCCTGCGGCAGCAGGTAGAGCGCTGTCGCGGCGTTCGCGCTCAGCCCGGTGACGGCGTAGGTGTAGAGACCCACCTCCTTCTTCAGCTCGTCCTCCGACATACCGACGACGCGGACGTTGCCGAAGTCGACCATGCGGCCGCTCTGGATGCGCGCGATGCCGTCGAACTCCCAGCCGCCCGCGAGGCGCGAGAGGAAGCTGTTGTTGGTATTCATCCACTTGCGGCCTTCGCCAAACGGCAGCTCCCACACCCAGTTGGTCTTGAACGCGTGAATGACGCCGCCGTCGCCGCCGGTCTGCAGCGTCCTGGAACGCGGCAGGCGCAACGAGTATCGCGACGACTCGTAAGCCTTCCCGTACACGTAGCTGGCGTCGATCTGGAAGCCATGCGACAGGCGCTTCCGGGCTTCGAACTGGAATGAGTCGTAGCGCGTGTACCCGCCGTTACCCGTCACCGTTGACCCGCCAATCAGGTCGGGGTTCGCGACGAAGAAATTCGCCGGGAGCCCGGCTGTAAGCGCGTTCCCGCGGAACGTCGCGTTCCCCAGCAGCCCGTTGGTGGCATTCGTAGACGCGAAGCCATACGGGTTCGGGTTGTTCGCCGCGAGGAAGCCCAGGAACGTGGTGTTCGTCCAGTTGTTGCCGGTGTAGTTCGCGGAGTTCCCGGCCGCCGACTGTCCCAGCGCGTTGTAATGCGCGAGGAAGATCGGCAGCGGCACCGTGCCCGCCGCGCCGGTGTAGGCGAACGTGTTGCCGCGCCCGGCGGCGATGTTCGCTCGCAGGTTCGCCTGCGCGTTGCGGAACTCGTTGAGGAAGTTGTTCTCGACGATGTTGATTTCGTTGTAGTCGTAATCGATCCAGTCCTGCAGATGACGCGTGCCAACGTAGCGGATGTCGATGCCGACGTCGCGTGTCAGCTTGCGTCCGATGCTGGCCGTCCACGTCTGCGAATACGGCACCTGGAGGTTGGGATCGAAGATGTTCGCGTTGCCCGTGATTACTTCAGTGAACGGAAACTGTTGGGTGGCCGGGAAACTCGCCGGGCCGAGCCGCGACCGTTGACTGAAGAACACGGGAAGGCCAAGGCCGTCGTTGTTCAGAGTGTTGAGCGCGGTGCTTCGGTCGGTATCGACTGAGACACCCGGATTGGTTCCGAACACGCCAGAGAAATCAGACATACCGTGGCGCTCGTAGCCGAGCGCATATCCGGCGCGCAGCACCGTGTCGCCGTCCTCGCCCATCAGCTTCCCGAGAAAGCCGCCGCTCGCGTCCGGCGCCCAACTGAAACCAAGCGACGGTGCGAGGTTGTTCCAGTCGGTCTTGTAAGCCTTCGTCCCCGATGTGTACGCCTGGAACGTCGGCTTCTGTCCGGTGAGCGTACCCGGCATGAACAGATTGCCGACCCCCGATACCCCCCAGATACCCTCGGTGGTGAGTGTCGAGTACGCGTCATTCAACGGATAGAAGGGACGCTGGATTTCGTAGCGCAGGCCCATGTTGATCGTGAAGTTGGGGCGCCACCGCCACTGGTCCTGCGCGAAGAACCCGAGCTCGCGCATTCGGCCCTCCTGTCGACCCAGCCCAAGGTAGACGTATTGCAGGTCCTCGTTCAATCGGGCGGCGCCGGTGATGGTGCTGATGCGCCCTGTCAGCATGGCAAAGAGACCACGCGCGTTATTCAACTGTGTGTTCGAGGCTCCCGGGAAGTTCGTGGTGTTGAACATCGCATCGGACGGATCTCCGTTGACGACGCCGAAGTTGATCGTGGGCACGAGCGTCTGATTCTCGAGCCAGAGATCAGCCTGCGTGAACGCGCCGCCGAAGCTGAGGCTGTGCGAGCCTTTCAACCAGGTGAGCGTGTCCTCGATGTTCTTCGTCGAGGCTTCGCGCGAACTCGGCGTGGGCGTCACGCCGGCGTTTTGAAGCCCGGAGGTGTTGTTGCCGCAGCACGCACCGTTGAAGTTCAAGTGGAACCCCGTCTGGTCAGCGACCGACGTTCCCCCCCACATCGAGACATTCTTCTCGGGCGAGAAGTGCGTCGCCCCACCCGTCGCGCCGCCACGCAGCTCGTTGACGAGGTTCGTGCCAATTGTGGTCCGGAGCCACTCGGACGTCGAATAACGTGTGGACTGCTGGCTGCCGTAGATCGGAAAAGCGGGAAATGCGATCTGCTGGCTGTTGGTCGTGTCGGGGTTCGAGTTGATGTGCTGGTAGTTGAACGAACCCGTCAGCGTGTTGTTTTTCGAGAGGTTGTAGTCGAGGCGGACCGTCGGCGCTGGTGTGAAGCCCTTCGTCGGCGTCTGGAACACGAACTGCTGCAGCAGGGGATCGGAGCGATCCGTCACGTTGCCCCCCGTCGCGTTGCGAATATCGCTGAGGACTCGGGCAACCGTGGGGTCGACCGTTGCAGGAAACCCGTTTTGTGCCGCGAGTGCGAGGAGATCTCTCTCTTGAACACCGTTGGCATTCCAGCGGAAAACGCCGGCCTGCGCACGCGGGTTCAGCACAGTTCGCGTGAGCGTCGAGGTGCTCGGCGTCCGGTTCTCTTCGTAGTTGACGAAGAAGAACGCCTTGTTGTGCCCGTCGAAGAGACCGGGAATCATGATCGGGCCGCCGACGCGCGCACCCGGCTGATACTGGCGCAGCTGGGTCTTTGGGGCCTTTCCGTTGACCGGCGTCAAATCGCGGTTGTTGAACCACGTGTTCGCGTTTAACGCATCGTGCCGCAGGTAGAAATAGCCGCTGCCCGAGAACTGATTCGATCCCGAGCGCGTGACGAACCGGATGTTCACCGCACCCTGTCCGGCACTATCAGCGCCCTGCGCCGCCGTCGTCACGGTGACTTCCTCGACGGCGTCGAGCCGCGGGCTCAATCGCGCGAAGAAGCCGTCGGTCGTCTTCAGGTAGTTGTCCTGGATGTTCATGCCGTCGAGCGTGATGTTGATCGCGCTCTGCGGCAGGCCGTTGACCGTGGAATCGCGACTGCCGCCAGGGGTATTCACGCCGGCAAGGTTCACGACGAAGTCGAGCGCGTTTCGACTGGTGAGCGGCAGCTTGGTGATCTGGTTCATGCCCAGCGTGCTGGCGACGGTTGCCGACTGCGTCTGCACGATCTCGCTCGCGGCCTGAACGACGACGGTCTCTTCGAGTCCGCCGACCTCCAGAACTGCTCGGACCGAGGCAGGCACACCGGCATTCAACACGACGTCGTTGAGCACGACCGTTTTGAATCCCGAGAGTGTGACGGTAACCGTGTAGGTACCGGCGTTCAGCGCCGGAATGGTGAAGGTGCCGCTTTCGGCCGACACAGCACGGGATTCCATGCTGGTCGCATTGTTCTTCGCAACAATATCGGCCCCTGGGATGATCGCCCCAGAGACATCGACGACGGTACCGGAAATCGAGGACGTCGCACCGCCCTGCGCATACGCCGTCCCTGCAGCCAGCGTGATCGCTGCGACGAGTGCGCAGACGGACGCCAGCGTCCTCAACACCTGCTTCATGGAACGCTCCTCCTTCGCTCCAACCCAGTTGTGTGGACAGACAGTACGCTGGCTGTATACAAAAGGTCAAGAGTTCGATGTGAAACCCGTATGTGACGAATGCTGTGATGGATGGGGTAGGAAATACGGAGCATTTTTGCCTATGTTGAGCTCGCCATTCGTCCCCGGTGGGACGGAATTCGGGACCAAACCGAGGCGCTCAATATGTTTTTAGCGAAAGCGTCGGTTCGAGAATTGTGTGGGAGACGCCCGGCCGTCCGCTGCCCGCCCATGGCGGACAGCAGACAGCGAATGGCGGATCAGCTACCAGTTCAGTGGTGCCCCGCGAGCACTAAGAAATGCCGGCTTGGCTGTCGTGCTGGGCTGTCGGTGAATGGAAGCAGGCGTTGAATCTTGGACACCAGGCCGCAGCGTTCTGTGCTGCGGCAAGGCCAAAGGCCGTCGCGCGAAGCGCGTAAGGCGAGCGGGGGTGGGGCCCCGCGAGCACTAAGAAATGCTGACTGCACGCCCGAATAACCCCGAGCTCCGAACCTACGCGAACGCCGCTCCAACCAGAATCTTGCTGATGCGCAGCCACGGTGAACCATGCGAGATGCTGTTGGTCTGCGTGGGCTGACCCTTCGCGTCGCCGCCGGTCCCGTACATCCGCCACGACTCCTTCCCTGACGTCGCCGTCAGGTTGCCCCAGAAGTCGGTCGTGATCGCGTTGTAGGTGACGTTGGTCACCATCCGCGTCTTCTTGCCGTTCTTGATTTCCCAGAACGCGTTGCCGCCGAACTGGCCGTTGTAGCGCTGCTGGTCGATTGAGTAGCTGCCGCGGCCATCGATGAGCACGCCGTCCTTCGTGTCGGCGATGATCTCTTCCGGCGTCGGCGAGCCGGGGCCTCCGGGTTCGACGTGGACGTTGGGCATCCGCAGGAACGGGTAGTCGCGCCACGAATTCGCCGACGTGCACCCGCGGCTAGTTTTCTCGCCGATGAATGCCGCCGATTCCCGGTTGGTCTGGAGCCCCACGAGGATTCCTTCGTGCACGAGCGGCCACTGCTGCGTCTTCACGCCGTCATCGTCGTATCCAATGGTCGCGACGCCGCCGGGAATCGTGCGGTCGGCGGTCACGTTGAAGAGCTTCGATCCGTACTTCAGCTTTCCGATATCGGAGATCTTCACGAAGCTCGTACCGGCGTAGTTGGCCTCGTACCCGAGAATGCGATCGAGTTCGGTCGCGTGCGCGACGATCTCGTGGATCGTCAGCATCGCGTGCGACGGCGTCAGCACGAGATCCTTGACGCCCATGTCGATTGGCTTGGCGGTACAGAACTCGACGGCTTCCGCCGCGATGCGCTCGGCACTCTCGACCATCTCCGACGCTTCCGCGACTTCCCAGCCGCCGGTCATCGGCACGCCCGTGAACGTCCGGCTGCGCGTCTCGCCGTCCTTGCGCGCCGTCACCGTGAACTGCGGGGTGGTGGTCCACGTTTCCTGCTCGATGTAGGACCCCTCGGTGCTCGCGAAGTACTTCCACTCGTGTTCGAGCTGTACCGACGCGTTGACGTTGGTGACTTCCTTCGTCTTCACGACGAGATCGACGACTTTCTGAACGTAGGCCTGTTTCTCTTCCTGCGCGATCGACGCGGGATCTTTCTTGATCGGTGTGGCCCAGTACTCGGTGTAGGCCGGAACCGGCGCCAGCTTGACGTCAGCGCGCTTCGCAATGGCGCTCGCTTTCGCCACTTCCGTCGCCATGCGCGCGATGCGGCGGATCTCGTCCTCGGTCACGATTGGGCTGCTCGCGAATCCCCAGACACCGCTGTGGATCACGCGAATGCCGAACCCGGCCGCGCCGCGGTCGCGGGCACCACCACCGCCGCCCCCGCCGAAGCCACCGAATCCGCCTCCGCCTCCTCGCCCGCCGCCACGGCCGCCACGGCCGCCACCCCGTCCGCCGCCGCCGAATCCGCCGAAGCCCTCGAAGTCACGGTTGCCGCCGCTCGCGTTGACCCCGTTGTTGGTCGCGCGCGTGAAGCGGATGTCTGCGTACGAGCAACCCGCGCGTTTCGCTTCCGCGAGCGCGATGTCCGCCAGCCCCTTGAACTTGGATTCCAGGACTTTCCCCTGAGGCGTCTGCGCGATCAGATCGCCGATGAGATCGCTGGCGGCGACCGCCATCCCGGAGATCGCCATGGTTTTGACGAAGTCGCGTCGTTTCATCTTTTTCCTTTGCCGCGGGGCCCCACCCCCGCGGCCTGCCAGCGCTTCGCTTCGCTCGCGCCGCTGGTTAGTAACGACTTTCTGCCTTCAGAACGATTCCCTGCGGGGCCCCACCCCAGCGCCTGCCAGCGCTTCGCTTCGCTCGCGCCGCTGGTTGGTTGCGGCTTTCCGCTTTCACTACATCAGCGGGGCCCGTCACCCATAGCCCATTGCCAATTGCCCATCCGCCG
>DATAEK010000294.1:0-15474 GCA_036258055.1 Vicinamibacterales bacterium
CACGATTGTGAACGCCCCGAACGGTGTCGGCCAGTCTGGCCGTCCGACTGCCACCGGATACGCCGAGTACTCGCCCTGTTGGTCGGCATGGAACAGCATGCGTTGCGGGATGTTGATGACGAGCTCATTCGACATCACGGCTGGCGGCACGATGTGCCGTGCATCGATACGAAGAATCTGACCAGGCGTGAGTTTCGCGGTCACTCGGAGATCGTTATCAGCAGCAATCGTTGCCGCATCGACACCGAACCGAGCGCCGAGGCTGCGCAGCGTGTCTCCCGCTCGCACCTCATGATTGGAAACCCTACCGACGATGGTCGTCGAAAACTGGGCGGCCGGCGTCTGCGACTGGACCGCAACGACCGCAATCGAAATCGCCGCAACGGCGCCCCAGCCTAGAGATAGATAACCGACGGACTTACGCACAAACGACCGCCTCTCCTCAGGCGACAGACCGCAACGAGTCTGCCTGTCGCCAAACGCGTGCCACTGCCGTGATGGAAACGAATGCCCGAGCGAATCAGATTGAGAGGTCTGAAGCGACCAAACACTGCGGCTGCATCGGCGGTCGTCACAACGACGCGGACACGATCCCGTGCAGGGACGCACGCTGATTTTTCCGCACTATTGGTGAACAGTCCCCGGCCCGACTGCCGTCTGCGGCCGTTTCGCTGACCCCGAACCGGGTGAAAACGAGGTCTGCTCCGGCATGTGAGTTGCGCTGCTCGGCAGCGTGCTGTTCGTGTTCGCGCTCGTGTGGTTCGAGCGGCGTCTGCGAGCCGTCTCGTGATCCCCGACATGGCGCCCCGCTCGTCGTCTGTCGTAGATGAGCGTCCAGTCACCTCCACACGCGATAAGGAGGCCGCGGCCGTTGCTGACACGACGGTATCAACGGTCGTCGAGTTCAAGAATGTCTCGCTGGCCTTCGACGAACAGGTCGTCCTTCGCGACCTTGGCTTCAGCGTGCCTGCCGGAGCCATGCGAATCCTTCTCGGCGCGAGCGGTACCGGCAAGTCGGTGATCCTCAAGTTGATTCTCGGATTGCTGCAGCCGGACTCCGGGACGATCCTGGTCAATGGGCAGCGCATCGACACCATGCCCGAACGGGATCTTCTGCGGATGCGGGCGGACGTCGGCATGATGTTCCAGGAGAACGCACTGTTCGATTCGCTCACGGTCGGGGAGAACGTCGATTACCGCTTGTACGAGGAATCCGACGTGCCGCTGGAGGAAGTGGACAAGCGCGTCGAGGAGGTCCTGACGTTCGTCGGGCTCGAGGAGTTCATCGACCGGATGCCCGCGACCTTGTCCGGGTGGCCAGCGGCGCCGCGTCGCGATTGCCCGGGCGATCGCGTCGAATCCCAGCCTTCTGCTGTTCGACGACCCGACCACCGGGCTCGATCCGATCATCGCCAGCACCGTGGATGACGAGATCATCAAGTTGAGGGGACCTGCAGCATGCCACGTCGATCGTCGTGACCCATCAGATTCGCGACGCGTTCTACATCGCGACGCACGGGGCCGTGCGCCAGGACGGACGAATCCAGATTGTGAGTCTCGACGACGTGAGGGCTGCGCATGCCGAGTTCATGGTGCTTCAGGAGGGCCGGATTCAATTCCACGGGAATGCGCAGGAACTGCTCGCATCTCAAGAGCCATTCCTGCAGGAGTTCCCGTATCGGACGCTGCCGCCGTGGTGAAGGGCGGCCGATCTGTTCATGATCCTTGGAGTCTCGTTTTCTCACACCTAAGCCATGGCTGGCACCTGCAACGGCTCACCGATCTCGACGCGGCTCTCCAGACTGACGGATCCTTTCAAGGAACTGGAAATCAGGCACGCCCGCTCCGCCTTCTCGAGCGCCTGTTGCGCGCGACCTGCGTCTTGTCCGTCGGGGACCGTCAAACGGGCACGAAGATCGAAGTGAGTGAATTGAAGTACACGCTCGATCCGATCGAGGGTCCCGATCACTTCGCAGTCGAGCGATGTCCACGACACCTTCGACGCGCGAGCCACGGCGCGGAACGTCAGGATGAAACAATCCGCCACGGCTCCAACGAGCAGCGTTTCGGGTGACCATCGATCTCCTGGGCCGTCGAACTGGGCCGGTGATGCGGAGCGCAGCCGCGGCAGCCGCTCACCGGTCAGTTCGACGTCGCCGTCGACCCGCCCCGAGCCGCTGATAACGTACTTGTGTGGAAACGCGTCCATCGTGATTCTCCTGCGACCCAGGTGTCTTTCTCGTGAAAGCCAGCTCGAAAGGTGGTCGGCGCTGACGCGAAAGCCTGCATGTCTGTCAGCGGTGACATCCGTCAAGCAGCGTCGAGCAGCCCACTTGCACCTGCGACGTTGCGGACGATCAGCACGGGACAGGGCGCTTCGCGAAGCACTCGATCGGCGACGCTACCAAGAAACGCGCGCCGCACCGGCCCGCGTCCATGGGTTCCGACGACGATCAGATCGATGCTTTGCTCGTGCGCGTAGCGAACCATCTCGGATGCTGGCACGCCGACAAGCACCTCAGTTCGCACAATGGGTAGCGCAGGCTTGATACTGGCAACCAGTCGTTTGAGCTGCGCCAAGGCATCTCGCTGTGTGTCTTCGATCAATCGTGGAAAGTCGATGCCATAAGCCTCTGCCGACCAGGGCTGCGTCATCGGATCGACGATGACGTGGAGAACGCACAACGACGATTCGTGTTCTCGCGCCAACTGTGCGGCTACCGCCACTGCCTGCGTGGACACGTCACCAAGATCAGTCGCGACGAGAATTTTCTTGAACATTGCGTCCTCACGGTCTGAGGCCATTTGAAAAATGGCTATGCGGCGGAACGTCTACGCTGCTCCTTGCCGAGAGGGTGGCGCTTGCCTCGCACGCTGGCCCGTAGATTTTGCCGCGATGTAGCCGCCCGATTCTCGGCAGCTTGCTGACGCTCACTTGTGGAGAGAGCAACCAGAATGCCAGATCATTCGTGCTTTACTGCTGGCGATGCGGAGCCTTTTCGAGGTGAATTTTCCCTTGCGCGTGAACAATTCCCCGTCTCCACAACGTCTGTGGCTGTTCGCGCGGCCGTTCACGCCAAGGCGCATCCCAGCAAGCTCGAAAAACTCCGCCTGAACGCGCGTTCACAGTGGGGTTATTCGTAGTGTGCCCCCAGAAGGGATTCGCGAGCTGAGCCCGGAGTAGGAACCTGGCTGGCTCCTCCTAAACCGCCGTCCTTGGTGCAGAAAGTCATTGCCTTCGCGGAAACGACAGCTTTCATCGTCTCCATGGTGTTCTGGCAAGGATCGTGGATTCCCAAAGAGGTCCCTACCCATCTCAAGGCAACCGGAGTACCAGATGCGCGTCACAGATGGTGCGAGTTTCGCGAGATCCCGTTGGCGGTCTCTCACCGACCAGGGAATTTTTGCCGCACGCGCGAAAATTCTCGCGGTCTTGGACCGCTTGGGGAAGAAAGCCGCAGAAACTGAGGTGCTGGAGGTGCCGATGTCGCCGCGCCGTGATCCGCGTCTGGCACGGACGCTGGCGCCGGTCCTCGTCGCGCTCGCGTTCTGGGTCCACATGTTCGTGCCGGCTGGCGTCGCTGTGCCTGCGTTGTACGTTGCGCCCATCCTGCTCTTTATCCGGACGGGTCGCTTTTGGGAGCCGCTCTTGGTTGCAGTAGTCGCCAGCGCGGCTACGATTGCCGGGACTTACCTGCCGCACAGGGGCGGCAGTGTCGAAATCGACAGAATCAACCTGCCGTTGGAACTCGCGATCATCTGGCTGAGCGCCGGGCCCGTTGCCTACCACCGCGTGACGAGCGACCGCTGGAGCGACCAGGTCGCGCGCAAGCAATCCGTGCTCGAACAAACCATTGTTCGGTTGGAGGAGCTCCGGTATGCGCTGGACCAGGCCGCGATCGTTGCGGCGACCGACGAGCGCGGAATCATCACCTACGTCAACGACAAGTTTTGCGAGATCTCGAAGTACTCTCGCGACGAACTACTCGGCCAGGACCATCGGATCATCAATTCTGCCTGCCACTCGAAGGAATTCATGCGGGACCTGTGGCGGACCATCGCGCAAGGCCGTGTTTGGCGAGGAGAGATCCGCAACCAGGCGAAAGGCGGGGCATTCTATTGGGTCGACACCACGATCGTGCCGTTTCTGGATGAGCGCGGGAAGCCGCGACAATATCTGGCCATCAGGAGCGACATCACGCAAAGGAAAGCGGCCGAAGCGAAGCTGGCCGAACAGGCAGCACTCACACAACTTGGTCAGCTTGCGGCGATCGTCGCGCATGAAGTACGCAACCCGCTCGCCGGTCTCCGGGGGACGCTCGAAGTTCTTCAACCGCGCGTCGGCGCCTCGTCGAGGGAGCGCGATGTCATTCGGATCATGATCGAGCGCATCGACACGCTCAACGCGAAGGTCAACGACATCCTGCGCTACGCCCGCCCGCAGACCCCGAGGCTGCAGTCGCTGGAAGTAACCTCAATCATTGACGACGTCGTCGCAGGCGTGTGGGCGTCGGCCGGCCCTGGTCGGCCCGAGGTCGGGTTCACAAGCGACTCGGCTTTGATTCGCGCAGATCCAGAGATGCTCCGGGCCGCCTTGCTCAACCTCCTGCTCAACGCGTGTCAGGCGGGCTCGACACGAGTAGACATTCGGACGTCCTCGGATGCCGACGTGTGCCGAATCGAGATCCTGGACAACGGCAGCGGCATACCGGAGCACGTCCTCGCCCACGTGTTCGAGGCGTTCTATACGACGAAGAAGGCCGGCACCGGACTCGGATTACCTATCGTGAAGCGTCTCATGGAGCTTCAGGACGGCGCGGTCACGGTGAAACCGCGTGACGGCGGAGGGACTGTGGCGGAAATTACGCTCCTCCTGGCGCACCCGGCTGTCGCGGGCGCCAGCGAGGCCGCCCCAGTTGCGTGAGCAAACGGCGCTCGCCAGGCTAGGCGAAGCGAGTCAATCACGATGATACCGTCAACCGCCGAGTCGATGATCGACCGCAGCCGCGCATTCGCGTCGCCAAGGTCCTGCGCGCTGCGGCTGATCTTGGTTTCGAGTGCCTCGTTTGTGCTTCGAAGCGCGGCTGACCCACGAAACCGGCCGAACATATCCCGGGCGGCAACAAACAAGACAAAGGTGAGCAGTCCGGCGGCAACACTAATCTGCGCCACCGCTATCCATTCGAGCTGGCGGACGGCAGACGCGACGAGTGCAAGGGCCAAGACGATGGAGGCCCCGAGAAAAATGGAGCCGCGCAGGGGGACCTCTACTTGTGGGACAAGGATGTACTTTAGCGTGAAACGAAGAGGCACGCCAACCCCGAGTTACGCGATCAGGAACGGGCCGCGAAACTTCCGGCTAGGGTGTTCTCTGCTCAATCCTGAGTCGTTGGCGAGAACGCGGAGGTTACCACACTGAAACTCGCTCGTCCGTCATCCGCCGCTGGACATGCGCGCCTGCCATACCACGTCAACACGGACGCCGTATCGCGCGTTAGGACTACAGGTCAGCGTGCCCTCGCCCACCAAGGTCGCGAACACGCGTTCACAGACATCCGGCCGCATCCCGAATAAACGCTGCGCTTGCCCGCATGTCAGACGAAGACCCGGCATTTCCCTGAATTCCGCGCGAATGCGGTGCAGTAACTGTGCGCGGGAGGCACTATGCCGGCGGTTGGGGATCGTGGGTGGGTTCGTAGTTGAGTCCATTCCTCGATCCTTTCGAAAGTCAGTTCGACTAGTCCGATCATTGTCGTGGCGGACGATAACGGTTGATATCCGCCTGGCTCGCTGGAGCCAGAGGTTTAACGGCAAGCGGGATGCCAGGCATTTCTGATGAGATGTTGCTGATTTTCGCTGGCCGAGCGCAAACCAGCCGCGGGGAACCTGAAATATTGCGCGACTAGTGCTGGAAACTTCCCATCGCTGTCCGTCTGGCAAGTCCGCATCCAACAGGCGGAACGTATCGCCGGCTGGCGCAGCGATTGCGAGCCGTGATGACTGGCCTCCTCCGACGGAAGTAAGGCCACGCGTCTGCGATATGCGACCCAGCTTCCGTTTGCGTGACCGCTGAACCCAACACGTGTGCTGAACGTTCCCTCGAGTCGGTCACCGATCAGCCGGCCTCGAAACGTGGTCACGGCTTCGCACTGGCAGTCGGGATCCCAATACGGCTCGAGACGGCCGTCCACAGTACCGTCGAATGCGTGCACGAACTGGATTGTCAGGACTTGCGTAAGGATCAATCGCTGCGTGGAAGCTGCTCGCGATTCCAGGATTGAAGCACCGAGACGTAGGCACCGCGCTCGAATCGGGCGACGTCACCGCGTCCGGCAAGACTCGCGACGCCCTGGAATTGCTTGAGGGACTCGTACTGATGTGCCTCGGCCCACGCCTCGAAGTGCGTGCGCAGGTAATTGAGTCGTGACGGTCCGTGTCGAAGCAAAGTGGACACGAGCTGCACGACGTGCGCACCCGCCATCACCGCCTTCACGGCGTCAATGGGTTCGTGAATCCCTCCGCTGATGGCAAGCGACATCCGAACGCGATCCCAGAGCATCGCCACCGAATGGAGGCGCAGCAGCAGATCGCTGGAATCCGAGAGCTGGAGTCGGACGGTCGATCCGCGCGTTTCGGGGTCGATGTCGGACTGATAGAAACGATTGAACAGGACGAGGCCGTCGGCGCCAATGCGCTCGAGTCGAGCGGCGACGTTAGGCAGCGAGGAGTAGAACGGGGAGAGCTTGACGGCCAGCGGAATTGCGATGGACTCCTTGACGACCGCGACGACATCGAGAACGCGCTGCTCGACGGCCTGCGCGTCCTCCGTCGGATCGGTTGCGATGTAATAGAAGTTGAGCTCCAGCGCGTCGGCGCCTGCGCGTTCGAGCGCACGCGCGTACTGCAGCCACCCCTCCGGCGTCGTGCCGTTCAGCGATGCAATCAATGGGATCCGGACCCTCTGCTTCAAGCGCAGTAGGTGCTCGAGGTAGCGGCCGGGGGACAACGCGTACGCGCTGAGGGGAGGACTGGACTCCGAGAGATCGCCGCTGTGGCGCGGCTCGCGCAAGAGGTTGGGACGACGCGTGGCGTCTTTGAGGATCTGCTCCTCGAAGAGCGAATGCATGACGATTGCGGCCGCTCCGGCATCCTCGAGTCTCAACACCATATCCAGCTCCGCGCTCAGCGGAGACGCGCCGCACACGAACGGATGGGGCAGTGTGAGCCCGAGATAGCGGGTGGTGAGATTCATGCCACGGTGTCTTGCAATGCGCGTGCTCACGCACGCGTTCGTATGACGCCGGTTCGCCAACGGGCTCGAATTCGAGTGGCGGAATGCCGTCAGCCGCCGACGGACCATCCCCCCGTCGGCAGCAGATGCTTCCTACCAGGGCTGCGGCGGGTAGGTGGTCAAGAACATGTAGGCGGCTGCCACTTCCTGATCCTTCAGATAGTAGAAGACCGGCATGCGGCCGCGATAATGGAAGGGGAGATCCCCCATGATGGTCGGCGCTCCGCTGCGAACTTTGTTCACGAAGTCCACAACCGACTTGTCGGCGAGCAGTGTCGTGAGCGGCGGAATGGCGCCTTGCAGCAGCGCCCGTCCGGTCGGACGAGGACCGACGGCGTCGTGGCAGATGTGGCACGTGCCTTTGACGACGTTCTCCCCGAGACGTTCCCAGCTCATCGTCTTCCGCACCTGCGGTTGGACGCGGGGTGTACCGGCCAGCCGGGTGAGATACGCATAGAGCATGTCGATGTCGGATTCCTGGAGATGCGCGCGCGGCGGCATCTTCTGGCCTCCGTGCTGAATCCGCCTGTAGAGATCGCGCTTCGCCTGGTTGGCCTTCTGACGTGCCGCGGTCCCCGCGTCGACCTGTCCCTCGAACCGCAGCTTCCGCCGCATCATTTCGTAGGAGGATCCCTGCACGACCGGCAGCACCGAGCGAACTTCCGGCGGTGCGCCCGTGGCTTCCGCGCGATGACATGCCTGACAGTTCAGCCGATACAGATCTGCGCCCGTGAGCACCGCGGATGGCTCGACCTGCAGCACGATCGGTTTCCGCTCGGGCACCGGTTCATTCGGACCTGCTCCGTAGCGTCCAGCACCGCGGCCCATGCTGGTGTCCCCGTACCGAATGCCGAGGTGATTCAACCAGCTCGGCCCTGCGACAGGAGTCACGACAGGTTCGGCGGCCTTTGTGGAGCGCCCTGCCTGCGGTAAAGGCAGGCCATCGCGGCCGGCTGCAACGCCGTTGGCACCAACGGTCATTCCACCGAGCACCAGAACCTCGAACCCCCGGATGATCGTGCGTCGCATGGAAACCCTCCAGTCGGGACAGCCGCACACGCGCCCTCAGGTCGGTGACTCTGAACGTGACCACAACGACGTGACCCGCAACGACTGTGCCGCGGCCGATCATGTCTGTACGCTCGACAACTAACTGCATGTGCCGGATTTTCCGGCAAGCGGCTACCGGATTGTCGGCACAACAAGTTCGGGCGATCGCTCGCGCATAGGATGCGCAGGTTGGGGAGGGAGAGAATGTCGGCGACACCGGTAACAAGAGGGGCCGCTCGAGTTACGACTGCTTTCGGCGTATCTATCCAGAGCCTCTCAGCTTGCGGAACACAGCGTTGGCCGCCTGGCTCGGGTGCCGGGAAACGCCGGTCACGGCGATGCGCCGTCCCCGTAGAAACGTTGCGACTGATTCCGGAATTGTGACCATGGACAACTTCTGGGTTCTGCTGCCGGAACACGCACGGCGAGTGTCTCTGCGATCAGTCTGACGACTGATCGGCACCGGTGCCAAAACTTCGGTGGCTCGTCAGAGCTGACGCTGTAGGTCTGCAATCATCGTCCGAACCTTCGGAGCGTCGACATAATCCGGATTCGTCACGAGTAGCTTCTGCCAGGCCTCGATCGCGCCCCTGGGATCGTTCTTGCCATCCCTTCTTGCTACCCCGATGTTGAACAGCGTTTGCGCGTGCTTTGGATCGATCGTCAGCGACCGTTCGAACTGCGCCAGCGCGTCGTCGGCGCGTCCGGCGTAATGAAGGGCCGTCCCGAGGTCGGTGCTGACGTTCACGTTCCTTGGGTCCAGTGCGAACGCCTGTTGATAGTAAGAGATCGACTCGGTGTAACGCCCCGCGTCGTAAAGCAGATTGGCGAGCTCGACGTTCGCGCGGAGATTCTTCGGATCGGACGCGAGCACGTTGCGATAGGCTTGTGCTTCCTGCTCGTTCAGAACAGAGCCGGCGGGAGCGGCTGTGGCTGCCGCCGCGATGGGGGCGCCGACTCCCGGCGCCTGGTTGACCCCAATCATGTAGCCGACGATGATGCCGAACAGCACGCCGGCGACGCCGGTGACCGCGGTCAGTGCCGTTAGGGATTGCGGTGTTGGTCTTGACATGGCAATCGTCCCGTCCTACCGAACGCCGACAGCGTATTCGTCCTCAACCGTCATGGACCGCAGGTGATTGGCAACTTGGGCTGCAACGAGGGGCGCGTCCGAGATACAAGCATTAATGGATACGCCGCGATACGAGTTGCCTGCCAGAAACAGGCCGGGCTGTTCCTGCAGACGCGCCTCGATGCCGGCCAGCCTGTTCGTGTGACCGACCAGGTATTGCGGAATACCGCGCCGGTGTCTAATCAGGTGTACGAACGCCGGACTCACCCGGAGTCCCATCGTCAGCTGAAGATCCGAACGAACAATGCGGATCAACGCAGAATCCGACAGATCCACGGCACCTCTATCCGTGGCGCCGCCGACCATGACGCGAATGAGCGCCCGGCCGGCGGGTGCCCGGCCGTTGTAAATGCTGCTTTCCCAGAGGGCGCCCAGAATCCGGATTCCCCTGTCGCGCGGCACCAGAAAGCCGAATCCGCTCAGCGCGCCGCGGTCCGCGGTGAGCGTCGCCTCGTCGTATCCGAGGCAGGCGACGACGAGTGGCGCGGTGCCGATCGTGTCGAGCAGCGCGGCCAGAGCAGGATCGAATGGCCGAACCAGGGCGGATGACGCGTCCGCGGCACCCGTGAGAACGACCGCGTCTGCCTCGATTGCGTGCGTGCTGGTCTGAACCTCGAACGCCCGTGCCGGAACGAGGCGGGGACCGACGCTCCCTCGCTGTCGGAGGGCAACGACGGGAGTGCTCGTCCGGACCGATCCGCCGAGCGACGCGGTCAATGCGCGTACGAGATCCTCCATGCCGCCCTCGAATGACGTCAGCGTGCCGCCAGGCGAGCCGATGCCGTCTCGAGGCGCCGTCCGCTTGCGGCGGGCAATCAGTGCGCGGAAGAGGCCGCCGTGCTCGGATTCCATCTCCCATATCTTTGGAAAGCACGCGTGAAGGGACAGCTGGTGCGCATCACCGGCGAAGATTCCCGAAACCATGGATCCGACCAGGATTTCTGCTGCCTCGGGTCCGATGCGGCGCGCCGCGAACTCGTGAATCGTTTCGTCTCCCAGCGGGCGCGTGCGCGCGAACGGTTCCGCCGCAATCCGGAGCTTCCCCCGCGATGACAGCAGTCGGGTTCTGAGGAATCCGCCGAGTGTCATTGGTACTTGCTGCAGTCTTCCGTTCAGAAAGATGAAGCGACGCCGCGCCGCTGGATTGCTCCGTCGAAGACGGTCCGAGAGGCCGAGCTCTCTCACGAGGGCAAGAGTCGCAGGGGCATTGTCGAGGAATCCGTCGGGCCCACATTCACACAGGTAGCCCTGAAGGTACTTCGATCGAATGTTCCCGCCCGCCGATGCCTGCGCTTCGAGCACCAGCAGCTCGACGCCGGGGGCCTCGCGGCGCAGCGCCTGTGCGATTGACAGCCCGGCAATGCCTCCTCCGACAATGACGACGCGTCTCACAGCGAGGCTCCGGCAAATACGGGCAGAGGGAACTTCTCGACATTCGACTGGCAGCCGCAGCAACGGCCGGCGCACAGTCTGACGTGCGCGCTCACGAGGCTGGCCAGGGCATCGATGAACAATGGATGACTGTTCAATGCTTCCGGCCGGTAATACCCGGTGATTCCCGCGCTACGAGCCGCCTCTGCGAAGAGCAGGTCGACTTCGTACAGCGTCTCGATGTGATCCGACACGAACGACAGGGGAACGACGAGGACGTCCTTTACACCCTCACGGCCAAGCGCGACGAGCGTTTCCTCGGTGCCGGGTCCGATCCATTTGACTGGCCCGGTTCGAGACTGGTACGCCAGCAGCTGACGATTTCCAAGCGACAGACGATCGAGAATGCCGCGGCGCGTGGATTCGATGTGCGCCACGTACGGATCGCCTTGGTCGATGAACCTCTGCGGAAGCCCGTGGGCGCTGAATAAGATCACTGTGGACTCCCGCCGCCCTGAGGGAATACGCTCCCACGCGCTCCGAACGGTCGCGGCCATCGCATCGAGATATTTCGGATCGTCAGGGTAGCGGTCGATGTGCGAGACCTCGAATCCGAACCGACGCCAGTCAGGCCTGGCCAGCACGCGCGTGAACTCGCCGAGCGACGAGCCGGTCGTCGCTTTCGAGTAATGCGGGAACAAGGTGAGCGCGACGATCCGCCGAATCCCGGTCCGCGCAATCGCACGGAGCGCCTCCTCCGCGGACGGCCGGGAGTAGCGCATCGCGATGAACACCCGGTAGGGCTGAGTATCTCCGGCGCCGACGTTCAGACGCTCTTCGAGGGCCACCGCCTGACCCAGCGTCAGCCGTAACTGCGGCGAACCTCCTCCGATGCGCTCGTAGTTGCGGCGCACGGACGGACCGCGCAGCCTCGCGATCACGCGCGCCATGACCGGCTGCAGCGACGCGCCGAGCGGCAACTCGATAATCTCGCGGTCGGAAAACAGTTTCACGAGAAACGGCTCGACCGAATCGAGGTCGTCCGGACCTCCCAGGTTGAACAGAACGACCGCCGTTGGCATCGGAGCGGATGTGCGCATTGCAGCCCAGGTCAGACCGTGCGTGAAAAGACCGGCTTCCCCTGATGGGACGGGAGATACCGATCGAATGGCATGCAGATGTTGCGAACGAACAGGCGGCCGCGGTCGGTGACCACCAGACCCTCGTTGTCGATCGCGGCGAACCCGTCTCCAACCGGGCCGCCGTCGCTCGCGATCTGCTCGAGCTCGGACGCGAAATAGTGATCGAAATCGACGCCGTAGCGCTCGCGCACGGCCGCGCGCGAGACGGCAAAGTTGCACATCAGTTGCGTGATCACGTACCGGCGAACCTGATCGTCCTCGCTCAGGATGTAACCGCGCTCGATCGGAAAACGCTCGGCGTCCAGCGCGGCGTAGTATCGGAGCAGTTTTTTCTCGTTCTGGGCGAAGGCGCCGCGCACGTCTCCGATCGCCGACACCCCGACGCCCAGCATGTCGGGCGCCGGGCGGGTGGTGTATCCCATGAAGTTGCGATGCAGCGTGCGCTCACGCGCCGCGACTGCAAGGTCGTCGTCAGGCAGCGCAAAGTGATCCATGCCAATTAGCTGGTACCCCGCGTCGAGGAAGGTCTCCACGGCCGCACCGAACAACGCGAACTTCAGATCGCGATCCGGCAGCTCCTCCACGCTGATGGCCTTCTGATTCGGATGGAGCCACGGCACGTGCGCATAGGAGTAGACGGCGATGCGATTGGGACGCATGTCGACGACCGAATCGAGCGTCCGCCGGAACGTGTCGAGCGTTTGCCGGGGAAGGCCGTAGATCAAGTCCATGTTGATTGAGTCGAAACCGGCCTTCCGCGCGAAGGCGTAGAGCGCGCGCGTCTGCGGCTCGGACTGGCTGCGCCTGATGGCGTCCTGGACGTCCGGCGTGAAGTCCTGTACGCCCATCGACAACCGGTTGAACCCTAGCCCTCGCAGCCGCGCAAGCTGGGCGTGCGTCGTGACGCGCGGGTCGATTTCGATGGCACTCTCCGCGTCAGAGGACAGCCGGAAGTACCGCGTGATGACGTTGTGGAGTCGTTCGATCTGATCGATGGTGAGGTACGTCGGCGTGCCGCCGCCCCAGTGGTGCTGCACAACCCGGCGTCGAGTGCCGAGATGCGACGCGAGCATCTCGATCTCTCGTTCGAGGTAATCGAGGTACCGCGCCGCCACCTCGCGCTTCTGCGTCGCGATTACCGTGCAGGCGCAGTACGCGCAGCGCGCCTCGCACAACGGAAGATGCACGTACAGAGAGAGCGGCTCGTCGACGCGGGTGGCGGCAACCGCAAGGCGGCGTCGATAGGCACTGTCGTCGAACGCCGGATCGAACTCGACCGCCGTGGGGTAGGAGGTATACCTCGGACCAGGCCTGTCGTACTGCGCCAGCCGCGATCCCAGACTACCCATGCACGACATTGGTGTTTTCATCACGTGTCGAGGCCGCGAAGCAATTTGCAAGCACGCGGCCAGTGCGGTCACACGAAGAACGTCACGGAATGGCCCGGATGGCTGGGACACGAGACGCGGCACGACGACGCGTTTGGGCGAGATGCGGAATCGTTCCCCCGGCGAGCGCATTTTTCCCCACGACCGGTTCTCCGGAACGCCGACGGACCTCTGACACCATCGAGGAGACCGCCGTAAATCCCCAAAACCTTGGCGAGTTTGGCGGCCCGGGCGGCTCGAATCCTGCGTTCCGTGGGCATTGCATTTGCCTATCGGGCGTCGGCGGTCGGAACCGCCGCATTCATTCGTGCGACTTCTGACCGAATAGTCATACCGGCCGATCCCGAGCCGAGGAGGAAACATGGGTCGCTTCACGCGAACCCTCAGCCCGCTGTTCATCCTCACGGGAGCCGTCGCAGTCTGGCTCGCCGTCATGGTCACGGTATCCGCGTCCGCGGGCCCTGCCCGGCAGGGCGGGTCCCCCGTAGGCCCGGCCGCCCCTGCGCAAGCTGCGAAGGCCACGCCCAGCGGCGGCTTCGTCGGAGAGGAAACCTGTTTGACGTGCCACGAGGACATGAAGAAGGGCTATTACGGCAGCCCGCATTCACGGACCCGCAATCCTCGAACCCCGGCGGCGACGCAGGCCTGCGAAAGCTGTCACGGTCCCGGTCAGGCGCACGTCGAGGGCGCGGGAGACAAGACGAAAATCAAGAACCCCAAAGTGATGGCGCCGCGCGAGGTGAGCGCCACCTGCACGACCTGCCACAACCGCAGCGAGCACGACAACTGGCAGGGCGGCAAGCATGACGCACGCAACGTGAGCTGCGTCACCTGCCACAGCGTCCACGCGCCCAAGGCCGAGAAGGCGCTGCTGAAGACTGCCACGCAGGAAGAGACCTGCGCGCAGTGCCATCGTCCTCAGGTCAACAAGGTTCACCGCTCGTCGCACATGCCCGTCGGGACCGTGAACGGCAACAAGATGGAATGCACCACCTGCCACAACCCACACGGGTCCCAGAACGTGAAGATGCTCCGGGAAGGCAACTCGATCACCGAGGCGTGCGCCACGTGTCATGCCGAGAAGCGCGGTCCGTTCCTCTGGGAGCACGCGGTCGGCCGTGAGAATTGCGTGACCTGTCACGACCCGCACGGCTCGAACAACGAGCGCATGCTGGTTGCGAAAGTACCGATGCTCTGCCAGCGCTGCCACGTGGCAGCCCGTCACCCGGCGACGATGTACGACCAGACCCAGGTGAACAGCAAGAGCAACCGCGTGCTATCGCGTGGCTGTGTCAATTGCCACTCGATGGTCCACGGGTCCAACCACCCGTCTGGCAACTTCTTCCTGCGGTAGGCGAGGAGGACTGCGGTGCGTACCAGAAACACATTCGTGCTCGTGGCTCTCCTGGCGGCCCCTGTCTACGCGCAGGCACAGGAGCCAACTGGTTCGACCGGGGCATCAACCCCTACGGCGGCCTCGGTCTTCGCGCCGAAGTTCGGCACCATCGACTTCGGCTATCGCGGCAGCTCGTTCACCGGCGACGAGGCCCGGTACAACCGGCTGCGCGATCTTCGTGACGGTGGCTATGCGACGCGGTTCCGGCTGTCGAAGGAGACCGAAACGGTTGCCCTGCGCGCCGAGGCCACGAACGTCGGCTACCGTGACCAGCGGTTCTACGGCGGGGTCGAGGCCATCGGGCGGCTCAAGGCGGCGTTCGAATGGAGCGCCTTTCCGCTGTTCCAGGCCAATGCGAACGGGCTGTTCACCGAGGCGGGCAAGGGCACGTTGACCGTGTCCGACAGCGTCCAGCAGGGCATTCAGAACGGGACGCTGACCCAGGCGCAAGCCATGGCCTCGTCGGCGCTGCCGTTCGACATCAGGAGCCGCCGCGATTTCGCCAATTTCAACATGACGTACACCGCAGCGCGGGACGTCGACGTGAAAGTGCTGGTGCGAAACACCATGCGCAATGGGTCGAACCTGCAGGCGTTCAACTTCGGCAGTTCGCCCGGCAACATGACGGTACTCGACATGGGCGTGCCAGTGGACGATCGCATGACCGATGTCAAGACGAAGCTCGAGTGGGCGAACCGGAACGG
>DATAEK010000298.1:0-8927 GCA_036258055.1 Vicinamibacterales bacterium
AGCGGACAGCGGACAGCGGACAGCGGACAGCGGACAGCGGACAGCGGACAGCGGACAGCGGACAGCGGACAGCGGACAGCGGACAGCGGACAGCGGACAGCGGACAGCGGACAGCGGAGAAACGATAACCAAGAATCCTCCACTGACGACTAGCGACCATTTATGCTCATCACCGACCATCTCAAAGATCATCGAGGCGAGTCGCCGGAGCGCGTGCGGCACGCGGTCCGGCCGACCGACCCTCGCGTGCTGATTGCCGACGACCAGTCGGACGTCCTCGAAGCGCTGCGGCTGCTGCTGAAGGCCGAAGGCTTCCACCTCGAGACCGCATCGTCTCCGGCCGGGGTCCTCGCCGCGCTCGAGGCGCGTGAGTTCGATGTCGCGCTCATCGACTTGAACTACACGCGCGACACGACCTCCGGCGAGGAAGGACTCAATCTGCTCTCGCGGATCCAGTCGATCGACCCGACGCTGCCGGTCGTGGTCATGACCGCCTGGGGCAGCGTCGAGGTGGCAGTCGAAGCCATGCGGCGCGGCGCCCGTGACTTCATTCAGAAGCCGTGGGACAACGCGCGACTGCTCGCGATCATCCGGACGCAGATCGAGCTGAGTCAGGCCCTGCGCAAAGGCCAGCGTCTCGAAGCGGAGAACTCGCTGCTGCGCGGCGAGGGGATGCCCAAGCTCATCGCCGAGTCCTCGGCGATGCAGGGAGTCCTTCAGGTCATCTCGCGCGTGGGACCGTCTGATGCGAACGTGCTGATCCTCGGCGAAAACGGGACCGGCAAAGGGGTCGTGGCGCGCGCGCTCCATGCGGTGTCGAGCCGGGCGTCACGCCCGATGGTCGTCGTGAACTCGGGCGGCGTCTCCGAGGGGGTGTTCGAGAGCGAGCTCTTCGGCCACGTCCGCGGCGCGTTCACCGATGCGAAGGCCGACCGCGTTGGCCGATTCGAACTCGCGGATCTCGGGACGCTGTTCCTCGACGAGATTGCGAACGTCCCTCTCAGCCAGCAGGCCAAGCTGTTGCGGGTGATCGAGACCGGCGAGTTCGAGCGGCTGGGATCGTCGCGCACCCGTCGCGTGGACGTCCGGATCATCTCGGCGACCAACGCCAATCTCGCAGACGAGGTTTCCGGATCCAGGTTCCGTCAGGATCTCCTCTTCCGGCTGAACACCATTGAAATTCGGCTGCCCCCGCTGCGCGATCGCCGCGAGGACGTGCCGCTTCTTGCGCAGCATTTCCTGCGGCAGCACGCGCAACGCTATCGCAAGCGCCTCACCGGGTTCGAGAGCGGCGCCATGCAGCTCCTGCTCGAACACAGCTGGCCGGGCAACGTCCGCGAGCTCGATCACGCGATCGAGCGCGCGGTGTTGATGGCGCAGGGGCCACTCGTCCGCCAGGGCGACCTTGGACTGCGCACCACCCGCGAGGGCGGCGGCCGCCTCGAAGACATGAGCCTCGAGGAAGTCGAGTGCTTCCTGATCAAGAAGGCGATGACCCGGTTCGACGGCAACGTCAGCCAGGCGGCGAAGGCGCTCGGCTTGAGCCGAAGCGCACTCTACCGGCGCCTTCAGCGCTACGGGCTGTAGGCAGAACGGTAAAATAGAGGCGTCTCCGCGTTCCGGGCTCATACCCAGACGTCGCTGATGCCGTCTACTCATCCCCGCGAGGCTCGTCTCAGCCATGACAGCCGGATCCTGCTCATGGCGCTCGCGTCCGCGGCCCCGGGCGCGGCCATCTCGCTGATCTTTCTCTGGACCGGGGATTTCACGCCCAAGGTCCAGTGGACGCTCACCGTCCTCATCGTCACGTTCTGCCTGGGCTTCGCGTTCGCGCTGCGCGAGCGCGTCGTGCTGCCGCTTCAAACGCTGTCGAATCTGCTGGCCGCGCTGGGCGAAGGGGACTTCTCGATTCGCGCGAGAGGGGCGCGCGGCGGGGATCCCCTCGGCGAGGTCATGATCGAAGTCAATGCGCTCGTCGAGACCCTGCGGCATCAGCGGCTCGATGCGCTGGAGGCCACGACGCTCCTGCGCAAGGTCATGGCGGAAATCGACGTCGCGGTCTTCACCTTCGATGAGGAGCACGAGCTGAAGTTCGTGAACCGCGCGGGCGCCAGACTCCTCAGCCAGCCGGCCGAGCGTCTGCTCGGGCGGCATGCCGAGGATCTCGATCTCGACGATTGCCTCACCGGGGACGCGCCGCGCGTCATCAATACGGCGTTCCCCGGTGGCGTGGGGCGATGGGAGATCCGCCGCAGCCAGTTCCGGCAGGGTGGCCGCCCCCACGAGCTGCTGGTGCTCTCCGACCTCAGTCAGCCGCTCCGCGAGGAAGAGCGTCAGGCGTGGCAGCGATTGATTCGGGTCATCGGCCACGAGATGAACAACTCGCTCGCGCCGATCAAGTCAATCGCAGGCAGCCTCTCGACGATTGTCGAGCGCGATCCTCCGCCGTCCGACTGGCGGGACGACGTACAACGGGGTCTCGGCGTCATCGCGTCGCGGTCCGAATCCCTCAGCCGCTTCATGAACGCGTACGCGCGCCTCGCCAAGCTGCCTCCACCAAAGCTCGCGGCACTCGACGTCGGTGGTTTCGTCGATCGCGTGGTGACGCTCGAAAAGGCCCACCATATTCGCGTCGATCCGGGACCGCGTCTGACAATCCAGGGCGATGGCGATCAACTCGAACAGCTGCTCATCAACCTGATTCGCAACGCGGTCGATGCGGTAAAGGAAACGGGCGGCGGAGTGTGCGTCGGCTGGCAGCGTCTGCCCGGTTCATCTCCCCCGACGATGGAGCTGTGGGTGGAGGATGAAGGACCCGGCCTGTCGAACACGGGCAACCTGTTCGTGCCCTTCTTCACGACCAAGCCCGGTGGCTCCGGGATTGGCCTGGTTCTGAGCCGGCAAATCGCAGAAGCGCACGGCGGCAGCCTGCTACTGGAAAACCGTGAGGACCGCACCGGCTGCAGGGCCAGCCTGCGCATTCCTCTTCACGCAGTGGCCCAGCCGAGGCCCGAGCCGGTCGCGACCGGGCTGCCGAGGGTCTCATGAGCGACCTGAACGAACCGATTCTCCCAGGCGCGGGCGCAACGGACTACGAACGGTACCTGCGGACCGACGAGCTCCTCTCGCTGCAGAAGACGCCGGACGAAGTGGTCCATCGCGACGAGCACTTGTTCCAGACCGTTCATCAGTCATCAGAGCTCTGGTTGAAGCTCGCGTGTCTCGAGATCGAAGACGCGACGGCGCTCGTCGCCAAAGATCAGCTCGGATCCGCGATTCGCTTGCTTCGCCGCGCAAACGACGCGCTGACGATCGTCATCGACGCCCTGCACATGCTCGAGCATCTCTCCCCTGGCGACTACGCCATCGTTCGGACGGCACTCGGTCATGGCGCCGGATTCGACTCACCCGGCTTCCGCAGAATTCATCAGATCTCGCCGTCGCTGGGTGAGGCATTCGATCGACTCCTCGCGCGGAGAGGTCTCGAGCTGATCGCGGTCTACGAACTGGGCTCCGACATCGAGGACGTGTACCAGCTCGCCGAGCAGTTGACGACGTGGGATGAGCGACTGATTCTTTGGCGTTTCCACCACCTCAAGGTCGTAGAGCGGATCATCGGCGGCAACGTCATCGGCACTCAAGGCACTCCGGTCGAAGTGCTCGGACGGCGCATCGATGTGCGGATGTACCCTGAGCTGTGGCGGGTGCGTGACGAGATCACGCACCGCTCCAAGCTGGGCGCCGACGGTCACGGCAAGAAGACCTGAGGGATTGCGTCAGTTCTTCTGCTTGACACCTGAGGGGCTACAGCGAAGTACGGTTGAGATCCGGTGTCACGGGAACCCGAACGGTGAACGTCGAGCCGAGGTTTTCACCGTCGCTCGACACGTCGATGGTGCCGCCGTGCAGTTCCACGAGATGGCGGACGATGGCGAGGCCGAGGCCGATGCCGCCATGCGATCGCGTCGTGGACGTATCGGCTTGCCTGAAGCGATCGAACGCGAACGGCAGGAATTCACGTCGAATGCCGATGCCCGTATCGATCACGCGAATCGTGATCCTCTCGTCGTCGCGCGCAGCCGCGAGGGTGACCTTTCCGCCGCTCGGCGTGAACTTGATGGCGTTGCCCACGAGGTTCTGAACGATCTGCTGCAACCTCGATTGGTCCGCCGTGATCGTGCCAAGGCCGGCCGACGCCTGCAGGACAATCTCCACGCTCTGCTCTGACGCCGTGGGCCTGAGCGCATCCACGGTCGCCTGTAACGTCGACGTCACGTCGACGTCGCCAGCCTCCAGCCGCAGCCGTCCTGCCACCGCGCGTGAGATGTCCAGCAGATCTTCGACGAGCCGCGCCTGCGCGTGGGCGTTCCGCTCGATCACCTGGAGCGCGTGCGGGTGGCGCTCCGGCGCGACCTGACCGCGACGGAGCATCGCCGACCACCCGATGATGGCGTTGAGGGGCGTGCGCAGTTCGTGAGAGACGACGGCAAGGAACTCGTCCTTCGACCGGTTCGCGGCCCGAAGCGCTTCTTCCGATCGCCGCAGTTCTTCCGCGATCCGTTCGGCGCCCGCGCGGGCCCTCGACTGGGTCATCGAAATCGCAAACAAGAGCGACGAGAGAACGATGCCGACGATCACGACGGCCGTCGTCGCCGTGCGACGTGACGTTCCCGTAAACGAGGAGCCGGCACGGAGCAGGAGCACCCACGGCTCTCCCGCCACTTCGAAGGATTTCGACACCTGATAGCGGGTGCGCTCGCCGAGCGGTGCGGACGTGTACAGCCAGTTTTCCTCCGTGGGCGGGCCGTCGCCCGCGTAGGCGGAAACCTCCACACGCTGCACGTCCGCGTAATCGAGGATCTGTTTGAGCAAATCTCCGGCGCGGAAGGGGCTGTACACGAAGCCGTAAATCAGGCGGCGCCGCTCTTCGACCGTCGAGGGTATCGATCCACCACGAAAGACGGGCACGTAAACGAGAAAGCCCGCCTGCGCTGTTTCCTGATCGATTTCCTGAACCAGACGAACGCGACCGGTAGCGGCCGCGGCGGCCGTGTCACGGGCGCGTTCCATAGCCGCACGCCGATTCGGGTCGGACGACATGTCGTACCCCATCGCCCGCAGGTTTCTCTCGTCCTGCGGCTCGAGGTAGACGATCGCTTCGACCGTCTCCTTCGGCCGATCCGGCCAGAAATGATACGAGGGCACGTAGCGGCGGATGCTGGCGGCGACGGCTTCGCGTTCATCAGGGGTCACAAGGCGCGTGAATCCAATCCCCTGAATGCCCGGGTACCGCCGGCTGACTTCCAGCCGATCGACGTACGCGCGAAACTCGCTGAACGTGACATCGTCGCTCGCAGCGAAGAGGCCCGCTCCGCCGTACAGCATCGCGATGTAGGAATCGATCCGGTTGTCCACCGTCACCGACATCCGGTCCGCAGTCGCGGCGAACCTCGAATCGAGGCGCTCGGTGAGGGTCATATAGGTGTAGACACCCGCCGCGGCCGTGAGCAGGAGCGCGATCGCCAGAATGGCGTACGGCACAAGCGGTCGCTCGGGGGCCGCCAGTGAACGCATGGCGGAGATTCTATCTGCTATCCTGCCCGCATGTGGACACGACTGTTCGCGGGCCAGGCGGAGTGGCAGCCGTTTGTGCTGGCGCTTGGCGCGACGGTGCTGCTCGCGTGGTTCGCGGCGCGTGTCGCGCGCCGTCTCGCGGCCGCCGCCCTTCGCACCATCCTGAAAGACACGCTGGCGTCCTCCAGCCCACTGGTGCGCCGCCCTCTCCGCCTCGTCGGCATTGCCGCCTTCATCCTCGTGACCGGGCTCCTGCTTTTTCCGGCATTCGAGCTGGCGGGGCTCCATCCGCGGACCGGGATCCATCTGGTGCAGATCGCGGCGTGGACGTTTGGATCCGGCCTGCGCGTGACGCTCATCGCGATCATCGGCTACGCGCTGGTGCGCACGACCCACCTGATGGCCAAGCGCTTCGAGCACGAAGTGTCGCAGGGCGCCGGACTCGACGCGATCGAACGGGCCAAACGCGCGCGGACGCTGGGCGCTGCGGTCAGCAACGTCGCAACCTTCCTCATCATCGGCATTGCGATCCTGATGGTGCTCCGCGAGTTTCAGATCGACATCGCGCCGGTTCTGACCGGCGCGGGCATCGCCGGTCTCGCCGTGGGCTTCGGTGCCCAGACCCTGGTCCGGGACATCATCAGCGGCTTTTTTCTCATTCTCGAGGATCAGGTCCGCGTGGGTGACTCCGTCACCATCAATGGTGTCGGCGGTCTCGTCGAGGTGATCAACCTGCGCACCATCATCCTGCGCGACGGGGAAGGAGCGGTGCACGTCTATCCGAACGGCTCGATCACCACGCTCGCCAACCGCAGCAAGGACTTCTCCTATTACGTCATCGATCTGCCGATTCCGTACGGTGCGGACCCGGATGCCGTCACCTCGATTCTGCGTACCGTGGGAGAGGAGCTCCAGCGCGATCGGCAGTTTGGCCCGTTCATCCTCGAGCCTCTGCAGATCTTCGGCGTCGACTCGTTCGCGGACTGGTCAGTTGTGATGAAGATGCGGATCAAGACCACGCCGCTGAAGCAATGGGAGGTTGGACGAGAGCTGCGGAAGCGGATACGGCGGGCGCTTGCGGAGCATCACATCGAGGTGCCCTACCCCGGCCGGCTGCCGCCGCCTGAAGAAAGCGGCCCGGGCGGACCTCAGTAGCCGGAGGCGGCGCTCGAGGCCGTCTGCTGCCCCTTCGATTCCTGAACGATGCGAACGCCGGCGCTCGCGCCAACGCGTGTCGCGCCAGCCGCGACCATGGCTTTGAGACCTTCCAGATCGCGAACACCTCCGGCTGCCTTCACGCCCATCTCCGCGCCAACGACACGGCGCATCAGGGCGACGTCCGCAGCTGTCGCACCCCCGGGACCAAAACCGGTCGATGTCTTCACGAAGTCCGCCCCCGCCGCTTTCGTCAAAGTGCAGGCCGTGACCTTTTCTTCATCGGTCAGCAGCGCAGCCTCGATGATCACCTTGCTGACGACACCGCACTGCCGGCACGCGCCGATGACCGCCTCGATGTCCTGTTCGGTCGTCCGCAGGTCGCCGGACTTCAGGGCACCGACATTGATGACCATGTCGATCTCAGTCGCCCCGTCGTAGATCGCGCGCCGCGTCTCGTACTGTTTGACGTCCGCGGTCGTGGCGCCAAGCGGAAATCCGACGACCGAGCAGACTCCCACGCCAGTCCCCCGCAGCCTCGCAGCGCAGAGCGCTACCCAGGCCGGGTTCACGCAGACGGTCGCGAAGTGAAATTCCGCGGCCTCGCGACAGAGCTTCTCGATGTCAGTGCGGGTGGCGTCGGGCTTGAGCAGCGTGTGATCGATGAGACCCGCGACTCCGCCCGGTGCCCCGCCGCCGGCGTAGACGCCGATGCGCGTCGCGCCGGCGTCCAGAACCCCGCGCAGCCGATCAGGGCAGCATTCAAGGAGCACGGAGTGACAGCCGCAGCGATTCGCGAGCGCCGCTCGGCCGGGCTGGGCGGCCAGCACTTCCTCCGTGATGATGTCGATGAGGCGTTGGAGATCCTGCGGGGAGAGCATAGGTCAGTCGCGCGCCGCGCGCTCTTCCAGCCGGCGGATCTTGAGAAGGCGGCGGATGTATCTCGGTTCGCGCATCGCGGTCCCGAGCCAGACGTCGGTGATGCGCACAGCCGCCTCCGGACCGGCGACAAGTGTCGAGCCGATCGTGAGCACATTGGCGCCGTTGTGTTCCCGCGCATAGCGCGCAATCGTCTCGTCAGGGCACATTGCGGCGCGGATGCCGCGGATCTTGTTGGCCGCTATCGCCGAGCCGATCCCTGCGCCGTCGATCACGATCCCCGCATCCGCTTCCGCGCGGGCAACGGCCGTCGCCACGGTGGCGGCGATATCCGGGTAATCAACCGGATCGGCGCTGTCGGTTCCGATGTCTGTAACGGCCAGGCCGCGACCGCGCAGATGCTGGACGAGCGCTTTCTTGATCGACAGTCCCGTGTGATCGGAGCCGATGCAGACGCGCTTCACGTCCGCGACCGGCGCCAGATCCGGCGGCAGCGATGGGTCCAGAGCCCCCGCTGCGACAACCGTCACCCGGCGAGCGGCGAGCGTATCGCGGGCGAGCGGGGTCACGTGGCCGCCAGCCGCGAGTTCCACAGTCGCGCCCACGTCGAGCATACGTGCATCCGCCTCGGTAATGATGTCGAAACGCTTCATTCCTCGTCCAGGACCGCGATGTAGCTCAGGTTTCGATACTTCTCGGCGTAGTCGAGGCCGTACCCGACGACGAACCGATCCTCAATCGTGAAGCCAATGTAGTCCACCGTGACGTCGACCACGCGTCGCGACGGCTTGCTCAGAAGGCACGCGGTACGCAGCGTTTTGGGCGCGCGCGCCCGGAGGATATCCTGCAAATACGTCAGCGTCAGCCCCGTGTCGACGATGTCCTCGACGATGATGACGTTGCGGCCCTCGAGGCCGGAGTCGAGATCCTTGAGCAGGCGGACCTCGCCCGAGGACTTCTTGCTCTGCGCGTAGCTCGACACGGCGATGAAGTCCACCGTCACCCGGGCGCTCATGGCCCGGATCAGATCCGCCATGAACAGAAATCCTCCCTTCAGCACGCCGACGAGATGAATCCCTTCGTCCTTGGGATAGCCACTTTCGATCTCGGAGGCCATCTCCTGGATACGAGCATTGATGGCTTCGGCTTCGATCAGTTTCTGCATCTGCCCATCACATCGACTATTGGATCTTGACTGCGTCGCGGACCTTGACGGCCCAGTTCCGCGCCTCCTCGAGCACCGATGCTTCGTTGAGCGTGACCACCCGGCGATTGCGCATCAGAATCTTCCCATTGACCACGGTCGTCTGCACATCGTC
>DATAEK010000322.1:0-4860 GCA_036258055.1 Vicinamibacterales bacterium
CCGTGGTTCTTCCTCGAGGCGACGGGCGAGGTCTATCAGGGCACCGCCGGGACCTTCCAGTCGCACGAGCGGAGCCAGGTCAGCTGGGTGGGTCGCGTTCGAGGCTATCGCGACATCACCGAATCGACCAACGTCGATGTTGGCGGGTCGTTCGCGCACGGGTACAACGATGCCGGGCCGGACTTCACGACGAAGCTGTTTACGCTCGACGCGACCGTGCGGTATCGGCCGCTCCAGCGTGCGATTTACCGCCGCTTCATTGGCCGGACCGAGCTCTTCTGGAGCAACCGCGATCAGGACCCCAGCGCGGTCCACGCGTTCGGGATGTATGGCAGCGGTGAGTATCAGTTCGCGCGCCGCTGGTTTGCCGGCGGGCGCTACGATTGGTCCGAGCGCGCGGCCGATTCGTCGTTGAGGGACAAGGGCGCGTCGGCTCTCCTGACGTACTGGCCCAGCGAGTTCAGTCAGATTCGCGGCCAGTACCGTCACACCAGGTACGCCGAGGGCGTGAACGCCAACGAGTTCCTGTTCCAGTTCCTGTTTTCCATCGGCGCCCATGGCGCCCACGTGTTCTGATCGGAGGATCTCCGTGTCGATAAAGTCTGTGTTCGTTGGCCTGTTTACCCTGGCGGCCGCACTGGCGGCGGCCCCTGACGCGCGGGCGGCCTTCAACGTCGTCGCGTCGACCCAAGACCTCGCCGCTATTGCCCAGGAGATCGGAGGCGACAAGATCAGTGTCGAGTCGATCGCCAAGGGCTATCAGGATCCGCACTTCGTCGAAGCCAAGCCGAGCTTCATCCTCAAGCTGCACTCTGCCGATCTGCTGATCGTGGTCGGACGCGAGCTCGAGATTGGCTGGCTGCCGCCGCTCATCACGCAGAGCCGCAACGCGAAGATCCAGGTCGGCGCGCCTGGATATCTCGACGCGTCCCTGACCGCGAAGATTCTGGAAATCCCGACCGGACAGGTCACTCGCGCGATGGGCGACGTCCATCCGATGGGCAATCCGCACTATTGGCTCGATCCCGAGAATGGCCGCCGCGTGGCGCAGGCGATTCAGAACAAGCTGACGGAGCTCAGTCGCGGGGATGCGGCGTACTTCGCGCAGCGCTACGCTGACTTCGATCGCCGGCTGACCGAGGCACAGGGTCGCTGGAAAGCCGCGATGGCTCCTTACAAAGGCCTGAAGATCGTCACCTACCATCGCTCCTGGCCGAATTTCGCGGACATCTTCGGTCTCGACGTCGTCGGCTACGTCGAGCCCAAGCCGGGCATTCCTCCGTCGCCCGCCCACACGCTCGATCTCGAGCAGGAGATGAAGCGGCAGAACGTCAAGATCGTGCTCGTCGAGCCGTACTTCGACTCGAAGACGCCGAACGCGATCGGCAGGGATACGGGCGCCAAGGTCCTGGTGATGCCACCGTCAGTCGGCGGGGTCAAGCAGATCACCAACTACTTCCAGTTGTTCGACTACGACATCGATTTGCTGGTGTCGGCGATCAAAGAGACGGGAGCGCGGTAGCGATGATGGGCGATCTCAGTTTCGGTCAGGTCGTGGACTTCCTGGCGGCGCCGTTCGTCGCCAGCCTGATCCTCACCGGCATTCACTCCTACCTCGGCGTTCACGTTGTCGAGCGGGGTGTCATCTTCGTCGACTTGTCGTTGGCGCAGATTGCCGCGCTGGGTGCGACGATCGCGCTGCTCTTGCCCCTGAGCGGTGGCGATCCGCACGCGCCGTCGGTCTACTGGGTCAGCCTGCTCTTCACCTTCATCGGCGCCGCGATCTTCTCGATGATCCGCGGGCGCCGTGCCAAGATCCCGCAAGAAGCGATCATCGGCATCAGCTACGCCGTTGCGTCGGCGGCGGCAATCCTCGCGATGAGCAAGTCGACCTCGGAGTCCGAGCACCTGAAGGACATGCTCGTGGGGAACATCCTCGCCGTCTCCTGGCACGAGGTGTTCAAGACCGCGGCGTTATATGGAGCAATCGGCCTTTTCCACTACATCTTCCGGAAGCCGTTCCTGGCCATTTCCTTGAATCACGATCGGGAGGAAGTGTCGGGTATCAACGTTCGGTGGTGGGACTTCCTCTTCTACGCGTCCTTCGGCTTCGTTGTCACGTCATCGGTCGCTATCGCCGGCGTCCTGCTGGTATTCTGCTATCTGATCGTGCCCTCGGTTGCCGCGATGCTCTATGCGGACACGATCGGACGCCGACTTGCGATCGGTTGGACGATGGGGACGATCGTGTCGGCGCTCGGCGTCTATCTGTCGCTGGTGCTCGATCTGCCTACGGGCGCGACGATTGTCTGCACCTTCGGAATCGTGCTCGTCGTGATGGCGATCGTACGGCCCTTGTTCGTTCGAAAGCCGGCCGCCGTTGCGCTCAGCCCATCTCGGGCCGGGCACTGACCAGCCGGCGCGTGCGCCGGCTGGATGGGAAATGGGCAATAGGCCATGGCAAAGGAACTAGGAGGCTCGCCGATATAATCACCGGATGCAATGCCGGAACTGCGGGACCGAGATCGCCGACAAAGCGATTATCTGCTACCGATGTGGCACGGCGACGACGGATCCCGTGCGGAAGGCCGTCCCGGTCGCGCCGAAGCGGAGCCCGCTCTTCTCGTTCGTCCTGATCGCCTTGCTCCTGTTGCTAGCGCTCTATCTGGGCCAGGCGTCGCGCGTGGCGGCCAACAGCGATTACTTCAAGCTCGCTGCCGGCCTGTGCGCTGGCGGGGCGGCCGCGGTCCTCATTCTGGGCGTGCTGCGGCGGCGTTGACACACCGAACGCCTTGTCAGCGCGTCTCATCCCGGCCTTTTCAACCACGCCAGCTCTCCGATAAACTTTCGCCATGCCCGATGCCCGTCTGGAAGTGACCGACGCCCTCGGTCGCCGGATAGTCCCGATTGCCAAAGGGCAGTTCGAGATTGGACGCCGCGAGACGAACGATCTGCGCCTGGCCGGCAGCGAAGTCTCGCGCGATCACGCCGAGATCGTGTTGCAGGAGAACAAGTTCCTCCTGCGCGATCGGAACTCTCGCTACGGCACCTACGTGAACGGCGAGCAGGTCACGGAGCGCCAGCTGGTCCACGGCGACCGGGTGCGTCTGGGACGCTCGGGCGGTGCCGAGATGGTTTTTCTGCTTGCCGATTCCGCTCCGCCCGTCGAACGCGCCACCACCACAGCCGTCGGCGACCTGCGGCAGATCGCGGCGCTTTTGGAGGGTCTCCGGGCGCTCGGGTCCGGCCGTGTCCTCGACGACGTGCTCTCGCTCGTCCTTGATTCAGCGATCGAGGTGAGCGGCGCGGAACGCGGGTTCATCATGCTCGCTGGACCGACAGGCGAGCTCGAATTCAAGATGGCGCGCGGCCGCGGGCGGACGACGCTGTCGGGCGGCAGCTTCGCGACCAGCCGGAAGATCCCGGAAGAGGTCTTCCGCACGGGCGAACCGCGAATCGTTGCCGATCTGCTGGACGGCGACCTCGCCAACGTGCACATGGGCACCGTCGCGCTCGGCATCCGGAACGTGCTCTGTGTGCCGTTGCGGCTCGTCCGATACTTGGACAAGGCCGAAGCCGTCGGGGAAGAGCGCCGCATCGGTGTTCTCTATCTCGATAGCCGCGAGAAGGGGTCTCTGCTCTCCAACTCGACGCGTGCGGCACTCGAGACGCTCGCGACGGAGGCGGCGGTCGCCATCGAGAACGCGCGGCTCTATCGCGAGACGATGGAGAAGGCGCGAATGGAGCAGGAGATGCGGATCGCCGCCGAGATCCAACAGGCGCTCCTGCCCAAGGGCGGCCGGACGGGCGTTTACTTCAAAGCGGCCGCGGCGTCTCTTCCATGCCGCTCGATCGGCGGTGACTTCTACGACTACGTCGATCTTTCGGATGGTTCGCTCGGCTTTGCACTCGGAGACGTCGCGGGAAAAGGGCCGCCGGCCGCGCTGTTGAGCGCGATGATGCAGGGCATCTTCGCGGCACAAGCCGCCGGCAGCGATCCGCCGTCGCAGACGATCACACGCGTCAACCTCGCGCTGTATCGGCGCGGGATCGAATCCCGGTTCGTGACGTTGATGTACGGCGCGCTCTACCCCGACGGCCGGTTGCGCTACTGCAACGCGGGACACAATCCTCCGCTCGTCATCGGACCGTCGGGGTTCCGCCGCCTCGAGCGAGGCGGGCCGATCGTCGGCCTCTTCGAGGGGGCAAGTTACGAAGAGGAGACGGTGACCCTCTTGTCCGGCGACTGGCTGATCGTCTTCAGCGACGGCGTGTCGGAGGCGCTTTCCGCCGCCGGCGACGAGTACGGCGAGTCGCGGATCGTCACGTGCGTCCAGAACAATGTCGACCTGGAGCCGCAGGGGCTCCTCGAAGCGATGTTCTCGGACGTCCGCGACTTCGCCCGCGGCGCCGCGCAGAGCGACGACATCACCGCGATGGTCTTGAGATTCCGAGGCTGACCCCATGCAACGCCTCACGCGCCCGGAACGGATCGCCGTCTGGATCTGGGTGGGGCTGGCGTTGTTCGTGGGAAACGCGGTCTACGATCTCCTGCTGACGCGCGGAATCAAGGAGTACCTCCTTCGCCACGCGCTGCACGACGCGGGCCGCGGCCCCGCTATTCCCCTCGTCGACCTGATGAACGCCATCGTCCTCGACGCCACCTGGATAGGCCTGCTTTTCGGCAGCGTCGTCCTGCTGGCCGGAATGCTGACGGTCAAATTGGTCAAAACACCCCGTTCGGCACCCTAGCACCCTAGCACCTTGGCACCTTAGCACCTTAGCACCTTAGCACCTCGGCACCCTAGCACCCTTGGCACCCAGGCACCTTTGGCACCTTGACTATGCACCCCCTGATCC
>DATAEK010000324.1:0-10725 GCA_036258055.1 Vicinamibacterales bacterium
GATGATGAACGCACCGTCCACGATGGTCGGATAGCGCCGCACGATCGTCAGCAAGTGTCCGATGACCACGCGAATCGCGACGATCCCCAGCATTCCACCCGCCAGGATGACCCACAGCTTCGGCGACATCGCCACCGCCACCAGGATCGAATCGATGGAAAACGCGATGTTGACGAGCTCGACCTTGATGACAGTCGCCCAGAGCGCCGTCATGCCGAGCCACGCCTGAGCGGGTCGCGGTTTTGTGCGCTCCTCGGCGCCGCCGCTGCGAGAGAAGTGCTTGTAGGCGAGATACAGCAAGTACACCCCGCCGAGCAGCTTCACCCAGGCCAGGCGGATCAGGTACGTCGCGAGCAGCGTGGCGAGGAGGCGGAAGGCGAATGCGCCGACCAGGCCGTAGCGCAGCGCCTTCTGCTGATCCACTCGGGGCAGCCCGAGGATCATCACCGCCAGCACGAGCGCGTTGTCCGCGCTGAGGAGACCCTCGAGGATGACCAGCAGGCCGATGGTCAGGAGATCGGACGGGTGAACCAGCATCAGGAGCGTGCGTGCCTTGACATGAGGCGTATCAAGGCCTATATTTGAGTCGACGCAAGGTTGCCGGGCGGACACCTCCGGTCCGGGCACGTCGTGGCGCCCCGAACTGCACGCACATCATGGCAGTCGAACACAATCTCTACTTTATCAGCATGGCCGCGCGTTTGCTGGACATGCACCCCCAGACGCTTCGCAAGTACGAGCGTCTCGGGCTGGTGAGTCCCACGCGCACGATCGGCAGCATGCGCGTCTACTCGGCCGACGAGCTGGACCGGCTGCGGTTGATCAAGCACCTTGTGGACGAGGTGGGCGTGAATCTGGCCGGCGTGCAGCGGCTCCTGGCGATTGCCGAGGCGGTGCAACGCATCCGGCCCCTGGTGCGCGACGATGGAGGCCGATCCGATATGCGGCGTCGTCTCGCGCAGGAAATCGATCGAATCGGCGAGATGGCAGGTCTCTAGAGGCTGGTTTCCAAGGTTCTAGGGTTCTTAGTTCCACAGGTTCTCGGTTCAGGATAGCGCATTGGAATTCAAGGATTACTACGCCACGCTGGGCGTTGCGAAAACCGCTTCCGAGAAAGAGATCAAGCAGGCGTTCCGCAAGCTCGCCCGCAAGCATCACCCCGACGTGAATCCGGGGGATAAGGCCGCCGAATCGCGCTTCAAGGAGATCAACGAAGCCTACGAGGTGCTCGGCGATCCGGACAAGCGGCGCAAGTACGACGAGCTCGGCGCCAACTGGCGGATGTACGAACAGGCGCAGCAGCAGGGTGGCCAACCCGGGGCGCCGTTCGGCGACTTCTCCGGATTCGCCGGTCAGGGCGGGAACTGGACGGTCAACATGGGCGGTGGCCAGGGCGGCTACCGCACCATGACCGAAGAGGAAATGCACGATCTCTTCGGCAACGAGGATCCGTTCTCTGACTTCTTCCGCACGTTCTTCGGCGGCGGCGGGAGCCGCGAGGCGCGGCCGCGTGCAGGACGTGCGCCGCGCAATCTGAAGGGGCGCGACATCGAGCACGAGGTGGAGCTGACGCTCGAAGAGGCGTTCCACGGTGCCACGCGCCGGATCTCGATCAAGCAAGGCGGCCACACACGCAGCGTTGACGTGCGCATCCCGGTCGGCGTCAAGGACGGTTCACGCGTGCGCGCGGCCGGTGAAGGCGAGTCCGGATCGAACGGCGGGAGCGCCGGCGATCTCTACCTGCGGGTGAGGATCCGGCCGCATCCGGTTTTCGAGCGCAAGGGCGAGGACCTGAACACGAAGGTGGCCGTGCCCTTGACGACGGCCGTACTCGGCGGCGAGGCGCAGGTTCCGACGATTACGGGATCGGTGCGGTTGAAGATTCCCGAGCTGACGCAGAACGGTCAGGTGTTCCGGCTGAAAGGCCATGGCATGCCAGCCATCGGCAAACCGGATAGCCGTGGTGATCTCTACGCGTCGGTCGAAATTCAGCTGCCCCGCTCGCTGTCGAAGGAACAGCGGGAACACTACGACGCGCTGGCGAAATTGGAAGGCAAGAACTAGCGGACCGCGGGCAGCGGACCGCGACTCGATTCAGAACATGAACATCAACAAGTACACGGAGAAAGCGCAGGAAGCGATCCTCGGCGCTCAGCAACTCGCAGATCGCGAGGGTCATCCCGAGATGGTCCCGGAACACCTGCTCCTCACGCTCATCGAGCAGCGCGACGGCATCGTTCCCGAGATTGCTCGCAAGCTGAACGCGGATCCGGCAAGGATTGCCGCGGAGCTGCGCGCCGAGCTCGAGAAATCTCCGCGTGCCCACGGTGGCACGCAAGTCTCGCTCTCCCCTCGCTTGCGCAAGGTCACTGACAACGCCGAGCAGGAGGCCGAGCGGCTCAAGGACGAATACGTCAGCACGGAGCATCTCCTGCTCGCCATTGCGGCCGAGGGTGGTCGTGCCGCCTCTGCGCGGATCCTGCAACAGTTCGGGATCACCAAGGACGCGGTGCTCAAAGCGCTGACGGCCGTCCGTGGTTCGCAGCGCGTCACGAGTCAGAACCCCGAAAGCACGTATCAGGCACTCGAGCGCTACGGCCGCGACCTCACCGAGCTCGCCCGAAAAGGCAAGCTCGATCCGGTCATCGGGCGAGACGACGAGATCCGCCGCGTGATCCAGGTGCTCTCGCGCCGCACCAAGAACAACCCGGTCCTCATCGGCGAACCAGGCGTCGGCAAGACGGCCGTCGTCGAAGGTCTCGCCCAACGCATCGTTCGCCAGGACGTGCCCGAGGGATTGAAGAACAAGAAGATCGTCGCCCTCGACATGGGGTCACTCGTGGCCGGCGCCAAGTATCGTGGGGAGTTCGAGGAGCGGCTGAAGGCCGTGCTGAAGGAAGTCGCGGACTCACAGGGCCAGGTGATCCTCTTCATCGACGAGCTGCACACCGTCGTCGGCGCTGGCGCAGCCGAAGGCGCGATGGACGCGTCGAACATGCTGAAGCCGATGCTCGCGCGGGGCGAGCTGCACACCGTCGGCGCCACGACCCTCGACGAATACCGCAAGCACATCGAGAAGGATGCGGCGCTCGAGCGACGGTTCCAGCCGGTCATGGTCGGCGAACCGACGGTCGAGGACACCATCAGCATTCTGCGCGGGCTTCGCGAGCGGTACGAGATCCACCACGGCGTGAAGTTCAAGGACTCAGCGCTCGTGGCGGCGGCGGTGCTGTCCAATCGCTACATCACCGATCGGTTCCTTCCGGACAAAGCCATCGATCTCATCGACGAGGCCGCGTCCCGGCTGCGAATGGAGATCGATTCCATGCCGGCCGAGCTCGACGAGGTCGAGCGGCGGATCATGCAGCTCGAGATCGAGCGTGAGGCGCTGCGCAAAGAGAGGGACAAAGCGTCGAAGGAACGGCTGCAGAAGCTCGAAAAGGAGCTGGCAAATCTGAAGGAGGAGAAGAACCGGCTGGCGACGCACTGGCAGCAGGAGAAGGAAGCAATCCAGGCCGCACGTCAACTGAAGGAACAGCTCGAGCAGGTGCGTAACGAGATCGAGCGGGCGCAACGCAGCGGAGACTACGCGAAGGCCTCCGAGCTCCAGTACGGCCGGCTTCCCGAGCTCGAGCGGAAGATCCGCGAGGAGGAAGCACGTCTCGCCGACCTCCAGAAGGACAAACGGATGCTCAAGGAGGAGGTCGACGAGGAGGACATCGCCGAAGTGGTCAGCCGATGGACGCACATCCCCGTCAGCCGCCTGATGGAGGGGGAGATCCAGAAGCTCCTGCGGATGGAGGATCGCCTCCACAACCGCGTGATCGGTCAGGACGAGGCCATCCGCGCGGTGGCGAACGCCATCCGGCGGGCGCGGGCTGGACTCCAGGATCCGAACCGTCCGCTCGGCAGCTTCATCTTCCTCGGCCCGACCGGTGTCGGGAAGACCGAGCTCGCTCGTGCGCTCGCCGAGTTCCTCTTCGACGACGAGCAGGCGATGATCCGGATCGACATGTCGGAGTACCAGGAGAAGCACACGGTGTCGCGTTTGATCGGCGCACCTCCGGGTTACGTGGGCTACGAGGAAGCCGGGCAGCTCACGGAAGCCGTGCGCCGGCGTCCGTACTCGGTCGTGCTCTTCGACGAGATCGAGAAGTCGCACAGCGAAGTCCTGAATGTCCTGCTGCAGCTCCTCGATGACGGCCGCCTGACGGACGGCAAAGGTCGGACGGTCGACTTCAAGAACACGGTCGTGATCATGACGTCGAACGTGGGCAGCCACTTCATCGCCGAGCGCGTCAATTCCGGAACGATGACGCTCGACGAGGGGACACGCCGCGAGGTGATGGACACCCTTCGGGCCCAGTTCAGGCCCGAGTTCCTCAACCGCGTCGACGAGATCATCGTGTTCCACGCGTTGAGCCGCGAGGAGATGCGCTCGATTATCGATATCCAGTTACGCAGCCTGATGAAGCGCCTGGCGGAACGCAAGATCGTGGTCGAGCTGAGCGATCGGGCGAAGGATCTCCTCATCGAGGAGGGCTACGATCCGACCTACGGTGCACGGCCGCTCAAGCGGACGATTCAGCGGCGCATCCTGGATCCCCTCGCCATGCGCGTGCTGCAGGGAGAGTTCCGGGAAGGCGATGTCGTGCGCGTCGATGCCTCGGCAGGTGACCTGAGCTTCAGCAAGGGTGAAACCGCTGTCCACGCCTGATAGCGGCGGACGTACAATCAAGGAAAATGGCTGATCCCTCCCAGAGTCAGGTTCCGAACCCTCGAGCCCGGAAACCGGGTGACCGCCGGCTGACGCCGCGGCCTCCGGCCGGGTCCGCGATGTGGTACGTCCTGGGGTTCATCCTGCTCGCAGCCATCGGTCAAGCCGTGCTCGCGTCGCTGCAGTCCGGCGACACCGTCCCGTACAGCGAATTCAAGAACCTGGTGCGGCAGCATCAGGTCCAGGAAGTGACCGTTGGTGAGGAGCGGGTCCGCGCCGTCCTGACGAAGACGGATGGCAACGGCAAGTCACGCGCGGTGACCGCCGTCCGGATCGATGACCCCAAACTAGTCGAGGATCTCGAAGCCAACGGCGTCAAGTACTCGGGAGAACTGGCCAGCAAGTGGGTTGGCGAGGTTCTGGGTTGGGTCATCCCGTTGATCTTCCTCGTCGGACTCTGGAGCTTTTTCTTCCGCCGGATGGGCGGCGCCGAAGGCGGCGTCATGTCCTTCGCCCGCAGCCGCGCCAAGATTTACGCGGACGACGACGTGAAGGTGCGGTTCGTCGACGTGGCGGGCGTAGACGAGGCGGAAGAAGAGCTGCGCGAGATCGTCGAGTTCCTGAAGAATCCCAGGAAGTACACGAGCATTGGCGGACGGATCCCGAAAGGCGTGCTGCTCGTCGGTCCGCCCGGAACCGGGAAGACTCTGCTCGCGCGCGCGGTAGCGGGCGAGGCGAAGGTGCCCTTCTTCAGCCTCAGTGGATCCGAGTTCGTCGAGATGTTCGTCGGCGTCGGCGCGGCGCGCGTGCGCGACCTCTTCGCCCAGGCCGAACAGAAGGCTCCGTGCATCGTTTTCATCGACGAGCTCGACGCGCTCGGCAAGGTCCGCATCCAGACGCCGATGGGCAGCCACGAGGAGCGCGAACAGACGCTCAACCAGCTGCTCGCCGAAATGGACGGCTTCGACGCGCGCAAGGGCGTGATCATCATGGCCGCGACCAACCGGCCGGAAGTCCTCGACCCTGCCCTGCTCCGCCCCGGACGCTTCGATCGACAGGTGCTGGTAGACAAGCCCGACGTCCGCGGGCGCGAGGAGATCCTGCGGATCCACGTGCGCAACGTCCGTATCGGGCCCAACGTCGACCTCAAGGTCATCGCGGCGCGGACGGCGGGCTTCGCCGGCGCCGATCTCGCGAACCTCGTGAACGAAGCGGCACTGCTCGCCGCGCGCCGGGACAAGACCGCCGTCGAGATGAAGGACTTCGACGAGGCGATCGACCGCGTCATCGCCGGCCTCGAGAAGAAGCGGGTCATGTCCGACAAGGAGCGCCGCATCGTCGCCTACCACGAATCCGGGCACGCGATCGTGGCGAGCGTGCTTCCCGGCCTCGATCCGGTGCACAAGATCTCGATCGTGCAAAGGGGCTTCGGCGCGCTCGGCTACACCATGCAGCTGCCGCTCGAAGATCGCTACCTGATGACGCGTCAGGATCTGCAGAGTCAGCTGTCGGTGTTGCTCGGCGGCCGCAGCGCAGAGGAGATCGCCTTCAAGGAGATCTCCACGGGAGCGCAGAACGATCTCCAGCGTGCGACCGATATCGCACGTGCGATGGTGACGGAGTTCGGCATGAGTGACGCCCTGGGCGCGGTGAACTACAACGGCCACAAGCGCTCGGCGTTCCTCGAGCTGCCGTTCGTGTCGGAGCGCGGGAATTACGCCGAGGAGACCGCGCTCATGATTGACGCCGAGGTGAAGCGCATTCTGACCGAGGCCCACGAAACGGCCCGGCGCGTGATTCTCGAACACCGCCAGATCCTCGACGATCTGTCGCACCGCCTGCTCGAAAAGGAAGTCATCGAGGCAGACGAGCTCAAAGTCATCATGGGACTTCCGGCCGCCGATCAGGTCCCGGTCCCGGTGGCGCCTGCCGCCACACGATCTGAAGGCTGATCGCTCATCCTCCGGGCCAAATCCACTACAATCTTCATGCACGTATCGCTGCTTCGCGGCGACCGGTCACCTTGTCGCGGTCGCGGCATTCGCGTTCGACGGCTGCGATCGCGTTCCCTTTTCGTCTACTGAGGCAACTTTGATGACACGTATCTGCCGGTACGCGCTCGTGTGCGCGCTGTGGGCCGCGGCGGCGGCCAATGCCTTCGCTCAGTCTCCGTCGAATCCCTACGCGCGGGATCCGAAGCAGCCCGTGGACGAGGCGTATACCCAGAAGATCAAGGAATACACGACGGCGCCCTACTTCACGTCACCGCTGGTGGACTATCTGCCGGCGTCGAAGACCGTGCCGACACCGCAGGCCGTCCTCGGCGACGTCGCCGGCGCACCTGGAAAGCTGCCCTACTCGCACGAGGTCTACCGGTACATGCGGATGGTCGAGAAGGCCAGCCCGAGAGTGAAGGTGTACTCGATCGGGAAGACCGAGGAAGGGCGCGAGATGATCGCCGTCGCGGTCTCCTCGGAAGCGAACCTCGCCAAGCTCGAGGAGAATCGCGGGCGTCTCGCCAGGCTGGCAGACCCGCGCACGATTAGCATGAACGACGCCGAGGCCGACAAGCTCGTCGACCAGTCGGTGCCGGTCTACTACATCACCGGAACTATCCATTCGCCGGAGACTGGCGCTCCGACGGCGCTCATGGAGCTCGTGTACCGGCTGGCCGTCGACGAAAGCCCGTACATCCAGAAGATTCGCAACCGTCTGGTCACGCTGATCACGCCGATCGTCGAAGTGGACGGCCGTGACCGCCATGTGGACATCTACCGCTGGCATCTCGCAAATCCTGGGAAGAACTGGCCCGGCACGCTCTACTGGGGCAAGTACGTCGCGCACGACAACAATCGTGACGCGATGGCGCTCACGCTGGCGCTGACGCGAAACGTGCTCAACACCTACGTCGAGTGGAAAGCGCAGGTCCTCCACGACCTCCACGAATCAGTCGCCTACCTCTACGACAACACCGTCGGCGACGGCCCGTACAACGCGTGGCTCGATCCGATCCTGACCGACGAGTGGCAGATGATCGGGTGGAACAACGTCTCCGAGATGACGAAGTTCGGAATGCCGGGCGTCTTCACCCACGGCACGTTCGACACCTGGACACCGGGTTACCTCATGTTCATCGCCGCCACGCACAACGGGATCAGCCGTCTCTACGAGACGTTCGGAAACGGCGGCGCCGACACACT
Source organism: Vicinamibacterales bacterium (assembly GCA_036258055.1). Taxonomy (GTDB): domain Bacteria; phylum Acidobacteriota; class Vicinamibacteria; order Vicinamibacterales; family 2-12-FULL-66-21; genus DATAEK01. The sequence goes on from DATAEK010000324.1 coordinate 7,918, forward strand.
GGAGCGCACGCTCGGGCCCAATGAGACGGCGCGCACCTGGTACAAACAGAACCCGCCGCTCCCGAAGGCCAAATGGTCCCAGCGAAACAACAACAACTACGAAGAGACCGGGCTGCTCGTCTCGCTCAATCACTTCGCCGACAACAAGAACCTCTTCCTGAAGAATTTCTATCTGAAGAGCAAGCGGTCGATCCTCAAGCCGAAGACCGAAGGGCCTGCTGCCTACGTGTTCCCCGGTGACGATCCACGCCCCGGACCACAGGCGGATCTGCTGCGCATCCTGCAGCTCCAGGGCTGCGAGATCTCGCGTGCGACGGCGCCGTTCACGGTCACGATTCCGGGAAAAAAGCGACCGAACCGCCAGCTGACGAACGATGCGCCGAGTAACGGCGAGCGCGGACCGAGCGTTCAGGGATCGGATGGTCAGGACCGCCCCGCACAGGAGCGTCCTGGCGCGAATGCCAAGGACGCGCCGCCCGAGACGCGGACCTTCCCCGCCGGCACCTATGTCGTCCGGATGGATCAGCCGTACAGCCGGATCGCCGACACGCTGCTCGACTATCAGTACTGGGCGCCCGACGATCCGCAGCGCAATCCGTACGACGACACTGGCTGGACGTTTGGCGAGCTCTTCAACGTGAAGGTCGTTCGCGTCACCGACATGAAGGTGCTCGACGCGCCGGTCGAGATGGTGAAGGGAGAGCTCAAGGCGCCCGGGAGCGTGACCGGCACCGGTAGCGTCTTCGCAATCAACCACAACGCGGATCCGTCGCTGGCAACCTTGCGCTACCGGTTCAAGGATGCGCAGTTCGATGTGGCGGAAGATTCGTTCGAGTCGAACGGTCAGAAGTTCGTCCGCGGCTCGTTCATCGTCCGCAACGTCAGCGCCACCGACCTCGGCAAGGCAGCGACCGAGCTTGGCTTGCAGGTCCATGCCCTCGGATCTGCGCCGACGGTCAAGACGCACCCGGCGCGTGCGGCGCGGATCGCGCTGATGCACACCTGGATCAACACCCAGGACGAGGGCTGGTGGCGACTGACGCTGGACCAGCTCGCCGTGCCGTTCACCTACATCAGCACGCAGGACCTGACGAAGGATCCAGACCTTCGCTCGAAGTACGACGTCATCCTCTTCCCGCCGGTCAGCCGCGGCTCGGGCCAGGCGATCATCTCGGGCATGCCGCTGTACGGCAACCCGATCCCGTGGAAGACGACTGAATTGACGCCGAACATCGGGAAGGAGGATTCGACCGACGATATCCGACCCGGCATGGGCTGGGAAGGCATGGAGAACCTGCAGAAGTTCATCCGCGAAGGTGGCGTGTTCATCACCGTGGATGACACGGCGGCTTTCGCCGTGCAGTTCGGCCTCACGCCTGGCGTGTCGGTGACGCCGGCGCAGCGGCTCAAAGTGACGGGTGCGGTGCTCCGCTCGAAGCTCGTGGACGGCTCCAGCCCGATCGCCTACGGCTTCGAGGACAACCTGGCGATCTACGCCTTCGACGGCCCGATCTTCGGCGTCAGCAGCATGGTCGGCGGCCGCGGCGGACGCGGCGCTGCAAGCGGCGAGCCGCGGCGTGCGACCGGTCGCGGAACCATCGACGAACCGGATCAGCCCCAAGGACGTCCGCCGTCAGAGCCGCTGCCCGAGGAACCTCGTGTGGATCCATGGCAGGCGGCGCCGATTCGCGAGGAACAGCTCCGCAACGGCGTCAACATCATCCCGCCGGCGCAGCGTCCACGCGTGGTGCTCCGCTACAGCGATGCCCGCGAGCTTCTCGTCTCCGGACTACTCGACGCAGGCACGGAGATCGCCCAGCGGCCGATGGTCATCGACGTCCCCGTCGAGAAGGGACACGTCGTGCTCTTCTCGAACAACCCGATCTGGCGCGGTGAAACCCAGGGCAGCTATGCGCTGGTGCTGAACGCGATCATGAACCACGACAACCTCGACGTGGGCCGGAAGGTGGATGCGAAGTGAACACTGAATCGTTCAGGGTTCAGGGTGCAGCGCGCAGGGTGCTCGTGCAGGGTGCAGCGTGCATGTTGCAACGTGCAAGGGTGCCGGTGCAGGGTGCAAGGTGCTGATGCCGGTCTGAACGTCAAGAGGTAGCGGCGATGCAACACTTGATCATGTGCGCGTTGATCGCCCTTACGCAGGAAAACTGTCACGCCGCGAGTACCAGTTCAGCCGGCGCGCGATCCCACGTCGAGCGGCACGATCAAGGACGGAACCGCGGTGATTCGCGGCGCGTGACGGACGCTGAACAGGCCAGCCGCTCGAGCGGATGATGGTCGCCGTTATGAGCCCGGACCTCCAGCGGATCGATCGTACGTGGATGCGTCAAGCCGTTGTTGGGGCCAGCGCCGGCGAATTCAAGGTCTGGTATCTCGGCCAGCAATACGGCGCCCCGCCGAACTCGATGGCATACGGTCAGATCGGCAAGAAGGTGGAGCTCGCCGTTCAACTTTCCGCGTGGGTGGAACCTGAAGGCCGTGCGCTACAAGGGGAACGACATCACCGACGTCCCGACCGAGTTCAAGACCGGCGAAGGGCTCGAAGTCGTGCTGTCGACGCGGGCTGCGCGTTCAAGCTGACCGGCCGGCGTGAGGGCGAGTACTGCATCGCTGCGACTACCCGCTGTTCGACCTCGACGACGGACAGTTCACTGCACTCTCGAAAGTCGCCGAGCGCGTCACTACTCGAGGACGATCGCAAGAGCATCGATCTGCATGTCGTGAAAGTGCCCGACCGCTAGACGGCGCGCATCCCCGTTCAGCACCCTGGCACGTTCGCACCCTAGCACC